>NZ_CP193663.1:0-308333 GCF_051106465.1 Streptococcus sp. KHUD_016 | reverse complement strand
TTCATTCGCTTTTGTTCTCTTAAGTTGCTCTGAAATATAAGCAAAGTTCCGAATGCCATTCTGCACAAAAAGACAAGGCGCTCAGGGGCAACCTTGTCTGTAATCTTATTTTACGTGGTTTTCAAACTCTTTTTGACTCTTTTCGACAGCTTTTTTACTTTCTTCTTCCCACTTAGCCTTGGCTTCGTCAAATTGTTTCTTGGTAACAGGATCTTTTTGTAATCTCATGTACTTATAATTATTTCCGTCACCCTTGATACCTACTAGGGAGTAGGCACGTGTAAACGGAGTTACTTTAGTTACAGAGGCTGTACCGCCATTTGACATAGCAGACATGACCAGAGAATTGTCAATCATCCAAGCTTGAGCTTCAGCGTATTTTTCATAACGCTTAGCGACATCTTTGTTCTCTGCATCTGCTTCTTTCAGGAGTTGTGTATAGGTATCGAGCCCCAAACTCTTAATGAGCTCTTGGTCTTCCTTGGCATCAAGACCAAAAATTTTGAGATAGAAACCAGTTTCAGCATTGAAGGGATCTAGATAAGTTGATGGATCCTGGTAATCACCAACCCAACCATCAAAGTTTAGGTCGTAATCACGAGCTGCTGGATTTGGTGCTAGGAAGGCAACATTTCCAAAGTCATCTGTAGAAAGCTGTTGAACATCAATGACGATATTGTCAGAACCTAGTACTGTTTCAAGGGTTTGTTTAACCGAGTTCATACCAGAAACCGCATTTTTATTCGTCTGATCAACAGGGACATCCAAATGGATTGGGAAAGTCACGCCTTGGGCTTCCAATTCCTTTTTAGCTTCCGCAAATTTTGCTTGGGCCTTTTCCTTGTTAAAGTAGGCATCTTGAGCATCTGCCAAATTGATACCTGACCACTCAGTTCCGTAGTTCACAAGCTTAGAAGCTGTTACTTCTCCAAAGGTCTTATCTCCCACCTGGACAAATATTGGAGGAACTAGAGTATTACGAAGGGTTTTGCTCGCTGCTTCTTCACCGTTAGATTGAGCAGAGTAGGCTGTTCGATCAATACCAAAGTTGATAGCCTGACGGAAATTTTTATTTAAGATAGCTGTTTGAGCTGATTTCTTTTGTTCGTCCGTTGTTTTAGCGGTATGATTATAGGTTTTGCGGTTGACGTTAAAGTTAAAGTACCAAGATGTCTTATCTTGTAAGCTATAGACGATATTGTCTTGGTATTTTTCTTTTGTCTTAGCATAGTTCGAACTATTTGGATAGACTCCTGCAATCGAGTAAGCACCACTTTCAAAGTTTCGAATGGTCATCTCCTGATCTGACCCATCAAAGTAAGCTAACTTAACTTTTTCAATGGTTACTTTATCATGATCATAATAGTGTGGATTCTTCACATATTCGATCGAAGATTTTGATGTGAAATCTTTTAACAGATAGGGACCGTTATAAAGGATACTGTCTGGTGTCAAGGTACCAAAATCTTTATCCTTTGATTTCAAGAACTCTTCGTTGACTGGGAAAAGAATACTATTGGTTGTCTTTGAATTCCAATACGGTTCTGGTCGAGTCAAAGTGTACTCGACTGTGTAATCATCCAAGGCTTTGACACCGACAGTTGAAAAGTCATTGGTCACACCCGTCACATAGTCATTCAATCCCTTGATTGAATTTTGGATCAGATCCATGGCTTGCCCCTTGTTGTCCGCGGCATATTTGATCCCAGTGACAAAATCCTGAGCTTTGACTGAAGCATATTCCTCACCGTCAGCTGTATACCACTTGGCATCTTTTCTGAGTTTATAGGTATAGGTTAAACCATCCGCCGAAACTGACCAATCTTCAGCTAGAGCTGGCGTTAGATTCCCATAGCTATCATTTTCTAACAAACCATCTACAAGATTGGTAATAACGGCAGTGTTATCTGCATAATAGTCTAAAAGATAGTTAAACGTCGTCGGATTTGCACTAAATGTTGATGAGAAAGTGCTTGTATCAGTATTTGACTGTCCACAAGCTGTCAGTAAAATCCCTGTCGCTAAGACGAGACCTGTCCCGATTAGTCTTTTTTTCAGTTTGATCATCATTCGCTCCTTTATGTCACTTTTTATAACATAACTATATTTTATCAAATTTATTCAAAAATGTAAAGTTACTACTTTTATGACAACTGGTGTCTCAAAACAAAAAAAGGAAGCACAGTTTCCTGCAACTTCCTTTTCTGTTTATAGATTACTTGACGTGTTTTTCAAGTTCTTTTTGGTATTTGGCATTTGTTTCGATTTTTTCTTGTTGCCATTTCTTGAAGGCTTCTTCGTATTCTTTTGCAGTCACAACATCATTTTGCAATTCCAAACCTTTGAACACAAATGGGTCTCCCTTGATTCCGACTTGAGAGTATGCTTTTGTGAATGGTACAGTACGGCTAACAGTTGGAGAACCACCTGAAGAAGCAACTGGGATCAAAAGCGAACTATCAGATACCCAAGCTTGCGCTTTAGCGTATTTTTCGTAACGCTTATTAAGGTCGCTTGTTTCAGCTGCGGCATCATCCAAGAGTTTCTTGTATTCGTCTAGACCGACTTGAGCCATCACTTCTGGATCTTTTCCACGAGTGATCCCCAAGTGTTTAAGGGCAGAACCCTTCTTAGCATCAAGGATGTTGAGGTAGGTAGCTGGGTCTTGATAGTCTGGTCCCCAACCAGTTCCGTTCAAGTCATAGTCTTTTTGGGATGGAACCTTGGCTTGAGACGTAATGCTTATTTTCTCATTATCGGTCATTTGAAGGACATCAACAATGACATTTTCAGTACCAAGTGATGATTCGATAGACTGCTTGAGTGAGTTGGTTTGTTGAACCGCGATTACATCTGTTTGTTCAACGGGGATATCCAAATGGATTGGGAAGGTAACACCCTTGGCTTGCAATTCTTCCTTGGCTTTAGCAAAGGCTGCCTTAGCTTTTTCAGGACTGTAAATCGTATCCTTGCCATCTGTAAGGGCTACATCTTTCCACTGGTCTCCATATGAAACGAGCTCTGCCTGTGCCAACTCTCCAAAGGTTTTTTCACCCACTTGAACGTAGTCATGAGGCACTAGGCTGTTACGGATAATCTTGTTCGCACCTTCTTCACCATTCAACTGAGCAGTATAAGAATGACGGTCAAGAGCAAAGTTCAGCGCCTGACGGAAGTTCTTGTTGAGAAGAGCTTCTTTCGTTGAAGTTTTTTGAGCCTCGTCTGTTTTGGCTGTTTTATTATAAGATTGGCGGTTTACGTTAACAGTGAGGTAGTAGCTTGTCGCTTCTTGTGGACTATAAACAATCTTATCGCCGTACTCTTGTTTAGTTGACTCAAAATTTGAACTTGTTGGGAAGAGACGAGCTGTTGTATAGGCACCTTGTGTAAAGCTACGAATCAAAGATTCTTGGTCTGATCCATCGTAGAAAGTTAGTTTAATATTGTCAATCTTGACATTGTCCTTATCCCAGTAGTTTGGATTCTTTTCATATTCGATGACTGATTTTGAAGTCAATGATTTCAAGAAATAAGGACCATTATATAGGATACCTGATGGGGTTGGTGCACCGTAGTCGCTCCCTTTAGAATTCAAAAATTCTTCATTAACTGGCAGCATGGTTGCAGTTGTGACCTTAGAGTTCCAGAAACTTTCTGGTTTGTTGAGCGTGTATTCTACCGTGTAATCATCAACAGCCTTAACTCCTACGGTAGAGAAATCATTGCTCTCACCACTAACATACTCTGCCAAACCTTTGATAGAATCCTGAATCAAAGAAAGACCATCTGATTTTCCGTCAGCAGCATGTTTAAGCCCAGTAACAAAGTCTTTGGCCTTAACTTCAGCGTATTCTTCTCCATCAGAAGTATACCATTTTACACCCTTACGAAGTTTGTAGGTGTAAGTCAAACCATCCTTTGAAACAGACCAGTCTTCTGCAAGTGATGGAATTAAGTTCCCATACTTATCATTTTCCAAAAGACCATCAACAACGTTTGCTATAACGTCAGAGGTTGAGCTCTTGCTCGTCACACTATAATCCAAAGAAGATGGATCCATAGCGTAGACATAAGAGAAAGTCTTGGGAGCATCCGCTTTCTTTTCACTTTGCCCACAAGCAGTTAACAGTATGGCTGCACTCAAAACAGCACCTGCTCCTAAGAGCCACTTTTTCGATTTCATAAGTAATCTCCTTAAAGATAGTGTTTTCACCATTATACCCTATTTTTTCATAAAAGCAAGGACTTTAGCCAGATTTTTTAGAAAATTCTAACAAATATTTTTTAGAGGCTTTTCTATATATTTTTTAGTAAAAGAACCCCAAGCATCAAAGGCTTGAGGTTCACTTATTTTAATCCGTTAGTTCCACACAGAAGGCATCCCATGGAGCCAAGGTTTGTTTTTCAACTGCTTCTTTAGCAGTAGTGTTTTCAATCAAGATTGACTTAACTCTTCCTTCTACTGAAAAGTTTTGTTTTTCATTGGACAAGTTAGCCACAACTAGGAAACGACGGTCACCGTCCTTACGGATATAAGCAAAGATCTTGTCAGCTGTATCAAGCAATTCAAAGTCAGCTCGAATCAGCCAGCTGTTCTCCTTACGGATTTGCACGAGTTTTTGATAAGTATAGAAAATCGAATCTGGGTTTGCTAGTGCTTCTTGAACGTTGATTTCTTGATAGTTTGGATTAACTGCCAACCAAGGTTGACCTGTTGAGAAGCCAGCGTTGTTGCTCTCGTCCCATTGCATCGGGGTACGGGCATTATCACGTCCGATGACACGGATACTGTCCATAATTTCCTCGAGCGGAACACCTTTTTCAAGAGCTTCACGCGCATAGTTGAGGGATTCAATATCTTCTACTTGGTCCAGTGTTTCAAAAGGATAGTTGGTCATTCCAATCTCTTCACCCTGATAGATATAAGGCGTCCCTCTCATGAGATGAAGCAAAATCGCAAAGGCTTTAGCAGATTTTTCACGGTATTCTTGCTCATTTCCCCAGATAGAGACGATGCGAGGAAGGTCATGATTGTTCCAGAAGAGGGAATTCCAGCCGTCTTCAACTCCTAACTCTGTCTGCCATTTGTTGAAGATTTCTTTCAACTTCCCTACATTTAACTCTTTTTGGTAGTGCCACTTAGGTTGCCCTTCTTGATATTGAAGACAGATGTGTTCAAACTGGAAGACCATAGACAATTCTTGTCCCTTTGGATCAGAGTAGAATTTGGCAATCTCTGGCGTTGCCCCCCATGTTTCCCCTACTGTCAAAAGATCTTTGTCGCCAAAGGTCGCCTGATTCATTTCCTTGAGATAGGGATGGAGCATAGGACCATTATTCACTACCTTCTCATCAGGAATTTTCCCAATCATGTCAATGACATCCATACGGAAACCACCAATACCTTTATCAATCCAGAAGTTCATCATCTCATAGATTTTCTGACGAAGTTTTTCATTCTCCCAGTTGAGATCCGGCTGTTTCTTACTGAAAAAGTGGAGATAGTATTGACCCGACTTTTCATCGTATTCCCAAGCAGACCCACTAAAGATAGACTCCAAATCATTGGGCTCATCTCGCCAGATATAGTAGTCACGCTCAGGGCTATCAGGATTCTCACAAGCCTTGACAAACCATGCGTGTTCATCTGAGGTATGATTGACTACCAAGTCCATGATAATTCGAATATCACGCTTCTTAGCTTCTGCGATGAGTTCATCCATGTCCTCCATGGTTCCGAAAATAGCTGCAATCGCTTGATAATCAGCAATATCATAACCATTATCATCCATAGGACTATCATAAACAGGAGAAAGCCAAATCGCTGTGATTCCTAACTTAGCTAGATAGTCTAACTTACTAGTAATTCCTGGCAAATCGCCAATTCCATCTCCGTTGCTGTCCATAAAACTCTTGGGATAGACTTGATAGACTACGGCATTGTGCCACCATTTTTCTTGCATCTTCTTACCTCATTATTTTAATAATCTATAGTCTATGATAGCGCTTTTTCAAACTTAGTGCAAGCGTTTGCCTAATCTTTTTGATTTCTTTTTTGACTCCGTAGTTTCCTATCTTCCAATTTTTTATTATAATAGAGGTCAGAGGTAAAAAAATGAAAAAACAAGCTTTTAGTTCTGAACAATATTTGAATCTACAGCGCGACCACATTTTGGAGCGCATTAACCAATTTGACGGCAAGCTCTACTTGGAGTTTGGTGGCAAAATGTTAGAAGATTTCCACGCTGCTCGCGTTCTTCCTGGTTATGAGCCTGACAATAAAATCAAGCTCTTGCAAGAATTGAAAGAGAAGGTTGAAGTTGTGATCGCCATTAACGCAAGCAATATCGAACATTCTAAAGCGCGTGGTGACCTAGGCATTTCTTATGACCAAGAAGTTCTTCGTTTGATTGACAAATTCAATGAGCTGGGAATTTTTGTTGGTTCGGTTGTCATCACACAATACGCTGGACAACCCGCTGCAGATGCCTTCCGCAACCAGTTAGATAAAAACGGGATTGATTCTTATCTTCATTATCCGATCAAAGGATATCCGACCGATATGGACCACATCATTTCTCCTGAAGGTATGGGGAAAAACGACTACATCAAAACCAGTCGTAACTTGATCGTCGTGACAGCTCCTGGACCTGGTTCTGGAAAATTGGCAACTTGTATGTCCAATATGTACCATGACCAACTCAATGGCATCAAGTCTGGTTACGCTAAGTTTGAAACCTTCCCAGTTTGGAACCTACCCCTTCATCATCCAGTCAACTTGGCCTACGAGGCTGCAACCGCAGACCTTGATGATGTTAATATGATTGACCCTTTCCATCTCCAAACCTACGGAGAAACCACTGTCAATTACAACCGTGATATCGAAATTTTCCCAGTGCTCAAGCGTATGTTGGAACGTATCCTAGGTGAATCTCCATACGCTTCACCAACAGACATGGGTGTCAACATGGTTGGCTTCGCTATTACTGATAATGAATCTGCTATCGAAGCTTCTAAACAAGAAATCATCCGTCGCTACTACCAGACTGTTCTTGATTTTAAAGCTGAAAAAGTCGGAGAAACTGCTGTCAAGAAAATTGAACTTCTCATGAACGACCTCGGTATCACACCTGCAGACCGTAAGGTTGCTGTCGCTGCACGCCAAAAAGCAGAAGAAACTGGTGGGCCTGCCCTTGCTCTCGAATTGCCAAATGGGGAAATCGTCACTGGCAAGAACTCTGAACTCTTTGGTCCTACAGCTGCAGCCTTGATCAATGCCATCAAAAAATCAGCTAACATCGCTAAGGAAGTAAAATTAATCGAACCTGAAGTCGTCAAACCAATTCAAGGTCTTAAAATCAATCATCTCGGTAGTCGCAATCCTCGCCTCCACTCAAATGAAATCCTGATTGCACTTGCAATCACAGCTATGGAAAATCCTGACGCTGCGCGTGCCATGGAGGAACTTGGGAATCTCAAAGGAAGCGAAGCCCACTCAACCATCATTTTGACCGATGAAGACAAGAATGTCCTTCGCAAACTAGGTATCAACGTAACCTTTGACCCTTACTACCAATACGATCGCTTGTATCGCAAATAAATAAACAAGGCTGGACAAAAACTCCATTTGAGAGAAAAATCCAGTAAATCTTTACATAATAAAAAAAATCAAACGCATAATATCAAGTCTTTTGGACACTTGGTATTATGCGTTTTTATGATTTTCCATTCTCATTTATTTCAATGAAATTGTCAACTCGACAGAGGCTCCTCCTTGGTCTAGATTGATCAGGGTCAAACGACCACCATGCAAGAGAGCCACCTGCTTAGAAAAGGCTAAGCCGATTCCATGATGGGGATTAGCTGAATTGCGGCTTTGGTCACTCTGATAAAAGAGCTGTTCCGCTCCCAGCAGCATCTCCTCTGAAAATGCAGGTCCATTGTTCCAGATAGCAAAAACCAACTGGTCCTGCTGTACTGATATCGTCAGCTTCACTTCCTTTTGATCCTGATTAGCATGTTCAAGCGCATTCAGTAAAATATTGAGCAAAGCTCGTTTGAGATAGTCCAAATGAATTGACAAAATCAGACTAAGATCACAATCTTCTTGGAGGTAGAAACGATAGTTTTCCTGTTTGCTGAACAGTGCCCAGTCGTCCTTTAAATCAGCCAAAAAGTCCTCCAAGGAAAGCTGACTGAACTGATTAGAATCAATCTGAAAAGTCTTAGCGTAATCAATCAAAGAGCCACAATACTCTTCCATCTTGTGACTGGCCTGCAAAATCTCAGCAGCATAGTCTGCCTGCGGCTGGCTCAATTGCGCCAACTCCAAGAGCTCAGCATTCCCTTTAATCACAGTTAGGGGCGTCTTCAAATCGTGCGATGTCGCTGATAGCTGTAAAATCAACTCCTGATTATGCTGCTGCTCTCTTTCTAGAAGACGAGTATTTTCTTGGTGGCTGCTCCGTAAATCGCTGTAGACTTCTAGCATTTCCTCAATCCGAAAAAGCTGGCTTTGATTTTCTTCTAAAAGCTTCTCGCTCTTTAGCATTTTTATTTCCCTGTCAATTTTTCGGAGCAATTTCAAAATATGATAAAAAGTAATCAGCAGCAAACTCCCTGCCCAGAAAAACAAGGCGAAAAGAACGTGATCACTTCCTTGCGTAAATTCATAACCTATAAGCACAAAAATCAAAACATGGAAAAAGACGATTTTCAAGCTAGTTGTCCAGACTAGGCTTTTGAAATTTCGGGTTCTAATTGCCATCTATAGCCTACTCCTCTAACTGTTGCAATTGCTTGCAACCCTTCTTGTTTGCATTTTTGGCGAATTTGATATACATACTCTGAGATGGAGCGAAGCTGTGTTTCTGAGCTTTCTGGGTAAAGTAAAGTATGCAGGCGTTCAGCTGAAAAGGTCTGCTTGGGATTGCTAGCTAGTAAATACAGCAACTTAAACTCTCGCTCTGAAAATTTCAAGACTTTACCAAAATAGGCAACTTCATAGCGCTCTGGATAAAATTGACAAGAAGCAATTTCAGAATAGCGCTCCTCACGTCTTTCCTCCCGCCTAAGATGAGCCCTGACACGCGCCAGCAATTCTTTGGTCCCAAAAGGCTTGATAATATAGTCATCTGCTCCGCGAAAGAGCCCTTCCACCTTGTCCGCCTCTAACTCCTTAGCCGTCAGAAAGATGATTGGACACGAAAGATGAGGACGAATGTAGGAACACAACTCAAAACCATTAACAGGCTCCATCATCACATCCAGCAGAATCAAATTATATCCTACAAAATCCGTCAACTCTAGCTCTTCTATCCGATCAAGCGTCGTCACGTCATAAGCATCGAGCTCTAGGACGTTTTTCACTAGCTTTAAAATGCTCCGGTCGTCATCAACCACCAAAATACGATACTGTCTCATGATTTCCATTATAGCATACCTCTAGCGAACATCTCGTTTCAAGGTCAAGAATATAGCAGAGCTCCAAATCAAAGCTAGCCAGAACAGCTGTATTCCCAACCCTGATAGATCTATCGAATGCTGAAGTCCTTCATACTCAAAAAGATTTAGGGTAGCCAGATCGGGCAGGTATTTTGCTTCCTTGATGAAAGTTGCCAACAAACGACTGAGACCAATCAAGAGAGGAAAGAGCACAGAGACCGGCACAACCCAAGATTGAAAGAGCAAAGCGAGGCCGGCAGTTAAAAAAGCCAGAAAAAGATTGCTGAGAAGACCAAAAGAGCTGTAATAGAGGAATTTCCCCAGCAAGGGCCAGCTAAAGTCTAGGTCAAATCGAGCCAGCATAACAAAGAAACAGCTGCCTATCATGACACTGTAGAGAACCAAGAGCAGAACGGCCAGAAAAAGGAATTTCCCAGCCAACCAAGCCTTTCTATTTGATACGGTTAGAAAATTCGTTCGCATCCCAGACTTGACAAACTCCTGGGCAAAATAGAGGGAAGTAAAGATGACGATGACAGGCTGCGCCAGATAGAGAGCATGCAAAGCTTCACTCAGAGCCTTTGTCTGGCCAACTGCTGTCTGACTGTAGTCAAGATTCATTAGAAAAAATGGAACGATTACCAGAGCCACCAAGGCTGCACCAAGAGCGAGATAGTAAGAACGGAACTTAATCCATTCACTTTTAAGCAGAGCTTTTATCATCAGTAGCGTCCTCCTAAATCCGTCTTCAAAAAGCGCAGAGAGGCCATGACGCCGATGATTAGCAACCATACGCTTAGTATCAAGAGTCCTTGCAAGGGATTGTTGGCATATTGGGAAGTCGGCGTTGCAACAAATAACTCTCCTGCGGGCTGTGGCAGATAAGCACCCCAACTCGTATGAGCTGCCAGGTAGTTTCCCAGATTATAGAGCTGGGGCACAAGAAAGAGTAAGGGAAGCAACATCGTCCGCCCAAGCAATCCCAATAAAAAGGACAAGAGACCTAGCAATGCAGTAGCTAGTGCCTTCCATAAAAGATGACTCCAAGCAGCTTGATTAAGTATAATTGGATGTAGCCCTTCTTTTCCTAAAGCCAAGTGCATGACAATATAGCTCAAATAAATGGATAACAAGCTAATGATGAGTGAAAACAAACCAAAGGTCAATATTTTCCCCATAAGTAGCTTCAAGCGATTATTACAAGCCAATAGACTGGTTCGCAAGCTATGAGACTGAAATTCCGTTGCTCCCAAAATTCCAGCTAAGATGACTAAAACCATACCACCCATAGAAGCGCCATTAAGACCTAGATATTCAAGCGGATCAATAGCTTCTGCCAGACCGGGAACCGTCTCAGGGGTCGCATCTAAACCGATAGACAGATACTGACGTCCCTCTAGCCATGACACAACAGGTACCAATAACAGCATAAAGACCACACTTACCCTGAAAGCCTTGGTTGATTGGATTTTCAACCACTCTGAATGCAATAAAGACATCGTCTCTTTCATCTTAAACCTCCTCTGTTAAGTCGAAGAAGAGCTCTTCTAAACTATCTGTTCCTTGTAATACATCGTCTAGCGTTCCCTGTTCGATAATTTGCCCATGATGAATCAAGACTACATCATCTGTTACCATTTGTACCTCAGACAGGATATGAGAGGATAGAAGGACGGTTTTCCCTAAATCAGCCTGCTGACGGATGAACTTTCTAAACCACTTAATCCCACTTGGATCCAGCCCATTAGTCGGCTCATCTAATATAAGAAACTGAGGATCACCCAACAAAGCTGCTGCCAAACCCAAGCGTTGACCTTCCCCCAGAGACAGGCTTGACAAGAGGTCCTTCCTCTTATGAGCGATTCCAGTCATCTCCAAAACCTCATCGATCCGAGACTTGGGAATAGCATTACTCGCCGCAATAATCCTCAAGTGGTCATAGACCTTTCGATTTGGTAGACCCCCAATACCGTCAAAAGCTGCACCTACTGTTTTGAGAGGATAAATCATTGACTGATAGGTTTGTCCATCAAAAGTCGCAGTTCCTGCTGTCGCCCGATCTAAGCCCAAGAGAATCCTCAAGGTCGAGCTTTTTCCTGCACCATTATGTCCTAGAAAAGCCGTAATGCGACCACTCCTAGCTGTAAAAGAAATATTCTTTAAAATTTGCTTGTCTCCATATTTTTTAGAAACACGATCAATTTTTACAATATGTTCCATACTGAACTCCTTTATCTTTATTTTCTCCAGTATACCCAATCTAGTTCAGAATTAGTTCAGAGATTAAACAGAAATCTCAGAAAAAGTTGATCCACTTTTCAAAAGTCACCTGAGTTCCACTAGAAAAACTAAACTTTTCTTTCACAAGGTATTCTTCTCTCCATTCTTTCTTTATAGTTCTGAGGTTTATGTATAGAGACTTTATTATCATTCTAGTACCAAAAAAGTCATTTATCAAACTCCATCAACAGCACCCTTTATGATATAATGAAAGAAGAAAACTGAAAGGATTTACCATGCCAAAAGAAGTTATTGTTGAAAGTTTTGAACTTGACCACACTATTGTTAAAGCACCATATGTTCGCTTGATTGGGGAAGAAACCGGACCAAAGGGAGATGTCATCTCCAACTTTGATATCCGCTTGGTACAACCAAACGAAGACTCAATCCCTACAGCAGGGCTTCACACCATTGAGCACCTCTTAGCCAAACTCATCCGTACCCGCATTGACGGCATGATTGACTGTTCACCATTTGGTTGTCGCACAGGCTTCCACATGATTATGTGGGGTCGCCATACCAGTGCTGAAATTGCAGCTGTTATCAAGGATTCGCTCAAGGAAATTGCTGAAACCACTACTTGGGAAGATGTCCCTGGAACAACCATCGAATCTTGCGGAAACTACAAGGACCACAGCCTCTTTTCTGCTAAAGAATGGGCAAAACTCATCCTGGAACAAGGAATCTCAGATGATGCCTTTGAGCGCCATGTCATCTAAACACAAAAAGGAACCAGCTTTTAGCTAGTTCCTTCTTTTTTTATTCTCAAAATCTTGAGTTAGGCTTTTTCACGAATAACCAAAACGCCATCTTCCATATCTGCTTCCAAATGTTTAGCATCTAGATGATCCAAGTGGAAGTCCGTCACCTTATCACGAATTTGTTGTTCAACCACGCGACGGAGAGGACGAACACCCATAACTTCGTCATAGCCTTCTTCTGTGATAAAGTCCTTAGCTGCTTGGCTGACTTCCAAATCAATGTCTTTCTTAGCCAAGGTTTGGTTGACTTCAGCCAACATCAAGTCCACAATCTTAGAAAGGTCTTCCTTATTCAAGTGTGAGAACTCGATAACTGCGTTAAAGCGGTTAAGGAATTCTGGACGGAAGTATGGTTTCAAACGATCCATTAATTCTGGTTTATCTGCATCTTCTGTCAAGTTAGCTTCATAGCCAAATCCAGCATTTGATGTCGCGATAATGACCGTGTTCTTGAAGTTCACTGTATTTCCTTGACCATCAGTCAAACGACCGTCATCCAAGACCTGAAGGAGAAGGGTGATTACTTGAGGATCCGCCTTTTCAATTTCGTCCAAGAGAATGATAGAGTAAGGATTACGACGAACACGTTCTGTCAAAGTATTGCTATTGTCATCATAACCCACATAACCTGCTGTTGTACCGATTAACTTAGATACAGCTGTGCGGTCACTGTATTCAGACATATCCAAACGAATGATAGCATCCTTAGTTCCAAACATATCCAGTGCCAATTGCTTAGCGAGCTCGGTCTTACCAACCCCAGTTGGACCTACAAAGAGGAAGCTACCGATTGGGCGATTGCCTTCATCAAAACCAGCACGGTTACGACGAATAGCACGAGCCACTGCTTCAACCGCCTTGTCTTGGCCGATAACCTTGTGTTCCAAGCGATGAGCCATATCTTTCAAACGTTCGATGTCTGACGCTCCCATTTGTGACACTGGGATACCTGTCATTCGTTCCACAGACTCAGCCACATCATTGACAGTGGCAGTCACTTTCATGTCTTCTGTGTGGTTTTCGACTTTTTTCTCTAATTCTGCAATGCGAGTTTTAGCATTGAGAGCTGCTTCAAAGTCTTCTGCCTCAACTGCTTTTTCTTGCTTGTCTTTTTCTGCCTCAATTTCCCGTTCAACAGCATGCACATCTGTTACAGGATGTTGAGCTGCCAAGTGAGCAGCCGTTACGTCTACAAGGTCAATAGCCTTATCTGGCAAGCTACGTTGAGGAATGTATTGGATAGAATAATCCACTGCTGCTTTCAAGACTTCGTCTGGCAAGATGACATTGTGGTGTTGTTGATAGAGGTCACGAATCCCTTGAAGGATTTTAAAGGTATCCTCTGCTGAAGGAGCATTGACCTTGACTTCGTTGAAACGACGAGCAAGAGCTGCATTTTTCAAGATGGTGTTACGGTATTCGTCTTGAGTTGTCGCTCCAATAACGGTCAATTCACCACGAGAGAGAGCTGGCTTGAGAATGTCCGCAAGCCCTTTAGAACCACTGTCTCCTCCGATTGAGCCAGCGCCAAGGATTTGGTGAATTTCATCAAAGAAGAGGATAATATTCCCTGCTTCTTTTACTTCATTGACTAGATTTTGAACGTTTTCTTCAAAGCTACCACGGTATTGAGTACCAGCCTCAAGACCTGAGATATCAATAGAAATAATTTCCTTGTTCTTGATGGCAGCCGGAACATCTCCATTCACAATCGCTTGTGCTAGACCTTCTACAACGGCTGTCTTACCAACACCTGCATCTCCGACCAGAACAGGATTATTTTTCGTACGACGTGAGAGGATTTCAGATGTTTCTTGAATTTCCTTGTTTCGTCCGATAACAGGATCCAACTTGCCCTCACGAGCTTCTGCGGTCAAGTTACGACCTAGTTTAGCAAGGACACCGTCTTGTTTCATACCTGAAGCGTGTTGTTGCATTTGCACATCAGATTCTGCATTTCCTGGCAATTGACCAGTTGCACGATAGTGAGCAAATTCCTCAGGTGTCACTTCACGTCCATTAATCAAGTAGCGACGATTTTCAGAACTATATCCTCGCATACCACCCATCAATTGGTTAAATAAATCATCCATGTTGTTAAAGTTATTAAAGTTGTTGTTCATATTCTTTACCTCGTTTATTGTTAATTAAGTACGATCTCTGATATTGACTATCTTTGACCTTTGTTTTAAAAATTTTAGACTAGCTAACTCGCTACTCTACGTATAATTTCTGGTTTTTCTTTTTTAAATAAGCCTTTTATCATCTTCTTTTCAAAGTCTGTTAGATTCAACACAGGCCTCACCCCTTTCTAGGGTATCTATCGTACATTTTCAAGAAATAGAATCATTGAAAATGAAGTTTTTAAGGAATTCATTTTCCTTATGTTCCTACTATATCACATTAGTCAGTAAAAGTCAATAGTTTTTTGACCAAATTTGACTATTTTTAAAAAAATTTTTTGAAGTACAAAAAAGCCCCTAGAAAACGAATTTTCTAGAGACTTTCTCTATCAAGTTTAAGAGAGAAGTAGAATTCTCACTTACCAAGTTTCATGTTTCTTCTATGAAAGCTTAAGCTTTACGTTTTACGAAGAATACCAATCCACTCAATGCCAAGACTACAAATCCAAGCGCAGAAAGGATAGAGGTTGCTTCACCTGTGTTTGGAAGTTCAGCTTTACCTTTATTCTCAGTAGCTGGGGGTGCTGGTTTCGGATCCTCCTTTTGTCCTGGATCAGTTGGTTCTGTTCCTGGAGTTGGATTTGTTCCTGGATTATTTGGCGTTGGATCTGGTGTTGGTGCTGGATCTGGCGTTGTTCCTGGATTATTTGGAGCTGGATTTGGATTTGGTTCTGGTGTTGGTGTTGGAACAGTGTATTTATTTGTAAATACAACTTCTTTACCATCGGCATACGAAACCTTTGCAGTCAAGAGACCTTGATCATCCGCAACTACAGTGACTGTTACGGTATGCTCAGTCTTATCGTATTCAATCCCCTCTTCAGTACCAACTTTTTCAACCAAGGTATAAGTATGAGTACCTGCTTCTTCGAATGAACGAACAAAAGCTACTTTACCTTCAGCAGTATTCTTAGCTTCTGCTACAACGGCGCCTTTCTCTTTCAATTCGAAAGTATAAGCATCAGCCGCAAGTTCTTTACCTTCAAGTTTCTTAGTTGCTTCAATCGTCGCTTCTACCGCTGGTGCTTTGAAGCTATTCTTGAAGACATTACCTGCTGGATATTCAACAGCTGCCTTCAAGGCGTTGGTTGCTGCATCTTTGGTTACTGTTACCTTTGCAGTCTTTTCTGTATCGTAAGTAATACCAGTTGCTCCAGCATTCACTTCTTTTACAGTATAAGTATGAACACCTTCTGCATCATAGTTGATTGTATTAAATGTTACTTTCCCACCTTGGTTTGTTTTTGTATCAATTTTTTGTCCATCTTTGTACAATTCAAATTGGAACTCACCATCAACCAAAGTACGACCAGTCAATTCTTTCGTAAACTCAAGTGTTGCTGATGTAGCTGTTGGAGCTGGTGCTGTATAAATATTTGTGAAGACCCGTTCTGTATCCGCATCTTCTACAGTCGCAACCAATTGGCCTTTACCATCATCCGCAACAGTGACGAACACTTCATACGCAGTTTGATCATAAGTGATTGTTTTATCGTCACCAGCTTTTTCAGTAATAGTGTAAGCGTAATCGCCTGCTGCTGAGAAAGTGACGTTGAAGACAACTTCTCCTGAGGCAGTATTCTTAGCCGTAGCTACAAGGTCTGAACCTTCTTTCAGTTCGAAAGTATAAGCATCAGCTTCAAGCGCTTTTCCTTTCAAGACTTTCTTAGCTTTGATTGTAGCCTGCGCAGGTTCCGCTTTATAGTCATTAACGAAAACTGGTGTTTCACTTGTAACTGTCGCGACAAGTTGACCTGAGCCATTATCTTTCACTTCTACAGTTGCTGGATGTTCTGTTTTATCATAAGTTACACCAAGTTTATTGCCAACCTTTTCTGTAATAGTATAGTTATATACTCCTGCTTTTGAATAGCTAATTTCAGAAAAACGAATCAATCCACCAGCAGCATTCTTTGCTGTCGCAACAACCTTATCACCCTCTTTCAGTTCAAACTCAAACTCATCTATCTCTAGCTCTTTACCGTTCAAAACTTTTTTAGCTTCAATAGCAATTTTTGCTGGAGCTGCTTTATAAGTGTTGGTGAAGGTTGGGTTGTTACCTGCAACAGCCGCCTCAAGTTGACCTTGACCGTTATCTGTAACGTTTACTGTCACTTCATGTGTAGCAGTGTCGTATGTCACACCTGCTTCGCTACCTGCTTTTTCTGAGATAGTGTAAGTGTGGTCGCCTGCTTCATTGTATTCGATTTCTTTGAAAGTAACAGTACCGTCTGCAGCGTTTTTAGCTGTCGCAACGACTTTGTCACCTTCTTTAAGCTCGAATTCGTATTTATCAGCTTCAAGGGCTTTACCTTCCAAGACTTTCTTAGCTGTAATCGTTGCACTTGTTTTAGCTGCTTTATAGGTGTTGGTGAAGGTTGGGTTGTTACCTGTAACAGTTGCAACAAGTTGACCTTGGCCGTTATCTGTAACTTTTACCTTAACTTCGTGTTTAACAGTATCGTATGTCACACCTTTTTCACTACCTGCTTTTTCAGTGATAGTGTAAGTGTAATCACCTGCTGTTTCGAACTCAATTTCTTTGAAAGTAACGGTGCCGTCTGCAGCGTTTTTAGCTGTCGCAACGACTTCTTCACCTTTTTTAAGTTCGAATTCGTATTTATCAGCTTCAAGTTCTTTACCGTTCAAGACTTTCTTAGCTGTGATAGTTTCTTTAGCTGGAGTTACTTTATAAGTGTTAGTGAAAGTTGGTTCTGCAGATGTGACAGTTGCTGTTAAAACTCCACTTTGGAAAGTTGCTGCTACAGTAACTTCCTTGGCTTCTGTATCAAATGTAACGCCTGCAACTGCTGTTGAAGTGTCCTCTTTGATGATGTAGTGATAAGTTCCCGCACCTTTTACTTGGAGATTCTCAAAGGTAATAGTTCCATCAGCTTTTGATTTTGCTGTGGCTACAGGGTCCTTCAAGTTCTCTGCAGAAAATAGGTTAAAGGTAAACTCATCCGCTTTTGGAAGTTTATCTGTACGTCCTTCTACTACTTTCTTAGCCGTCACATTGAATACAGCTGGAACAGGTTCATCTTTAAGATGAATAGTAGAACCCGCAGCACCGAGTTTAACTGTATACTCTTTTTCATCTAGTTTATAACCTGCTGGGGCAGTCTTCTCTTTGATCTTAAACGTTTTACCTTCCCATTTCTGATCATAAGTTTTCGTAAGCGCTACTCCTTTTTCATTCGTAGTCACTTCTGTTGTTTCACTTGCATCATCTGCTGCTGTCACAGTATATACCGCACCCGAAACCGGAGCAAGAGTGAAGGCATCAGTCTTATGAATCTTAATTTGGTAAGCAGTAGATGCTACAATCGTTCCAGAAATCAAAGACGTCGCCTCAGCTGTCATATCAAGTGCTCCCGGACGACTTGTATTCTGTGCTAATTTAGTCCCGTCAGCCAATGACAGAGCAACCCTATTTCCTACTTTACTTCCATCATTAGGAGTTGTTGTGTTATAAGAGACTATATAAGAGGTCGTTCCATCTTTAAAAATGATATCAAATGAAGTATAGTTTTCGTTCCACGAAACGGTATAGTCTTGTCCCTCAGTTAACAAAACTGCATCATCTGGAACAGCAGAAGTCCCAACAGTGATATTTGCCTTATACACTTTTAGAGTCTCAGGAATATACTGTGCAGGAGTGTAACTAGTATCATCATTTGGTATAGTATCATGTAATACAATATTTTGTCCTAAGTCTTGTTTCTCTGTATTTACACGTACACGCCAGGTAGACCATGCATCTCCCTTGCTAACCGAACCAATCTCAGCCAGTTTTGGAGAGTTCCAACTTTCAAGGGCAGCACGACCCCCAATTTTAGCATAATTTTCAGTACCAACTTTGGGACCATCGATTGTTTTTGAGGAATAAATGTGAGTCACTTCTTGCTTCAATGAGGATGAATTAAAGTTAATACGGGTTTTATTCTGATCCTTTAAGAATCTAAAAGTAACAGAAAAATTCCCTGACACATCCTTTACCTTATCTCCACCAGTTTTCTCTAGATATTTATCCAAGTTTTTTAAGGTGATTTTTGCTTTCCCACCTTGATCAGTACCATTTGAAGTCACTTCTGCTTCTCCAATAGTAACTTTTGTTGTCGGATCAATTAAATCCTGACTCCCTTCATAAACTGCCATAGGAGCAGGTATATCAAAGGTAAAATAATCTCCATTATTCAGATGTTCATTATACTGTTTGAGATCAAAGGTCACGCGAAGCTTATATGCTAAATTCGTACGAAGCGAGAAATCTCCTTCTGAACTCACATTTTGCTTAGTGTCTGAAGCATCTAATAGATCGATGCCTGTAATTACTTGTGTCAATTCTTTTGAAACAGGATTATCTGCTTTAACAATCCCTACCAAAACAGATGCTAGAGCTAAAATAGCAAAAGTTAACGCAGAAAATTTAGAAAGCATGTTTAACGCTTTGCTTTTCGACATTTCTTCTCCTCTTTTCTATATGAAATTTTTATTTCTAATCTCCCTAAGAGATTACATCATACTATTTTGACAACCCCTATCACTAACTAGAGTTTATCTGATATATTATAACATTTCAATACAATCTATTCAAGTATATTAACTTAAAAATACACGTATTTGCACCATTCTATAACCTAGCCATTCAATTTTGAACTATTTATATCGGTAAACTGATATAAATAGCTTAATATATATTATATCTACAATTAGGCCAATCTTTGATATTATAGTAAAAAGCCAGTCATTTTGACTGGCTTTCTTTTCATTCTAATTGAATCTTAGCTCAATGCGTCATCCATTGAAAGAACTTCGTGGAAGACACGTTGTGTCAATTCAGTTTTTTGTTCTGGAGTGAGGTATTTAGTGTTTACACAGTATCCAGAGATACGTACGATAACGTCTTCACCTGACATAATCTTTTCGTAAACATCGTTCAAGTCCATAACGTTCAAGTTAACGTGTTGTCCACCGTTTTCGAAGTAACCATCAAGGATTGTTACCAAGTTATCAACTTGCTCGTCACGAGTCTTACCAAGAGCACGTGGAGAAACTTGAGTTGTCAATGAGATACCGTCAGCTGCGTAACCAAAGTCAAGGCTAGCAAGTGAGTTCAAGTTTTGCAACCATCCACCTTTAGCTTTGTTAGATGGGTTCGCACCTGGTGAGAAGAATTCAAGTTTAGACAAGTTCACAGAACCATCTTCGTTGAGGTATACACCTTTGTGGACTGGTGAGTTACCAGTTTGTTTAGAGTAAGCAACGTTAGATGTGATTGTCAAAAGTGATACAGTAGCTTCTGCGTCTTTGTATAGTTTGTGGCTACGTAGACGAGTTGTATAAGCTTCGATCAACCATTCTGCCAATTCGTTTGAACGTGGGTCATCTTCACCCCAACGTGGGTATTCACCGATTGTTTCGTAATCATAGATGTAGCCATTTTCGTCACGGATTGGTTTAACAGTAGCGTATTTAATCGCTGACAATGTATCAACAGTGTTAGCAAATCCACAGATACCGAATCCCATGTTAGCACGTTGTTTAGTTGGCAAGAAGGCCATTTGAACAGCTTCGTAGTTGTACTTGTCAGTCATGTAGTGGATGATGTTCAAAGCGTCTACGTAAGTGTCAGTCAACCAGTCAAGAGATTTTTCAAAGTTCGCTTTAACTGATTCAAATTCAAGAACTTCGTCACGGATAGGATCGATGTCAAATACTTTGTAGTCTTTGTGAACATCGTCGTAACCACCGTTCAAACCAGTAAGAAGAGCTTTAAGAACGTTTACACGAGCACCGAAGTACTGGATGTTGTGGCGTTGATCTTCGTTTTCTGGGTCAAGTGGTGACACACAGCATGAGATACAGCTCATTTCTCCGTATCCGTCTTTAGCCATTGTTGTTACACCTTCGTATTGGATAGAAGAGTGTTTGTGGCTCATGTGCATACAGTAGCGACGGAAGTTGTAAGGCAATTTGTCAGTCCAAAGAACTGTCAAGTTTGGTTCTGGTGAGTTACCGATGTTGTCAAGAGTGTTCAAGAAACGGTAGTCCATCTTAGTAACACGGTGACGACCGTCGTTACCCATACCAGCCATAGAAGTTGTGATGAAGGTTGGGTCACCTGAGTACAATTGGTCATAAGCTTTTGTACGAGCAAATTTAACTGTACGAAGTTTCATAACGAAATCATCAACGAACTCTTGGATTTCTGATTCAGTAAATGTACCGCGAGCAAGGTCACGTTCTGCAAAGATATCCAATACGATTGGCACACGTCCTAGAGATGTTGCAGCACCGTTGATAACACGGCAGACAGCCATGAAGGCGATGTTAACCCATTGGATTGCTTCTTTCGTGTTCATCGCTGGTTTGCGGACATCAACTCCGTAAAGGTCACCCAAGCGAACAACTTGTTGCAATGCTTGGTATTGAAGGTTTACTTCTTCACGAAGACGGATTGTTTCTTCATCAATTTCTTTGATCGCATTCCAGTCGTTTACTTTTTCTTGCATCAAGTAGTCTGCACCGTAAAGAGCAAGACGTGCGTAAACACCGATGATACGTCCACGTGAGTAGGCATCTGGAAGACCAGTTACAGTGTGAGCGTGACGAGCGCGACGAATGTTTGAAGTGTAGGCACGGAAGATACCGTCGTTAACTGTTGTTACGTATTTAGTGAAGATTTCGTGAACAGCTGGATCTGGTTCATATCCATTTTCCTTCAAAGTAGTTTCAGCCATACGGATACCACCTTTTGGCATGAAGTTCAATTTGAAGAGTTCATCGTTTTGGATACCGAAGATAACTTCATTTTCTTTGTCGATAAATCCAGCAGGAATATCAGCAATAGATGTTGGACGAGTGTCCATTGGGAAACGAGTTTCTTCGTAGTGTGCTTTTGTTTCTTCTACGATTTTTTTGATGTGAAGTGAACGTTCTGTTGGTCCAGCAAGGAAACTTTCATCTCCATCGTAAGGTGTGTAGTTAGCTTGAACGAAGCGAGAAATACTTGCTTTTTCTTTCCAATCTACGCCTTTGAAGCCTTCCCAAGCTTTATCAAAAATATCTTGTGCTTCAACAACTGTCTTAACAACCATGTTAATGTCCTCTTTTTCTAGTAACAGTCATCTGTTACATTCTTGAGACAAGTATACCATACAGTAACCGATTTCAACAAGAGAAAATCAGTATTTTAGACGCTTTCTTTTATAATACAGTCTCTTTTTTGCTCTTATCTGTATTATATTTTTGAAAGTCAGGTTGAACTTTCCCATTTTTTCAGAAAAAAGGGTATAATAAATATAAAATGACACTAGAAAGGGATTGAAATGCTCATATTTCCATTGATAAATGATTTGTCCAGAAAAATCATCCATATCGACATGGATGCCTTTTTTGCTGCGGTGGAAATAAGAGATAATCCCAAGTTAAAGGGCAAACCTGTCATTATCGGAAGCGACCCCAGACAAACAGGTGGGCGTGGTGTCGTTTCTACCTGTAGCTATGAGGCACGAGCTTTTGGTGTTCATTCAGCCATGAGCTCTAAAGAAGCTTATGAGCGCTGTCCCCAAGCTGTCTTTATCTCTGGAAATTATGAAAAGTATAAGACTGTGGGGCTTGAGATTCGAGCTATTTTTAAACGCTACACTGATTTGATTGAGCCTATGAGCATTGACGAAGCCTACTTGGATGTAACAGAAAATAAACTCGGTATCAAGTCAGCAGTTAAAATTGCCCGATTGATTCAACAAGATATATGGAGAGAGCTACAACTGACTGCTTCTGCTGGCGTTTCCTACAATAAATTCTTAGCCAAAATGGCTAGTGATTATCAAAAACCACATGGTTTGACAGTGATTCTCCCAGATCAAGCCCAAGACTTTCTCAAACAAATGGACATTGCTAAATTCCATGGTGTGGGCAAAAAAACAGTTAAACGCCTTCATGAAATGGGAATTTATACTGGCGCAGACTTACTGGACGTTTCTGAAGTTACTTTAATCGATCGATTTGGCAGACTTGGTTATGATCTTTATCGAAAGGCTCGTGGTATTCACAATTCTCCAGTCAAGTCCAATCGCATTCGTAAGTCCATCGGCAAGGAAAAAACCTACGGAAAGATCCTACAAGTAGAAGAAGACATCAAAAAAGAGCTGACTCTACTCTCTGAAAAGGTAGCTCTCAATCTCAGCACGCAGGACAAAGCTGGAAAAATCATTATCCTAAAAATACGATATGCTGACTTTTCCACTCTGACTAGACGAAAAAGCCTCCCACAAGCAACACAGGACACTAGTCAGATTTCTCAAACTGCCCTTCAACTCTACGAAGAACTGGCTGACAAAGAAAAAGGTATCCGTTTACTAGGAATTACAGTGACAGGATTTTAAAAAGCTTGAAGGAAAATTCCCTCAAGCTTTTTTCTTATACAAACAAACGCACAAAACTATAGAGCAACAAGACACTACCGAGTACGATACGGTATTTCCCAAAGAGTGTAAAGTCGTGTTTTTTCACATAACTGGTCAAGAAACGAATAGCAACCATGCTGACCGCAAAGGCAACACCCATGGCAACCAAGAGCAAGAACAGTTGTCCAAAACTCAAGAGTTGACCTGCTTTAATAAATTTGAAAATCTTTAAAGCGCTGGCTCCGAACATAACAGGAATTCCGAGATAGAAGGTGAACTCTGTTACGACTGAGCGGCTTGTTCCATTTAACAAACCACCAACGATCGTCGCACCTGAACGGCTCGTTCCTGGAAAGAGGGCGAGGACTTGGAAGAGCCCAATGTAAAGGGCTGTTTTATAGGGCAACTTGTCTAGCTCTGTCACTGTTGGTTCAATGGCTTGCGCCTTATTTCGTTTTTCAAGGTAGATAAAGGCAACACCATAGATAATCAACATGATTGCAACTGAAACCATGTTATGGAAGTTGGCATCAAACCAATCATCTAATTTAAAAACCAATAGCAAAGGCAAGGTCGCAACGAAGACTTTTGACCACAATTGCCAAGTTCTACGAACTTCTACCTTAGTTTTACCAGGTTTGAAAGGGTTAAGCTTGTTAAAGTAAATGACCATAACTGCTAAAATGGCACCAAGCTGAATGACAACATTAAACATGGACATGAAGGCTTCATTCTGGTCCTTGTATTGTACAAATTCTTCAACCAAGATCAAGTGGCCAGTACTTGAAATGGGCAACCATTCCGTAATTCCTTCAACAATCCCAAAAAAGATTGACTTCAAAATTTCAATAAAATACATACATTACTCCTTTTTCTGTCCTCTATTATAACATAATTTCAGATGTTGCGATAGATTTTTTAGAAGGCGCCGATGCTACCACCGCCTCCGCCTCCTGAGAATCCTCCACCTGAAGAACCACTTCCAGAAGATACAGAGTAATTGCTAGCTGTATTTGCGACAGCAGTATATTGCTTGATTTGTGCAGTTGAGGTGTAGAACTGTGAGTGCCAACCATAGGCTACATAAAGATTCAAATCTGGATTTTCAAGCTGAATATGGCGGACTTTCATTAACTTGCTCACCTTCTTGGCATAACCAAAGAGAGTCGCATAGACCAGTAGACGATTCCAAAGGACGATGCTCTCTAGCTCGGCCTGATCCAGATGAGCGATGTCGCGAAGCATATTTTCAAAACTCGTCCAGAGATAGAAGATTTCTGCTCCTTCCTCTGTTAGAACTCCATCACGATAGGCCCCTCGCGTGGCAAGATAAACCCAGAAACTAGTCCCTAATCCTGTCAATCCTAAAAGTAGAAACGGGATCGAAAAGAAGCCATGTGTTTGCCAACTATAATAAAAGAAAAGCAATCCACCTAGAGCTGTTATGGCTGAACAGACCCGCATCCCGAGAGCAAGGCGACGTTCCTCACTTGTCAAAGGACGATAGTAGCTTGGGATACGAAGTACATGGACCTTATCCTTGACACAAGACTGAATGCGTTGAAGTCTTCCTTCAAAGGAGCGTTTGAGACGCGAGCCTGTTTCTCGGATATGTTTTTCATCTGACTCTTTGGCACCACGGTAAAGGGAAGATGAAACTTGGTAATCAGGGAAGAGCTCTGAAATAGCCAATTCTTTCTTATTTGACAAGGTCATGCGTAGACATTCTTTCTCAAAATTGGACAAACCCTTTTCACTGATAATGCGCACATAAGGTTCCTCATCACCTTGGAAAATAGATAAATGACCTCGATCTACTAAATCCAACAAGGTTGCCTGAATCAAACGTTCAAAAGTAAATTTACCAAACCCTGATTTGTTTAGGGGATTGACTTCCTCTAAGGACGTTGAATACACTGCTTCTGCTAAAACCATTGGAGGCAAATCCATCGGTGGTTCATAAAGCCTGTGATCTTTTGGAAAGACCTTTTTAATGCTTGTACTCTGACGAAACATCCTATAGAAGATAGGAACTAGAAGTAAGAGACTCATAAAAATGACGGGGAATACCCATTTCATCAAAATCTCACTTTGCGCTTTTTCTGTTGCTATATTGCTTTCAATCCGGTTAAAATCGGTTAAACGTTCTTCCTCTAACCCTTGATCTGGAGCTCCTGCAAAAGCACTTCTAGGCCAGTATGCGTGTAATTCGATCTGTCGCTTTCTAGGAAGGTCTTTCATTTTGACATGATAGAGATTATTTACTTTTTCAACACTAGAGTCCCTTAGGAGTTGGCCTGCATGAAAATAGAGTTTCTCTGCTGGGGTATCAGAGCTAATCTTAAACTCAATCTCTTTGATGTCTCCAGTACTATCGGTCAAGGGTTGCCAATTTAGCTCTGCGATATCCTTATATAAGAAGAGAAGGTTTGTTAGTTTCCAGGTAACCGTTACCCGAACAGTATCTCCGGCATATCCAGCATTGTAAATTTTTACCTTGTAGCCGTCCTCTTCCTCCATAGTATAGAAGGAAACATTTTGAACAATTCTTCCATTTTTAGAGACCTGAACGGTCGGGTCGGGATCAATGTCAAATCCTTCCGGCATTTTCCCAGCTTTTCCGAGCCCAACTAACTGACCATTGTAATCATCTCCAAAGCGGTAGGTAATTGTTTCCTTAAAAATTGCAGTATTATCTGCATGAATATTCAAATCCCCCTGATAGGATAAGATATCAAAGTCTACTGCAAAAACCAGGCTCGGTATAAATAATAAATAAGTAAATACCAAAGCCAACAGCCATCTTTTTTTCATAATCGGTTCCCTTTCAATCTTTTTACCATTATATCATTTTTTATAAGTAAAGGCTTACTTGTATTGAAAATCTCACTATTTTTAGATACAATAGAGAGAGTCATTTTTAGACTAGAAATAGGAGAAAACATGAAAAAATTATGCTTATCTATCCTTGCTAGCCTAGCCCTTACCTTAGGACTAGTTAGCCAAGTCCAAGCCGACGAATATTTACGCATCGGGATGGAGGCAGCTTACGCTCCCTTCAACTGGACTCAAGACGACGATAGTAACGGCGCTGTCAAAATTGACGGTACCAACCAATATGCCAATGGCTACGATGTCCAAATCGCTAAAAAGATTGCCAAAGACTTAGGCAAAGAACCTTTGGTCGTAAAAACCAAATGGGAAGGACTTGTTCCAGCCCTTACTTCTGGCAAAATTGATATGATCATTGCCGGTATGAGCCCAACTGCTGAACGCAAACAAGAAATTGCTTTTTCAAGCAGTTACTATACTAGCGAACCGGTTCTATTGGTCAAAAAGGACTCTGCCTATGCGAATGCCAAATCTTTGGAAGACTTTAGCGGAGCAAAAATCACGTCTCAACAAGGTGTTTATCTTTATGACCTGATTTCCCAAATTCCAGGTGCCAAAAAAGAAACAGCTATGGGTGACTTCGCCCAAATGCGTCAAGCTCTGGAAGCTGGTGTTATTGATGCCTATGTTTCTGAACGACCTGAAGCAATGACCGCTGAGTCTGCTAACGCTAAGTTCAAAATGATCCAACCTCAACCAGGTTTCAAAACTGGCGAAGAAGATACAGCTATTGCCATTGGACTTCGTAAAGATGACAGCCGCATCAGCCAAATCAATGCCAGTATCGAAAACATCTCTAAGGATGAACAAGTAGCCCTCATGGATCGTATGATCAAAGAGCAACCTGTGGAGTCTACAACAACAGAGGAAGAAAGTAGTTTCTTTAGCCAAGTCGCTAAGATTCTTTCTGAGAACTGGCAACAACTCTTGCGTGGTGCTGGTATCACACTCTTAATCTCCATTATCGGAACCATCACAGGTCTCCTTATCGGACTTGCGATCGGGGTCTTCCGTACCGCTCCACTATCTGAGAACAAGGCAATGTACGCCCTACAGAAACTAGTCGGTTGGATTCTCAATGTCTATATCGAGATCTTCCGTGGTACACCGATGATTGTTCAATCTATGGTTATCTACTATGGAACTGCCCAAGCTTTCGGTATCAATCTTGACCGCACACTAGCCGCTATCTTCATCGTCTCAATCAACACGGGTGCCTACATGACAGAGATCGTTCGTGGTGGTATTCTAGCAGTTGACAAAGGACAGTTTGAAGCTGCAACTGCTCTTGGTATGACCCACAATCAAACCATGCGTAAGATTGTCCTGCCTCAGGTTGTCCGTAATATTCTACCTGCTACTGGTAATGAGTTTGTCATCAATATCAAAGATACCTCTGTATTGAACGTTATTTCAGTTGTTGAGCTTTATTTCTCAGGAAATACTGTAGCAACACAAACCTATCAATACTTCCAGACCTTTACCATCATCGCCGTGATTTACTTTGTCCTCACCTTTACTGTGACCCGTATCCTACGCTTCATCGAGCGTCGTATGGACATGGATACTTACACTACAGGTGCTAACCAAATGCAAACGGAGGATTTGAAAAAATGACACAACCAATCCTTGAAATCAAACACCTCAAAAAATCATATGGGCAAAACGAAGTGCTAAAAGACATTTCTCTCGCCGTCCATAAAGGAGAGGTTATTTCCATCATCGGGAGCTCAGGAAGCGGAAAATCAACCTTCCTTCGTTCGATTAATTTACTAGAGACACCTACAGAGGGAGAGATTCTCTATCGAGGAGAAAATGTCTTAGAAAAAGGCTATAACCTCACCCATTATCGTGAAAAACTCGGTATGGTTTTCCAATCTTTCAATCTCTTTGAAAATCTGAATGTCCTTGAAAATACGATCGTTGCTCAAACGACTGTACTCAAACGCGACCACTCTGAAGCTGAGAAAATTGCCAAAGAGAATCTCGAAAAAGTCGGTATGGGAGAACGTTACTGGCAAGCCAAGCCCAAACAACTCTCAGGGGGACAAAAACAACGCGTGGCTATCGCCCGCGCCCTCTCCATGAATCCTGACGCCATTCTCTTCGACGAACCAACATCTGCCCTTGACCCTGAAATGGTCGGAGAAGTCCTCAAAATTATGCAGGATTTGGCTCAAGAAGGCTTGACCATGATCGTCGTAACCCACGAAATGGAGTTCGCTCGCGATGTCTCTCACCGTGTCATCTTTATGGATAAGGGCGTCATTGCTGAAGAAGGCAAACCAGAAGACCTCTTCACGAACCCTAAAGAAAAACGGACAAAAGAATTTCTTCAACGTTATCTCAGCTAATAAACAAAGACTGCATTCTTTATGCAGTCTTTTTAATTTGTAATTGTAAAGAAAAGGCAGACTCGATTCAGGAATCTGCCTGTGACCACAGTTTAATCTTCAAATTTTTCATGATTTTTTTCATAGAAATCGATTAAACCAAGAGCTGTTTCAAATGAAATATTTTTAACTTTTGCGCGTCCTTGTGCTAGAGCAATGATAGACATTTCACGCGCATTCGTTTCTTTAGAGATACGGTAGCCTGTGATTTTCTTATCACGAACCCAGCCAACAACTGCTTCTACTTTTTCAAAGTTCGACTTAGCCATGTTCTTCTCCTAAATTATTCTTTACAATACTTAATTGTATACGTTTTTATTTCGTTTGTCAATAAAAAAACATATATTCGTCGTAACTATATTATTCTGCATATTTTTATTTGGCTTTTAAAGCCGATAATATATGAGTTCTTATGTCCTCGACTCCATTAGGATTTGCTGGTAGGAAGATTGTATTATTACCCTCTTTATCTGCAAAATTATTCAACGTATCTAAATACTGGTTCGTTAATAGGATAGACATGATTTGTTCTTCAGTTAGCTCAACATTGGCTCCCTTTAACTCTTGGATAGAATCAGCTAGTCCGTCAACAATTGCTTTACGCTGTTCTGCAATCCCTACACCATGTAGGCGATCTTTTTCTGCTTCTGCTTCTGCTGCGGTCACGATTTTAATCTTATCTGCTTCAGCAAGTTCTTGCGCCGCCACTCTCTTACGTTGAGCCGCGTTAATTTCATTCATTGATTGTTTTACTTCAGCATCAGGTTCAACCTTAGTAATCAGCGTTTTGACAATGATATACCCATATGTAGACATTTCTTCAGCCACTTGTTTTTGAACTTCTAAGGCGATTTCATCCTTCTTCTCAAACAACTCATCTAGGGTTAGCTTTGGTACAGATGAACGCAAAGCATCTTCAATATAGGATTTAATTTGGGCTTCTGGACGCATCAATTTATAATAAGCGTCTGTGACATTATTTTCATTCACTCGATACTGAGTTGCCACATTCATCGTTACAAATACATTATCTTGCGTCTTTGTCTCTACAACAATCTCACTTTGCAACAAGCGTAGTTGAACTCTTGCCGCAATCCTATCAATTCCAAAAGGAGCTCGTAAATGAATACCACTATTGCTCAACTTTTGGTATTTACCAAAGCGTTCTATGATAGCGACAGATTGTTGTCGAACCATATACACAGAACTAACCATAATCACTGATGCAATCACCACTAAAAATAATAAAACAAGTAAAATTTGTAAAACCATGGGAATCTCCCCCTTTCGTCACCATCATTATAGCACCATCATCATTATTACGCAAATAATATGATAATAATTTTATTTTAGCTTAAACTAGCATATTATACAACGTTTCGTTCCCATTCAAATTAATATAAGATGGGTCAAACTTTTCCATTCGATGAATCAATCCAGCATAGTCATGCTTATTGGCAAGGGCTACCCCAATCAAGACAGGACCTGTCCCCTTGCTTGCTCGTTTGATATATTCAAAACGAGTGATGTCATCATTTGGCCCTAAAATATCATTTACAAACTCTCGGAGAGCTCCAGGACGTTGTGGAAAATTCACTACAAAGTAATGCTTGATTCCATCGTAAATCAAGGCACGTTCTTCCATCTCCGGCATACGGTTGATATCGTTATTTCCTCCAGAAATGATACAACAAATCGTCTTGCCTTTGATATAGTCTGATAAAACTTCCAAGGCTGCAACACTGGCAGCTCCGGCTGGTTCTGCTACAATACCTTGTTTGGAATAAAGATCAATCAAGGTTTCGGAAATCAATCCCTCGTCCACCCCAATCAGCGTTTCAACATTCTTACGAGTCGCTTCATAGGTTAATTGTCCAACCTTCTGTACGGCTATCCCATCAGCGAACTTATCAATTTCTTTGAGCTTAACTGGTCCCCCAGCTTCAAAGGCAGCTTTCATAGAGCGAGCACCATTAGCTTCTACCCCAATCACTTCAATGGTCGGGTTGGTTTCCTTAATATAAGTAGAAACACCGGCAATCAATCCGCCACCACCTACTGGTACAAGTACTGTGTCAAAATCAATAGACTCTTTACGGGCTTCTTCAAGAATCTCATAGGCTACAGTCCCTTGACCAGCCTGAACATGCGCATCATCAAAAGGATCGATAAAGGTGCGGTTTTCTGTCAATGTAAATTCTTGTGCTGCCTTAGCAGAAGCATCAAAGGTATCCCCAACCAACTTGATTGTCACGAACTCTCCACCGAAAAAGCGAACCTGCCCAATCTTTTGTTGCGGTGTTGTGATGGGCATAAAAATGGTTGCAGGAATCTTCATCTCATTACAAGTATAGGCGACACCTTGGGCATGATTTCCCGCAGAGGCACAGACTACACCACGCTCGCGTTCTTCTTTTGATAGTTGAGAAATGGCATAATAGGCTCCACGAATCTTAAAAGAGCGAACTCGTTGCGCATTCTCCTTTTTGAGATAAATCTTTGCTTGGTATTTTTCTGATAAATAATGATCATATTCTAGTGGTGTATCAACTACTACACCACTCAAAACTTTGTGGGCTCTCACCACATCTTTTGCACTTAGCATTGTCTCCTCCTCAAGTACTTTTCAAGATAAAAAACGAGTTAGGTACCCCCAACTCGCCTTCTGTCTCTCTTTACAAGAATTAATTGTAGATTTTGAATGCGTCGTCGTCGTTTTTACCAACGAAAGGCATTGCTTTACGCAATTCTGCACCAACTTTTTCAATTTCAAGGTTAGCTGCTTGTTCACGGTAAGCAGTTAATTTTGGACGACCAGCCTTGTAGTCATTTACAAAGTCATTTGCAAATTTTCCATTTTGGATATCTGCCAAAACAGCTTTCATGTTTTCTTTAACTTGCTCAGTAATCACACGTGGACCTGATACATAGTCACCGTATTCAGCAGTGTTTGAGATAGATTGACGCATTTTCTTGAATCCACCTTCATAGATCAAGTCAACGATCAATTTCATTTCATGAAGAACTTCAAAGTAAGCCAATTCTGGGGCATAGCCTGCTTCTGTCAAGACTTCAAAACCTGCTTCGATAAGGGCAGTCAAACCACCACAAAGTACGGCTTGTTCACCAAACAAATCTTCTTCAGTTTCTTCTTTGTAAGTTGTTTCAAGCAAACCAACACGAGCTGCCCCAACACCTTTACACCAGTCCATAGCAATGTTTTTAGCATTTCCTGTAGCATCTTGGTAAACTGCGTAAAGAGCTGGCACACCAAATCCTTCTTCGTAAGTACGACGTACCAAGTGTCCTGGTCCTTTAGGAGCACACATGAAGACATCTACATCTGCAGGAACTTTGATAAATTCAAAGTGGATATTGAAACCATGAGCAAATCCAACAGCATTTCCAGCTTCCAAGTTTGGAGCGATTTCTGCTTCGTACAATTCTTGTTGGATTTCGTCTGGTGCCAAGATCATGATAACGTCAGCCAATTTAGTTGCTTCTGCTACTGTGTAAGTGTCAAAACCATCTTCTTTTGCTTTGTCAAAAGATTTACCTGGACGCACACCGATGATGACATCACGACCTGAGTCACGCAAGTTTTGCGCATGCGCATGTCCTTGTGAACCATAACCGATTACGGCGATTTTTTTACCGTCAAGCGCTGCTACTTTAACATCTTTTTCGTATTCCATTTGAACTGCCATAGTTTTTCTCTCTTTTCTATTTTTATTGCCTTATAGGCTGGTTTAACAAATTTAAACTGGATTTTATACTCAATGAAAATCAAAGAGTATTAGTCGCGGGTAAATCCAGTTGCACCCGTACGAGCGATATTTTTAATACCATATGGTCGAATCACTCGTAATAAAGCTTCACTCTTTTCAGCATTTCCCGTCATCTGGATGGTGATTGAGCTTGGAGCCACATCTACTACCGTTGCACGGAAAGGTTGGATAATGGCCAAGATTTCTGCACGCTTCTCAGCAGGAGCAGATACTTTTACCAAGATAACTTCTCTTTCCAAGTGTGGTTTATCTGTGATATCTCGAATGCGAATCACATCAATCTGACGATTGAGCTGTTTAATGATTTGCTCTACTTCATCATGAGATGCTACATCAATAATGATGGTGATACGAGATACATTGGGGTTCTCTGTCGCACCAACCGAGATACTCTCAATATTGACTTGACGACGAGAAAGGACACCTGTAAAACGATTCAAAACTCCTGAACGGTTTTGCAATCTAGCTGTTAACATTCTACGCATGGAACTTCACCCCCAACATCTCATGATTGCTCTTACCAGCTGGTACCATCGGTAAGACCTGTTCCTTACGAGAAATATCCACCTCGATAAACATGGGCACATCCTCCAGAATGACTTCTAGATCCTTCTCTATCGTCTCTGGATTATCAAATTTATAGTTTTTGATGCCATAAGCCTGTGCCATCAGCTGGAAGTCAGGAAGTGTATCAAAAACTGACTCGGAAGTTCTACCCTCATAGAAGGATTCCTGCCACTGACGAACCATTCCTAGTGAGTGGTTATTCAACATGACAACCTTAATCGGCACCTTGTAGATGTTTAGGATAGCTAGTTCTTGGTTGGTCATTTGGAAGCCACCATCACCAACAAAAAGGATGACCTCTTTTTCTGGATTGGCAATCTTGGCTCCGATAGCTGCAGGAACTCCGAATCCCATGGTACCCAAACCACCTGAAGTGACTAACTGACGCTCATTTTGGTAAGGATAATACTGAGCTGTCCACATTTGGTGCTGCCCTACGTCAGTTACGACAATGGCATCACCATGCGTCAACTCACCGATGCGTTCAATAACGGCCTGAGGTTGAACCACACGTTCTTTCTTATCATAAGAACGAACTCGATTCTTGTCCTTGGTGACTTTTTCAATCCACTTTTCAGTATTGTTATGAACAGTTGGTTCTGCCAGTAGCATCTGCAAGGCTTTCTTAGCATCCCCCACTACAGGAATATCTGCACTGATAATCTTACCAATCTCAGCTGGGTCAATGTCGATATGAGCAACCTTAGCATTCTTCGCGAAGGTCTTAGGGTTCCCAGTCAAGCGGTCATCGAAACGGCAACCAATACTAATCATAAAGTCCGCTTCCGTCATTGCAATGTTGGCTGCGAAAGAACCGTGCATGCCTCCCATCCCTAGGAAGAGCGGATGACTCGTTGCAATGGTTCCTTGCCCCAAAAGACTAGTGACTACTGGAATTTGGTAACGTTCAGCAAATTCATTGAGCTCCTTAGAAGCTTCTGCATAGCTGATACCGCCCCCTGCTAACAAAACAGGTTTCTTGGCTTTTGACAATTGCTTCAAGATTTTCTTGATTTGCATGTCATTTGGATCAAGTGTCGGTTGGTAACTTGGTAAATTCACCTCCGGCGAATAGATGAAATCTGTCTCTAGGGCTGATACATCCTTGGGCAAGTCAATCACAACTGGACCTGGACGACCTGTCGTTGCGATATGGACAGCTTCCGTAATGATACGAGGAATATCTGCTGTCTCACGAACTTGGTAATTGTACTTGGTAATGGGCATGGTAATACCTACGATATCCGCCTCCTGAAAGGCATCCTTCCCAATCCCAGCTCGCGCAACCTGACCTGTAAAGACCAAAAGGGGAACGCTATCGCTCATGGCATCTGCAATCCCTGTAATGGCATTTGTTGCTCCCGGCCCACTCGTGACGACGGCAACGCCCAACTTTCCAGTTGATTTGGCATATCCTTCAGCTTCGTGCAAACAACCTTGCTCATGGCGTCCCAAGATGTGGCGAATACCTTTAAAATTGTATATCGCATCATACAAAGGTAAGACCGCACCACCAGGATAACCAAAAATGGTATCAATCCCTAAGTCCCGAAGTGTTTCCAAAACTAGGTCCGACCCCGTCTTAGGAGATTCTAAACTGATTTTCTCCATTGTTCCCCTTTCTCTTCTCTTAAAAAAATAGCTTGTTACTATCATACCATTTTTTCAAAAATTTTCAAGGCAAAAGAGTCAATTTTCTGAATTTTCTATCTAAAAGTGTATTTATGAATCATTTCCTTATTTTTATTAAGTTATCTACGGAATTAGGAACCTTTATTTACTTTAATTTATCAAATTAGTCTATTTTCTTTCTGGATAGAATTAGTAACTCTATCACTTAGCGACCAAATTCGTATACTATATTCAGCAAAAATGAATAGTTAAAGACAAAAAAGGAAGCCACTAAGTGACTTCCTTCTAGAGTGAGGACTGATTAGTCTTCACCTTTGTTTTTCTTAATGATTTCTTCTTGTACTGACTTAGGTACATCTTCGTAGTGGTCAAATACCATCATGAAGGTACCACGTCCTTGAGATGCAGAACGAAGAACTGTTGCGTAACCGAACATTTCAGCAAGTGGAACGTAAGCACGAACGATTTGGCTGTTACCGTGTGCTTCCATACCATCTACACGTCCACGACGAGCAGTTACGTGACCCATAACATCACCAAGGTTTTCTTCTGGAACAGTGATGGTTACAAGCATCATTGGCTCAAGGATAGCTGGTTGTGCTGATTTAGCAGCTTCTTTAAGGGCAAGTGAAGCCGCGATCTTGAAGGCTGTTTCAGATGAGTCGACATCGTGGTATGAACCGTCGTAAAGCTTAGCTTTAACGTCAACCATTGGGTAACCTGCAAGAACACCGTTAGCCATAGATTCTACCAAACCTTTTTCAACCGCTGGGATAAATTCACGAGGAACCACACCACCGACGATTGCGTTTTCGAATTCGAATCCTTTACCTTCTTCGTTTGGACTAAACTCAATCCATACATCACCAAATTGACCTTTACCACCAGACTGACGTTTGAAGAATCCACGTGCTTGAGTAGAAGCGCGGAATGTTTCACGGTAAGATACTTGAGGAGCACCTACGTTCGCTTCAACTTTGAACTCACGACGCATACGGTCAACAAGGACGTCAAGGTGAAGTTCACCCATACCTGAGATAACTGTTTCACCAGTTTCAACGTTTGTTTCAACGCGGAATGTTGGATCTTCTTCAGCCAATTTTTGAAGTGCGATACCCATCTTATCTTGGTCAGCTTTAGATTTTGGCTCAACCATCAACTGGATAACTGGTTCTGGAACGTGGATTGACTCAAGGATGATTTTAGCTTTTTCATCTGTCAATGAATCACCAGTAGTTGTATCCTTCAAACCAATAGCAGCTGCAATATCACCAGCATAAACGGTTTCGATTTCTTGACGACTATTGGCATGCAATTGCACAAGACGTCCGATACGTTCACGTTTACCTTTAGAAGTGTTCATTACGTAAGAACCTGATTGAAGAACACCTGAGTATACACGGAAGAATGTCAAACGACCTACAAATGGGTCTGTTGCAATCTTGAAAGCAAGAGCTGCGAATGGCTCTTCGTCAGATGCTGGACGAGTTTCTTCTTCGTCTGTATCTGGGTTGATACCTTTGATTGCTGGGATGTCAAGTGGGCTTGGAAGGTAATCGATAACCGCATCAAGCATCAATTGAACACCCTTGTTCTTGAAGGCAGAACCACACAATACTGGGAAGAATTCAACGTTGATAGTTGCTTTACGGATAGCAACTTTCAATTCTTCGTTAGTGATTTCTTCACCTTCAAGGTATTTCATCATCAAGTCTTCATCAGTTTCAGCAACTGCTTCAACCAATTTTTCACGGTATTCTTGAGCTTGGTCAAGGTATTCAGCTGGAATATCTTCTTCAAGGATATCTGTACCAAGGTCGTTAGTATAGATTTCAGCTTTCATCTTGATCAAGTCGATGATACCGCGGAAGTCATCTTCAGCACCGATTGGCAATTGGATTGGGTGTGCGTTTGCTTGAAGACGGTCGTGAAGTGTGCTTACTGAGTAAAGGAAGTCAGCACCGATTTTGTCCATTTTGTTAGCAAATACGATACGTGGAACTCCGTACTCAGTTGCTTGACGCCAAACTGTTTCAGTTTGAGGCTCAACACCTGATTGTGAGTCAAGAACAGTAACCGCACCGTCCAATACACGAAGAGAACGTTGTACTTCGATTGTGAAGTCCACGTGTCCTGGTGTGTCGATGATGTTTACGCGGTGGTTGTTCCATTGAGCTGTTGTCGCAGCAGATGTGATAGTGATACCACGTTCTTGCTCTTGCTCCATCCAGTCCATTTGTGACGCACCTTCGTGAGTTTCACCGATTTTGTGGATTTTACCAGTGTAGTAAAGAATACGCTCAGTAGTTGTTGTTTTACCGGCATCGACGTGAGCCATGATACCGATATTACGAGTTTTTTCAAGTGAAAATTCGCGTGCCATGAGGTTTGTTTCTCCTATTTATTTTAATTTCTATTCTATTATAACACGATTTTAATAAAAACGGATAGGCAGGACCTACCCGTTCTCAATGTTTATCTTGTTTTTGTTGGTTTCAACTTGTATACAAATTGAATTGAACTCGGGCTAAAAGCTTAAGTTAGCTGAGTTGAACCCAATTGAACTCGGGCTAAAAGCTCGGAAAATAGATAAGCTTTCCTAGAAGCTTTGATTCTGCGTCAAGCTTCCTAATTTTCAGTCGCTTTTTTAACGCCCTTAGTATCTTATTCTTACCAACGGAAGTGTGCGAAGGCACGGTTAGCTTCAGCCATACGGTGAGTGTCTTCACGTTTCTTAACTGCTGCACCAGTGTTGTTCGCAGCATCCAAGATTTCTTTTGCAAGACGGTCTTGCATTGTGTGTTCACCACGAAGGCGAGCGATGGTTACCAACCAACGAAGTCCAAGTGTTGTACGACGTTCTGGACGAACTTCAACTGGGACTTGGTAGTTAGATCCACCAACACGACGTGCACGTACTTCAAGTACAGGCATGATGTTTTCCATAGCTGTTTCAAATACTTCAAGTGCATCGTTTCCAGTAGCTTCTTTGATTTGCTCAAAAGCACCGTAAACGATTGAAGCAGCTGTACCACGTTTACCATCAAGCATAACGCGGTTGATAAGACGAGTAACTAGTTGTGAATTGTAAAGCGGATCTGGCAATACATCACGTTTTGGAGCTCTATTTTTACGACTCATTTCTCTTTATCCCCTTTCCTTATGCTTTTGGACGTTTAGTACCGTATTTAGAACGGCCTTGTTTACGATCGTTAACACCTGCAGTATCAAGTGCACCACGGACGATATGGTAACGTACCCCTGGAAGGTCTTTTACACGTCCACCACGAAGAAGCACCACGCTGTGCTCTTGCAAGTTGTGTCCGATACCTGGGATGTAGGCAGTAACTTCGATAAGGTTGCTCAAACGTACACGAGCGAATTTACGAAGGGCAGAGTTAGGTTTTTTAGGTGTCATTGTTCCCACACGAGTTGCAACACCACGTTTTTGTGGTGAAGAAACGTTTGTTTGAACTTTTTTATGACTGTTGTAACCAACGTTCAAAGCTGGTGATTTAGATTTTTCTACTTTTGATTTACGCGGTTTGCGAACCAATTGGTTAATTGTAGGCATCTACATTCTCCTGTGTTTTTTTATTTTTGGTGATGATACACTTGGTGACAGCTACCATCTGTGTGTACTTTTGCAACATTTGTCAGCACGTCCCTGTACACTTTTGAGAGACCAAAAGTAAAAAGTACCGTCTATTATTGTAACACAATTTTTCCTTCGTTGTCAAGATATTTTTCATTTTTATTCTGATCTTTTAACTCTTTGACACTAGCTTTCACCGCTTTTCTAAACCAGAAAAGGAGGCGATTTACCTCCTCCTTTCTAGTATGGATTTCCTTTGATTCAAGTTATCGTTTCGGAATTTTTTAACCCTTCTTATCAAAGCCAACCAGATTCTTTTGCAATGTTGGCTGCCTCTGTTCGATTACCAGCATCTAGTTTCGAAAGAATATTGGTGACATAGTTTCGGACGGTTCCATTTGATAGATAAAGCTGATCTGCGATTTCTTGATTAGACAAGCCCTGAGCGATTCCCTTTAAAACAGTGATTTCTTGCTCTGTTAACGGGTTAGGATGCGTCATCACCACTTCCATCAATTCAGGCGAATATTCCTTGCGTCCTTCGAGAACAGTGTGCAAGGTTTGCATGAGGTCTGCAATGCTTCTTTCTTTCAAGACATAAGCATCCACTCCAGCCTTGACCGCACGTTCAAAATAGCCAGGGCGCTTGAAGGTCGTCACCACAACCACCTTTGTTTCTAGCTTTTCTGCTCGTATCCACTCCAAGACTTCGAGGCCGGTCTTAACAGGCATTTCTACGTCAAGAATGGCGATATCCACAGACTCTTTTGCTAAGAGTTGGATTGCTTCTTGGCCATCCTTGGCTTGTAGGACAGAATCTACATCTGGTTGAAAGGTAAGCAACTGGCACATAGCATCTCGCAACATACTTTGATCTTCTGCAACAAGTAATTTCATCTTAGTTTCTCTCCTTATAAGGTAGCCGAACCTGCACTTCAGTCGGATGTTTCTGACTGATCACCTTCACTTCTCCTGAAAAAGGAAGGACACGGTCTCGAACAGTATGGAGTTCATCTCCTTTTAGAGAAGCAAAGCCACAGCCATCATCTCTCACTGTTAGAATGAGTTCTTTCTCTGTCCGTTCTAATTTTAAGTAGGCTTTAGACGCTTTGGCGTGTTTGATGATATTGGTCACTAACTCAAGCAAAATCATGGAGGCTGTTGACTCTAATTCCTGAGTTAAGCTAGCTGTATCTAGTTGATTAGCTATTTCCACCTCAATTCCAGCAATTTCTAACATCTTTTTCAAAGTCTCTAGTTCTGATGTCAAAGTTCTAGACTTAAGATTTTCCACAATGGTTCGAACTTCACGCATTGATTCTTTGCTAATTTGCTGTATTTCTCTTAATTCCTTTTCCACCTGTGGATAAGCCTGCATCTGAAAAAGTTGGAGGGCAAGATCCGTCTTCACACTCAACATAGCAAATGTATGGCCTAGACTGTCATGGAGATCCTGACCGATACGATTGCGTTCATTTTCAGCCAAGAAAAGATTAAGCTTAGCATTTTGCTTTCTCTTTTCTTCTTTTATGTCCTCCGACAATCGAATTCGATAAAGACCAAAGGTCATTGCATCGGAAAAGATAAAGGTCACCAAGAAAAAGAGTAGTTGCCAGGGACTAACATGATTGACCATATAGATTCCGGTCAGAATGAACGGTTGCAGGACAATAAAACTGACAAAGCGCCAAGAGTGAAAAGAAATCTCATCCAGCTCATAAATAAGGAGATTGGATAAATAGAAGATAAACCAGGTGAAACCCGAACTCAGCCAAACCGATGTATAAAAAATGTAGGCAAGCATGATCCACCAAGCCATCCACAGCACAGTGCGACTCTGACTGGCTAAAACCGAATAGAAGGCAAGTACAAATAGTAGGGTCCATAGCAAGGTTAAAAGCGGGTAATCTCCAACGATGACACCCGCTATAGGAAAGATGATAAACACAATTGAAATATGAAACATATAATGAATGTTTTTAAATTTTTCCAACATAGATTTATTTTACCTCAATCCGTTTTTTCAGTTGAATGACCAATACACCAAAGAAAACTGTATAGCCTAGCACAACCAAGGCAGAAAGAATATTAAATTCATGGTGTTCCAAATAAGTAGAGACGACCTGCATCAGTTGATAGGTTGGAGTCAGCTTTCCAATAGATTGGAGCCATTCTGGGAAGGAATCCAAGGGGAACCACAGTCCACCTAGAACAGCCAAAGCAATATAGGCAATATTTCCAACAACCGTCATCAGTTGAGCACTGGGTAGCAAGCTCACCAAGACCCCTATGCTGATAAAGACCACGCTTCCGATCAGCAAAATAGCACCAATTACCATCCAGTCAAGCCAAGGTAGCGTCACTCCGCGGACAAAATGACCAACTGAAAAGACAACTGTAATTGATAACAAGAAAGTCAGTAGGGTACTGAACAGTTTTGATACATAATATTCTACCATAGATACGGGAGAATGTTGAATCAATTTTTGCCAGTTGTTTGTCTTATCAGACTCGAGTGTGCTTGGGATACTGAAAAAAGCACTTGACATGATACTAAAGAGCGTCATGGCAAAAAGATAGGCTTGAAGAGCAATTTCTGGAATATCTGACCCTGACATCATACCAGAAAAGATAAGATAAAACACACTTGGAAGTCCGATGGATAGTAAGTAGTAGACTGCTTGCCGTTTCATCAGAATGATTTCCACTTTCATGAGACTTGTCATATTTTTCATCGTCAATCTCCTTTAGTCTTGAGTCGTTTCGAAGATACTGTCTAAGAGAGTTCGATTGCGAACTTCAATTTCTTCGATCATGCAGCCCTGTTCTTGCAAGACTTTCCATACCTGGCTGGCTTCTTTGGTTGTGAAGGAAAGAGCATTTTGCTTGATTTCAATCTCTTGAACTTGGTCTAAAGTTCTGATAACTTCCTGATAAGTTAGAGGTACCGTAAAATGTTTTTCTTGTTCTTCACCACGCATAGCATAAGGCGTCGTATCGCGAATCAATTCTCCCTTATGGAGCACCAAAATGCGGTCAGCCGTATGCTCTACTTCTTCGATGTAGTGAGAAGAATAGACAATGGTGACACCATTTTTCTTTAATCGATTAACAATTTCCCAAAAATGCTGACGTGTTGAGGTATCCATGGCAGCAGTTGGCTCGTCTAAAAATAGAATTTTCGGACGACCTATTAAAGACAACACAAAAGAGAACAAACGTTTTTGCCCACCAGACAACTTGCCCGCTAGCTGATTTTTCTGCTTGTCTGAGAATCTCAGCAAGTCATCAATTTCTTTGTCTGAAAGACTGTCGGGATAAAGTGACTTGAAAAATGATAGAAGTTCTTTCACTTTCAAGCTTTGAACAACTGCATTTTCTTGAGGTAAGACAGAAATAAGCTGTTTTAATCGAGGATCTGTTGGTGCAAATCCTTGAATGGCTATCTGACCTGAGCTCATGAACTTGTCGCCCAAGAGGCAATCAATCAAGGTTGTTTTTCCTGCTCCGTTAGGCCCGATCAAGGCGACACATTCACCATCGTTGATTTCAAAGGAGATGTTCCGCAAGATCTCCTTGTCTTTTATTTTCTTACTCAATTTCTCAACTTTAATCACAGTCATGAGATTCTCCTTTCAACCACTTCATTCCCATAGGGAAAACAACGAAAATCATAAATCCAAAACCCCAAGAACCACGAATGAATTGGCGAAGCAAGGTTTGGTCAAACCAACCAGTAAACATTTCCACTAACCATACCAAGAGTGACAGGCCGATAAAAAGATAGGTGATTGTTTTTTTCATTCCTCAAACTCCTTTTTCACTTCTCTGACTAATTTCAAACCTTCTCTGACAAGCCAAGACATCATTCCAAAGCCAGCAAAGAGCTCCCAAGGAAAATGGTAGAAACCTTCGTCCAATCCTGAAAACATGAGATAGGTCATAACTCCTGCTGCTACTAAACTCACTGCGACAATCATTTTATTTTTCATTTCTTCTTTCTCCATTTCATACTTCAATTATAGACTTTTGAAATTGGCGGAGCTAGATGCTTCTGTCACTAGGAAATATGACAAATGTCATAAAAAAAGAAAGCTGTAAAATCAACTTTCTTTTTTATCTATTAAATTTTATTCCACACTGAAAAGATATGGATATACAGGTTGTTGACCTTGGTGAATCTCTACTTCAACATCTTCGAATTCTTCTGCGATTTCTTGGGCAATTTCATTGGCAAGTTCTTCGCTTCCATCTTCACCGACATAGAAAGTCACGATTTCACTATCTTCATCCAACATATGTTTCAATGTTTTAGTCAAAGTTTGGTGCATGTCAGGGTTTGATACGAGGATCTTACCATCTACCATACCAAGATTGTCATTTTCATGAATTTCCAAACCATCGATAGTCGTGTCACGAACGGCTGTTGTTACACTACCACTTACGACATCACCAAGGGCTGCAGTCATACGTTCTTTGTTTTCTTCGATTGATTTGCTTGGATCAAAGGCAAGAAGACTGGTCAACCCTTGAGGAATTGTACGTGCTTCTACAACAACAGCAGGTTGTTCAAGCACTTCAGCCGCAGACTGAGCTGCCATAAAGATATTTTTGTTGTTTGGCAAGAAGATGATGTTGCGAGCATTGACCTGTTCAACAGCCTTGATAAAGTCTTCTGTTGAAGGGTTCATCGTCTGCCCACCTTCGATGACATAATCCACACCTTGGGCACGGAAGATATCTGCTAAACCTTGACCAGCTACTACTGCGATAAGGGCATACTCTTTTGTTTCAGCAGGCTTGTTTCCTTGAGTTGCTTCTTTTTCAACTTGCGCCTCGTGTTGATTACGCATATTGTCCACTTTTACCTTGATCAAGCTACCATATTTAAGACCTTCTTGCATGACAAGACCTGGATCTTCTGTATGGACGTGAACTTTGACGATTTCATCATCATTGACAACAAGTAGAGAGTCACCTAAGTCATTCAAGTAGTTACGGAATTCATCGTAGTCAAAGTCCTTAGAATAAGTTGGACCTTGTTTGAGGGCTACCATGATCTCTGTACAGTAACCGAAGGTAATATCCTCAGTTGCCACATGCCCTGCTACAGACTTGTGGTGCTCTGCATTGATCATTTCACTCATGTTGGCAGGAGTCGCTACAAAGTCTTCAGAAGCACTGTATTCACCAGTAAGAGCTGAAAGGAAGCCTTCGTAGATGAAGACCAAACCTTGACCACCTGAGTCTACCACACCAACTTCCTTAAGGACTGGAAGCATTTCTGGTGTCTTAGCCAAAGCTGCTTTCGCGCCTTCCAAGGCTGCACGCATGACCTCAACAGCATCATCTGTCTCCTCGACTTTTTTCTTAGCTCCAATGGCTGCACCACGAGAAACAGTCAAAATGGTTCCTTCAACTGGTTTCATAACCGCTTTATAAGCTACTTCGACACCGGATTGGAAGGCAAGAGCCAAGTCTTGACCTGTTAATTCATCTTTTTCCTTGATAGCCTGAGAGAAGCCACGGAAGAGCTGAGATGTGATAACCCCTGAGTTCCCACGGGCACCCATCAAGAGCCCTTTGGCAAGAATGCTCGCTACTTCTCCAACTGTAGAAGCAGGCTTGTCTGCTACTTCTTTGGCACCATTTTCAATGGTCATTCCCATGTTTGTCCCAGTATCTCCATCTGGAACTGGAAAGACGTTCAATGAATTGACATATTCTGCTTGCTTATTCAAACGAGTTGATGCAGCCTGCACCATCTCTTGGAATAAACTGGTAGTAATTTTTGACACGATTATTCTCCTACAACTTTGATATTTTGAATGTAGACATTCACAGTCTGAGCAGTAATTCCTAGTTGATTTTCTAAACTAAAACGAACACGCTCTTGAATGTTTTTTGACACTTCGCTTATCTTTACTCCGTAGCTCAATACGGTATAAACATCAACTGCAATGCTACCATCTTCGGCTGCTTTTATAACAACACCCTTAGAATAATTTTCCTTACCAAGAAGGGCTTGGAAATTGTCTTTGAGGGCATTTTTACTAGCCATACCGACCACTCCAAAAATCTCAGTTGCGGCACCACCTACTACGGTTGCAATCACTTCATCTGTCAGTTCGATTTGACCATCTTTTGTATTAATTTTTACAGTCATTTTTTTTACCTCAACTAGTTGATACTCTATTTTATCATATTTCAGCCCAAGTGTAAAAGCAGAATGCTGTATCTGCGGATATTTACTCTATTTTTCAAATGGTTTTATCCTTAGAGCAAAAGAAAAAGACCAGTTAGGTCTTTTCATTTTTATTAAACGCGTTCAACTTTACCTGATTTCAAAGCACGAGCTGAAGCCCAAACTTTTTTAGGTTTACCATCGATAAGAACAGTAACTTTTTGAAGGTTTGGTTTTACGGCACGTTTTGTTTGGTTCATCGCGTGTGAACGGTTGTTTCCTGATACAGTCTTACGACCTGTAAAGTAACATACTTTAGCCATTGTGTTTTCCTCCTATTAGATCTAATATAGCGGATGTGCTAGCACCACATACCGTACTATGTTATCACACTTTCTTGAATTTATCAAGGGCCTAAACTATTTTTTTATTTAACGTAAACAACTCCAAGTTTACCAAAAGCGACTTCTCCACGGATAATCAAGGTTTTGTTTGTTGGCGCTACAGGAGCATCTGCCTTAGCTGCACCAAAGGAGGTTTCTACTTTCAAATCGACACGCCAGTGTTGTGGAACATAGACGGTTGCATTCCCGAAGGCCACTTCAATATTTAAAGTTGCAAAATCACCTAGCATCTCTGCATTATCATAGTAGATTTTAGCATCCCCAAAAGCGACTTCCACTTGGTCATCTACGAGATCTTGATCTTGTTTATAAAAGGTTCCACTACCAAAAGCGACTTCCTTATCTGTGATGACTGTTCGCTCACTGTTGTACCACCATTTTTTGCCGTACCAAAACTTACTTGAATGCGTCAGATAGCCAATTCCTAGCACTGCTAAGATACTAGCCCAAAACAAAGACTGGTTTGGAATAGGAAAAATGTTATAAAAATGATTCGCAATCATTAAGGCTACTAGAGCGGTAAAAACTGCTGATGTTAGATGACGACGAAGCAAAGCTTCAACTGATTGGTAAGCAAAAAAGGCGATACCAATCAAAGGCCATATCTTACCATCCAAAGAAGGAATGCCAAAATTTCCTTGCAGCAAGATCCAAGCTGCTAAAACCAATAAAACAATACCAAATGCTTTCTTTTTCATGTTTTTTACCTCATGTTTCTTAGATTTTCTTTTAGGAGGGATTGGTAATGTCGTGAGACATGAACCTCCTTGTGCGTCTGATAAAAGGAAATGGTCCCCGTTCCTGAAAAGGACTTGTCCACTGAGTAAATCTGACGAATGTTTGCGATAGTCGACTTGGATACTCGGCTAAAATAGCGAGGCAAGATAGACTCCAACTCATAGAGCTTGAGGCGAACCTCATAGGCTTCCTTCTGGGTATGAGCGTAAATCTTGCTCCCTTCTGTTTCAAAGAAGAGAATTTCTGAAAGGTCTAGATAATATTCACCTGTCCCCTTGTAAAAAGTCAACCTCGGAGCCTTTGACTCTTGCAAGAGCCGTTGCAAATCTGCAATTTCATCTGTCAAAGCAGGGGTCTTGATGACAATTTCAGTCTCCTCTAAATTGCCGTCAATCTCAATTCGTAACTTCATCACATCTCCTTTCTGACTCTACTATATCAAAGCTAAGTTAGGAATACAAGGGCAAAAAAGCAAGTGGTCAATTTGAAGCAGTAAGTGGTTGTAGGACTAGCTTAACTTACATGTCAAAATAAGAAGAAAAGGAATCCCCACACCAGACCACAAGCATAGCCAACCAAGACATCCTTGGGATAATGAACCCCCCCTAAAACCCTCACCAGTCCCAGCAAAGCTGAAAAAATCAAGCATGCTAAGCCAACAGGTAGACTAGCATGCAGACAGGCCATGGAGATGATAGTTGCCGAAAAGACATGGCGACTGGGCATCGACCGTCCCGAACTATCCTTATCAAGAAGGGGACAGATATCCCAAGTTTCATAAGGTCGCGGGTGGTTGATTTTCTTACGAAAAAGAGACAAAATCACAAAACCTGAGGCAGGGACAAGCAAATAAACCCCAACTTGCTGACCAAGTCCTAGTTGCAGGTAAGTGGTGACTAGCAAGGCCAGGTAGACCAGAGGCATGGCGACTGTCATCAAACGATTGAAACTGCGTAACAGAAATAAAAGAGTGGGATGGCTGGTGAGTCTGGAGCTGATATTTTGATACCATTCTTGATAATTTTTCATTTATACTTCTCATTCATTACCTTGTTTTCGTCTACAGGTGAGACGTTTGTCTTCTAGTATAGTGCAGAAAAAGAAGGCCGTCAAGCCTTCTTTAGATTTATTCTTCTGCTTCGTCTTCTGTAAATTGACTATTGTAGAGATCCGCATAAAAGCCACCTTGCGCCATCAGCTCCTCGTGATTGCCTTGCTCGATGATATTTCCATCTTTCATGACAAGAATCAAATCTGCATTACGAATCGTTGACAAGCGGTGGGCGATGACAAAGGAAGTTCTGCCTTCCATCAAACGGTCCATGGCTTTTTGAATCAACTCCTCTGTACGTGTGTCGACTGAAGATGTCGCTTCATCCAAAATCAAGAGTGGTGCATCCTTAAGAAGTGCACGAGCAATGGTCAAGAGTTGTTTTTGCCCAACAGACAAGGTCACAGTGTCATCCAAAACAGTATCGTAGCCATCTGGCAAGGTCATGATAAAGTGGTGGATTCCCACAGCCTTGCTGGCTTCCATCATTCGTTCATCACTGATGTCTGTCTGATTATAGATCAGGTTCTCTCGAATCGTTCCTTCAAAGAGCCAAGTGTCCTGCAAGACCATTGAAAAGGCATCGTGTACTTCTGAGCGTTTCATGTCCTTAGTATCCACGCCATCGATGCGGATACTTCCCTTATCTATCTCATAGAACTTCATCAAAAGATTGACAATGGTTGTCTTCCCAGCCCCAGTCGGTCCAACGATAGCAACCTTCTGACCTGCATGAGCTGTCGCAGAAAAGTCATGGATAATGGTGCGCTCTGGTGTATAGCCAAAGGACACATGATCAAAGACTACTTCCCCTTTCATATGGGCCAATTGTCTTTCCTTATGAGATTCATCCTGCATCTCAGCTTCAGCTAGAAATTCTAATACACGAGTCATGGCTGCACTCGCTTGTTGCAAGCTCGTAATCCCTTGGGCAATCTGTGACAGAGGTTGGGAGAAGGTCCGTACGTAAACCATAAAGGCTACAATAATCCCGATACTGATATGCCCTTCTAACGCCAGCGCGGCCCCAACGATGATGACTAAGACATAACTAAAGTTCCCAACAAAGAACATGGCTGGCATCATGATACCAGAAATAAACTGAGATTTCCAGATACTATCATGCAAGTTCTGGTTTAAACCTGCAAATCTCGCTTTGGAGGTGTCCACTGCGTTGTAGCTGGTCACTACATTATGGCCAGAGTACATTTCTTCTACGTAACCATTGACGGCCGCTAGATTATTTTGTTGGGCTTTAAAATAACCCTGTGACTTGGCCATGATTACGGAAACCGCCGCAAAACCAACAAGGGTTGATACAACTGTTACCAATGCCAAAATCCAGTTCATCCCAAACATGGTCACCAAGACAGCAATCAACAAGAAACTAGCTGAAAGAACTGTCCCTAAACTTTGGTTGAGAGATTGCGCTGCTGTATCCACATCATTGGTCACGCGCGAAAGGGTATCTCCTTGTGAATGACGGTCAAAATAGCCAAGTGGCAAACGATTAATCTTTTCAGCGATAGCCGTCCGCAAGCGTTTTGAAAAATGCTGAATGCTCGTTGAAAAGATATAGGCCTGTGTATAATTAAGGATAGCTCCAAATACATACAGAACAACCAAAAATCCAGCAATGTTTGACACAGCTACCAAGTCGATTTCTGTAGCCAAGCCATCTGAAATCAAGTTAGTAATTTCTTTAATCTTAGTTGGACCATAAACGGTAATGATACTTGAAATGACTGCAGCCACAACTGCTATTAGGAGAGGGAGTTGGAGGCCTGCCATATAAGGTTTGCACTGTTTCCAGACCGAAACTTTTTTATTTTCCATCTTCCAATTCCTCCTTCGATAGTTGTGAGTAGGCAATTTCTTGGTAGACTTCGTTAGTAGCTAGAAGTTCTTTGTGGGTGCCTTGTCCCACGACTTTACCTTGATCCAAAACCAAGATCAGGTCGGCATCCATGATGGTTGAGATGCGTTGAGCAACGATTAACTTAGTCAAGGATTGTGTTTTTTCAGCTAATTCTTGGCGCAAGATCCGGTCTGTCTTGTAGTCCAAGGCTGAGAAAGAGTCATCAAAGATAAGAATCTCTGGCTTACGAGCCAAGGCCCGGGCAATAGCCAAGCGTTGTCTTTGACCTCCTGAGAAGTTGGTCCCACCTTGGGCTACTTCAGAGGACAGACCTGCTTCCTTATCCTCGATAAAGTTCTTAGATTGAGCCAATTCCAAAGCTTGCCACATAGCAGGTTCGCTGAGAGGACTTTCTTTACTCTTACCAAAGTCGAGATTACCCTTAACATCTCCAGAAAAGAGCACAGCTTTTTGTGGGATATAGCCGACCTTATTACGCAAGTCTTCCAAGTTGTAATCTTGCACATCGACACCATCTACTAGGATTTGACCAGATGAGACATCATAAAAACGAGGTATTAGGTTGACTAGAGTAGATTTCCCAGATCCAGTTGATCCGATAAAGGCAACTGTTTGACCTGCTTCGGCTTTAAAAGTAACATGTTCCACAACTGCTTCTGAGTTTTGAGAGTATCGGAAGGTTACATCACGGAATTCCACTTGTCCTTGAACTGAAGAATCTGCAGCCTGTGCTTGACTCGGATTCTTAATAGAAGGATGCAAATCCAAAACTTGGTTGATACGTCCTGCAGAAACCAAGGTCCGAGGAAGAACGATAAAGAGTGCTCCCATGAGAAGGAAGCCCATCACGACCTGCATAGCATAGGACATGAAGACTACCATATCACTAAAGAGTGGCAGACGTTCTGTCAAACTTGCATCGTTGATGATATAGGCACCAATCCAGTAAATGGCTAAACTCAATCCACTGGAAATCGCCATCATGATCGGGTTCATAATCGCCATCAATCGATTGACAAAGAGATTAAGACGTGTTACCTCATCGTTGGCTGCTTCAAATTTCTTATCTTGGTAATCTTCCGCATTGTATGCACGAACAACTCGAATCCCCGTCAAACTTTCACGAGTGATACTATTGAGTTTATCTGTCAATTTTTGGATGACCGATTGTTTTGGAAAGGCCAGAGTCATGAGAACGGTGGTCATCAAGACGTTGACAATAACAGCCACAACGACTGCCCAGAGCCAGTATTCCGATTTCCCAAGGATTTTTCCAATGGCCCAGATAGCCATAATTGGCCCACGAGTAACCACTTGCAAGCCCATGGTAAAGAGCATCTGTACCTGGGTAATATCATTGGTCGTCCGAGTCAAAAGACTTGGGATTGAAAAACGTTTGATCTCTGTCTGTGAAAAATCCAAAACGCGATGAAATACGTCTCTACGTAGATGGGTTGTATAGGATGCTGCAACGTGAGCGGCAAAGAAACCAACCATAACAGATGAAAAGAAAGCCAATAAAGACAAACCAATCATCTTCGCAGCTGGTGACCAGAGTTCACCCAATTGCGTTCCAGACGTTCCCAGTAATTCTGTAATTTGCGAAATATAAGTCGGCACCTCTAACTCGAGATAGACCGAGAAACAAGTGAAAAGAATCGTAAGGGCGATCATTCCCCACTCTTTTCCTGTAATACGTTTAGCGAGTTTCTTCATTCTCTCCTCCTATCTTCTCAACATTTTCTTGCAATTGCCCGAGTACCTTTTCAAAGATTGCCAAGTCTGACTTTGAAACCCCCTCTAGCAGACTTTGATCAATCCGATCAAAAAAAGCTTTAACTTTTTGCATCTGCGAACGCGATTTCTCCGTCAGGCGAACAAATTTTGCCCGCTTATCGCTCGGGCTCGCCTCTAACTCGACCAAACCATTTTGTACCATGCGCTTGACTAGATTACTCGCCACAGATTTGCTAATATTGAGTTCCTGCTCGATATCCTTAATCAAGACCAGTTCCTCTTTTTGTTCACAATGATCTAAAAAACGCAGAACCTGCCCTTGCGGTCCACCCATAAATTCAATGCCACATCGCTTGGCTTCTTTCTGTACCATCAGATGAACCTGGTGTCCAAAACGTTTGAACATTAACATCGGCTTGTCCATGATTGCTCCTTTCTTACGATAAATATAGTTCTCACAAGAACTATATAAGTTTCCATGAGAACTATTTTATCATTTTCAGAAATGATGTCAAGAAAAAAGTTTCCTAGAGAACTATTTTAGTTTAAATTGACATTAGGCAATATTTTTTCTATAATAAGCACTAACTACTGTGGATAGAAATCCATTCACTCGATGAAGGGAGAAAACGTTCAAATGAAACCAGAAGAACAAAGAGTTTTAGGAATCTTGGCAACCATTTTTGGAGCCATCGCACTTTTAGGATCTTGGATTCCATTTATTAACTATCTATCGTTTTTCATCGCCATTGTCGCATTTATCTTGGGGATTATCGGCCTTATCGTCAACCTCAAAAAACGAAAAACAATGGCCATTATTGGAACAGCTCTGTCAATTGCTTCTATTGTACTTTTCTTTACGACCCAGATACTGTACGCTAATATCTACAAAGATTTTGCCAGGGAGTTTAACCGTTCCTATAGAGAGGCAAGTTCCTCAATGGAACGCGAAGAAGAAAGCGACTTGACAGATGATAGCGCCTATTCCATCCCAGAGGAGGAAGAAGACGATACCTTCACCTGGACCCAAGAACAGTTCGACGCCTTAATCGAAGGTGACCTTGACAACAAAGGAAAAGGGGGTACCAACTACAAGGATATTATCAAAAAACACGGACTACCAGACTCCGAATTTGACTCCACTATCGGAGGGTACGATACGAGAAAAATCACCTATATCTCCATTGGTGACAAGATCAAGACTGTTACCTTAACTTTTGCAAAACAAGACAATGGACAGCTCTTGCTAGTTCAAAAACATGCAGTCGGTCTAGGTCTAGAAAAAAGCAAGAAACAAAACGATTCTGAAACCAGAGTCTAAGTTCAAATATCAAAAAAACGAACAGCTAGTAAAACTGTTCGTTTTTCTATTAGAATCCATCTACGTTTGTGTAGATCTTTTGTACGTCTTCGTCGTCCTCAAGAACGCTGTAAAGTTTTTCAAAGGTTTCAAGGTCTTCGCCTGACAATTCCACTTCAGACTGAGGAATCATTTCCAATTCAGTCACTTGGAATTCTTCGATACCAGACTCACGAAGGGCAACGATAGCCTTGTGAAGGTCTGTTGGAGCTGTGTAAACCGTGATTGTTCCTTCTTCTGCTTCTACATCGTCCACATCCACATCTGCTTCTAGCAATTGCTCAAAGACTGCATCAGCGTCCTCACCCGCAAATACGATCACACCCTTGTTATCAAAGAGGTATGAAACTGAACCTGAAGCACCCATGTTTCCGCCGTTTTTACCAAAAGCTGCACGGACATTGGCTGCGGTACGGTTAACGTTTGAAGTCAAGGTATCCACAATCAACATAGAACCATTTGGTCCAAAACCTTCGTAACGTCCTTCTGTAAAGGTTTCGTCTGTGTTTCCTTTTGCTTTATCAATCGCTTTATCGATAACGTGTTTTGGCACTTGGGCTTGTTTCGCACGGTCGATAACGAATTTCAAAGCAGTGTTTGATTCTGGGTCTGGATCACCTTTTTTAGCTGCTACATAGATTTCTACACCAAATTTTGCATATACTTTAGAGTTAGCTCCATCTTTAGCCGTTTTCTTGGCTACGATATTGGCCCATTTACGTCCCATTAGGAATCTCCTTTTTTCACATTTTAATCTTTCTTATTATAACACAAGTTTTTTCGATTTTCACTAGAGGAAATGGATTTTATTCAGCAAATCCAGCTAGGATTGTCCTTTGGCTGCCAAGATTGCCTTGCCTTCTTTTATCAGGGGATGGCGGAAAAGTGAAAAGTACAGTTGGGTGGTCATGGCAACCCAGATAAGGGGTTCACAAAGGATAACTCCCCTATAGCCTGCCCAAGGGATAATCAAAACTACAAAAACAATTTTCCCGATTAGTTCTATAAAGCTGGAAACTAGAGGAAGGACTTTCTGCCCCAATCCCTGCAAGCAATTCCGATAAATCAGCAAAAGGCTCAAAATCGGATAAAAGACTGAACTGATTTGCAGGTAAAGACTACCATTTTCTACCAAGTATCCATCCGTCGAACTGGCCAAGAAGGAAACCAAGCTAGGACTGGCAAAAAAGAGGAAAATACAAATAAAACCTGCCCAGAACATGCTCAAACGACTCCCAACACCAAGGCCTTGAACTATGCGGTCTGGTCGCTTGGCCCCGAGATTTTGAGAGGCAAAGGTCGTCATAGCAGAAGAAATAGCCGTCATCGGAAGCAGAGCAAAAGCCATAATGCGTCTAGCTGCTGTTTGAGCACTAATAATCACAGCTCCAAAAGTATTGACAGAAGACTGTAAAATCACACTACCTATGGACACAATGGAACTCATCAAACCCATAGCCAAACCTTGCTCCAAGAGATCCGCATACAAGGCCTTGTTCCATTTAAAATGCTTGAGTTGAGGAAGTAGTTCTGGAACACTCTTACGGATATAGTAAAAACAGAGAACCGCTGACAATCCTTGCGAAATAATGGTAGCAAGCCCCGCAGATTGAACTCCCAGATGCAGTTGCGTAATGAAATAGAGATCCAGAACCACATTGACCAAGGCAGAAAAAATCAGAAATCCAAGAGCTGCTAGACTGTCTCCAATGGATCGCAACAAGCCTGCAAAAAGATTATAGGCAAAGCTGACACCTACACAGGTCACAATCATAGAAATATATTGATAGGATTGAGGAAGGATTTCTGCAGGGGTATCTAAATATTGCAAGAGTGGATACAGACCGACAAATCCCATCAGCATGATCACAATGCTCAAAAGAACACCTAAAATCCAAGTTGCTGCTACTGCTTCCTTGATTTTAGTGAAATTACGAGCCCCATAATAGCGGGCAATGACGATCCCCATCCCATTGCCAACACCAAGCGTAAAACCTATAATCAAATCAAAAATGGCAGTTGTCGCCCCTACTGCAGCCAAAGAATCTTGACCAAGAAAACGCCCAACAATCAAGACGTCAGCTGTATTATAGAGTTGTTGGAAAATATTTGACAGCAAGATTGGAAAGGCAAAGCTTAACAGCGCAGGAAGAATAGGACCATGTATCAAGTCCACGGATCGTTTCTTATTCATAAAGCTATTATATCAGCTTTCTAATGGAGCGACAAGACTCTGTCACTAAGTTTGAAATCAATTGCTTACAGAGAGACAATTTGCTATAATCAAGAAAAGGAGTTCATTTATGAGTTTGACCAGTCAATTAATTACCGATGTATTTCCTGATCTGGATAAGGTTGAAAAGCTAAACAAAGAAGCTTTTCCCGAGGAAGAACGAGTCCCTCTGTCTGAGTTCTTGCGCTATCAGGACCGAGAAGACGCTCACTTTTTTGCCTTTTATAACCAAGAAGAGTTTGTCGGCTTTGCTTTTGCCATCTCCAATCCAAAGGCCTTCTATATCAGTTTTTTTGCCATCATGCCCCACCTGAGAAGCCACGGGTATGGAAAGGAAATCATCGAAAAGCTGACTGATTTTTACCAGCGAACCATGTTACTCGAAGTCGAGCGATTGGATGAAGAATGCGATAACTTGGAGCAAAGGAAGGCTAGAATGGACTTCTATCGACAAAATGGCTTTAAAACAGCCAACGCTTTCCTTGAGTACGATGGTTTGAGTTTTGAAATCCTCTATCGTGGCGACTATTTTGACGAAGAAGCCTATCGCGACATCTTCCAAAAGTTACAAAATGAACATTATTTTGACTTTCATATAGAGTATCGTCGTTTTAGTGACCATTAAACAAGACTTATCCATCCGGTGAAGAACCTCTCTTTTTCGATAGAAACTACATATAAAAATGCATGTAATCTACGATTACATGCATTTTTTATTTTCAACTGATCAGAATAAACTTTTATTCTCTCTATGGCTTAAGCTTCTGCATTGCCTTCCGGAAGAAGGAAGTAGAGAATAGCATAAGCTAAGATTCCAGAACCACCAAGTAGGGTGAAGATAATCCAAAGTGCACGAACAAGTGTGTGGTCCATGTTAAAGTAGTCACCGATACCAGCACAAACACCAGCAATCTTTTTGTCTTGTACGTTTCGAACAAGGCGTTTTTCCATTATAGTAGTCTCCTTTTTATAGAATGATTTAATTTTTTTGATTAAATACTCTTTTATTACGCTTTTGAAGCTTATGGAGACTTAATATTTAAACATAAAAAGCAGAGAAAGACTTCTCCGCTTTTATTTTTAATCTTCAATTTCGATTTCGAGTCCGTCGCCTAGGTCAAGTGTTACTTCTTGGTTAGGTGCTAAATCTTCTGCAACAGAGGTAGGAGTTGTTCTTTCTTCATCTTCAATCAAACCATATTGAACACGGACTTGGTGGTCAATGGCATCAAAGATTTCTGGGTGATCCGCCAAGTATTTCTTAGCATTTTCAGATCCTTGTCCGATTTTTTCACCCTTGTAAGAGTACCATGCTCCCGCTTTTTGGATGATATCGAGATCACTTGCAATCTTCAAGAGCTCACCAGTCTTAGAAATTCCTTCTCCGTACATGATTTCAACAAAGGCTTCCTTAAATGGTGGAGCTACCTTGTTTTTCACGACCTTGATCTTGGTTTCCTTACCGACATTGGTATCTTTTTGATCACCAGTTCCCTTGATTTGTGTGCTTCCACGAACATCCAAACGGACTGAAGCGTAGAATTTCAAAGCACGTCCACCAGGTGTTGTTTCTGGATTTCCAAACATGACTCCAACTTTTTCACGCAATTGGTTGATAAAGATGGCAATTGTTTTGGTTTTATTGATAGAAGCACCAAGTTTACGCATGGCCTGGCTCATCATACGAGCTTGCAAACCAACGTGACTATCTCCAATATCCCCATCAATTTCCGCACGAGGTACAAGGGCCGCAACCGAGTCGATAACGACAAGGTCAACTGCACCTGAGTCAATCAATTTTCCAGCAATTTCAAGACCTTGCTCTCCTGAGTCTGGTTGTGACAAGAGCAATTCGTCAATGTTCACACCAAGGGCTGCAGCATAGGCTGGGTCAAGAGCATGTTCCGCATCGATAAAGGCTGCAATACCACCTTCTTTCTGTGCTTGCGCAACAGCGTGAAGGGCAACCGTTGTCTTACCAGATGATTCTGGTCCATAGATTTCGATGATACGTCCTTTAGGATAACCACCTGAACCAAGAGCAATGTCCAGAGCCAATGAGCCTGAGCTCATCACTTGAACTTTTTGCTCCGCGCGCTCACCCAAGCGCATGATTGAGCCTTTACCAAAGTCTTTCTCAATCAATTTAAGAGCATCGTTCAATGCTTTTTCACGGTCTGCTCCAAATTTTTTCCCAATTTCATCTAATTTTTTTGTTGGTTTTTTCGCCATTTTGTTCTCCTATATTCTACTGGTCCTTAGACCTATCTTTCATTATACCAAAATTTAGTCACTTAATAAAGCCTTGCGAACTAGGTTAAAGGCATGCATGACCGCAATATGTCGAACATCTGCTCGACTCCGTCCTGCAATATTGGCCTTGATCACCTCTGTCCCTTTTGCATGTGCCAATCCAATAAAAACTGTACCAGCTGGATGCCCCTCTAGGCTATCTGGCCCAGCTACACCTGTCAGACTGACACCATAATCAGACTGAGTCTTGATCCGTGCCTGCTCTGCCATTTTTCGAGCCGTAAACTCAGAAACGACCCCGTGTTCTTTTAGCTCTTGCTCGTAAATATCCAACATCTTAGACTTTTCTTCTAGGCTGTAAGTGACAAAACCGCCATTAAAGATTGCTGAAACGCCCGAAAAGTCTGCTAATGTTGCTTGAAAGAGACCTGCCGTCAAGCTTTCTGCCGCAGTAATTCTTTTCTGTCTCTTCTTTAGCTCTTCTACAACGACACTTGCGAGACTGGTTTCTTCCCCATATCCATAACAGATGTCTCGTAGAGAAATTCCCTCGAAAGTTTGGCGACTCAAGATTTGATTTTCTAAGATATCCAGTGCTTGATCAGCCCTTTCTTGACTAACTGCTTTTGTAGACAAACGCAAGGTCACTTCTCCCGTCTTGGCATACGGCACCAAGGTCGGATCGGTTTGATGGTCAATCAAATCCGCCAAAATGGTCACCAACTGACTCTCACCAATTCCAAAGAAACGGAGCACTCGTGAGTAGAGCTTAGCACCAGTCATTAACTTGGGTAAGAGTTGATTTAAGACCATAGGTTTCAATTCACTAGGTGGTCCTGGGAGGACCACGTAGGTCACGCCATCCACTTCCGACACCCCTCCTACTGCTAAACCTGTCTCATTTGGCAGTGGAGTCGCCCCTTCTACAATTTGGGCTTGGCGCTCATTATTCGGTGTCCGAGCATAGTCAGGTCTATGAGCAAAGAAAATATCCAGTTTCTCTTGCGCTTGAGGGTCAAACACTAGATCTTTTCCCAAAAATTTTGCCAGGGTTTGTTTGGTCAAATCATCCTCGGTTGGTCCCAAGCCCCCTGTCAAAATCACAAGATTACTACGTTGACTCGCAATCTCAAGCAAGGACAAAAGACGAGCTTCATTATCTCCAACAGCTGTTTGGAAGTAGACATCTACCCCGATTTCGGCTAGTTTCTCTGATAAAAACTGAGCATTGGTATTGACAATCTGCCCTGTTAAAATTTCTGTTCCAACAGCAATAATTTCTGCTTTCATGTTTCCTCCTACTTATCTATTCGAATTTTTTTGAAAAAATCGCAGGAAATTTCCCACGATTTGATTCTTTTCTTATTCTGCTTCTTCGTTTGAAGCGTTCGTACTGGTTGAAGGTGCTGTCCGACCAAAGGCTGTTTCGTACAGTACCGCATTGGTTTCCAATTCTGTCACTGGCTCTTTACCTAGCGAACTACGCAAGAGATTTTGCATTTCGAGCATATGTTCTGAAGTGACAATCTGATAAGAAATTCCCTGTAGCTCAGCATCTTCCCCACGCAATTGATGCGTTTCGATATTCTTGAAAGAATCTTGATAGCCAAGCAATTGTGGAATGCTCTTAGCTGACAAGTCCACATTGGTCTGCATGTTATCACTCAAAGCTTTGAGGATACCTTGATAATGACTCACACTGTTTAGGCTCAAAACCTTCTCAACGATCTTTTGAATAACTTCACGTTGACGTTTTTGACGACCATAGTCTCCCTCTGGGTCTTGGTAACGCATCCGTGAATACACCAGAGCTTCCTCCCCATTCAAGGTTTGTTCTCCAACACCGATAGAAATCTTATTAAACTCCTCTTGGTCAGCAATCGAAATTGGGAAACCGAGTGTATTGTTGACGGTGATCCCACCAACTGCATCCACCAATTGTTGAAGCCCCTGCATGTTAACCATCACATAGCGGTCAATGTGGATATTCATCATCTTTTGAATAGTAGAAATTGCAAGTTCCGCACCACCATTAGCATAGGCCGCATTGAGTTTAGCTTCCTGAACTTGACCGTTTCCAGTCTCAATCTTGGTCAAAATATCCCGTTCCAAACTCATCATAGTGGTTTTCTTTGTTTTGGGATTAACCGTCAGGAGAATCATGGAATCACTATTTCCCGCCCACGGGTCTGTACGTTCCACATTTCCCGTATCTACCCCCATCAAGAGGATGGTCAGAGGCTCCGTCGCTTCGATAACGTTGGTTTCTTCCCCGATTTTTTTGTAAGTCTTTTTACTTAGGGTTTCTGTTCCCTGTTGGTAGATGGTATAGCCATAAACCGCTACACCTAAAACTGTTACTGCTAGGAAACCTAGCACCATTCCAATTAATTTTTTAATCATCTCGTTATTTATTTATCAGCTTGCCCATAAGACAAACATCTAAAAATATCCCTTCTGCTAAATAGGCTCCTCTTTCTTGTAAGCCTTCTGTGATAAATCCCATTTTTGAGTAGAGGTGGATCGCAGCCTCGTTTCGTTTTTGTACACTGAGTTGCAAACGGCGCAGGACGCCACTGACTTTCGCCCACTCAATGCCTTCTTCTAGAAGTATAGTCGCCAAGCCTTAGTTCCAGAATTTCCTGCGAACTGCTAGAAAAACATCGCCGATATGTCGAACTCTTAAATGTTGGTCCGCTGTGATATTTAAGACTCCTACAATCTCATCATTCAGTAAGGCGAGGAGAGTAATTTGATTCTCTGATCCAGCTTGTTTTTCGATAAAAAGAGCCATTTCAGAAGCTGTCATCATGATACCATTTTCATCCAAGCTGGTAAAATCCGTCTCTTGACCGACACAATCTAAAAATGCAATTAAGGCTGTAGCATCTGAAATCTCTGCCTCACGAATACACAACTCATACTCCATCTTGAAGCTCCTTGATGAGTTGTTCAGCCCGAGAGCCATGAGCCGTAAAATGAAGACAACGACCCTCAGCTTCTTTCAAGATTTCCAATTCCAAGTAAGAATCTGGTAAATCTTCACCCAAAAGATGCCCCCACTCAATAACAGTCACACCACCACCAAAGAGAAACTCATCCAAGTCAATAGAATCAGCATCACCTTCGATACGATAGACATCCAAGTGGTAAAGTGGCAAACGCCCTTCGTACTCTCTGACAATGGTATAGGTTGGACTTTTAATCATCTGACGGATATCCAAGCCCTTGGCAAGGCCTTTTGTAAAGGTTGTTTTACCCGCACCCAACTCTCCAGTCAAGATCAGAACATCGTCTTTTTGAAGCAAATGACCTAATCTTTCTCCGAGAGCTAGAAGCTCTTCTTCATTTTTTGTGTGCATGCTACTATTATACCAAAAAGTTTTCTTTTGTGTGAATTTTCTTTATGAACTTACTATAACAATTTTGAAAAATTCTCCTCCATTTAAAAGAATACAACTATTGAAAAAACAAACAGGATATCCCGAATCAGGTGTCCATAAAAGGAGATTTCCCTTTGAATACATTTTGGAAAAAGGAAACGTGCGCATAGAAAACCAACACTGATATAAATGAGAATTGAGGAAATCACTAAGGGATTCCTCAAGAAAACCATCGTAGCTAGAACGGAAATGACGACTGTTTTCTTTTTATTTAGGTAATTTTCTATATCTCGAAAAATTTTATCAAAAGGTAAGAAAATCAATAGATCTACTCCTAGCAAGAAAAAGAAGGAGGGTAAAAAGAGGTCAACCAATTCCTGCTGCAATTTGCTAGTGGTTTGGATGCTTTCTGAGAGAACCAGACAGGTTGCCAAAAGATTGACTACTAAAAGGAGGCAATAAACAAGACTCACTTTCTTTTGAACATGTAAAATACTATGTCTAGACTGGTCTGCTGTATGGAAATAATTTATCCCAGCGCACAAAACAGAAATTCCTACTATCAAAATCAAAAAATAAGCATTGGTCTGTTTTAAAGATAAAAAGGATTCTTTCCATAATAGACAACTACTAAAACTAATCTGGATGACTGCAATCAACAACAATAGGCGAATTGATTTTACCATTTCTTTTCCCTCCCTATATGGGATTATACCTTGTGAGGAGTTTGAAATGATAGTTTCCGCCTCAAATGTCCTTTTTTTGTGCTCAACTGACCAAAAAACAGCTCTGTTGTGAACAGAACTGTTCTTTTACCAGTCTAATCCTTAAACCAGAGAGCAATTTCACGTTTTGCAGAAGCTTCCGAATCGGAGCCGTGAACTACATTTTGAATGGCTTGATTGTCTCCTGCAGCCTTGGCAAAATCTCCTCGGATAGTTCCTGGCAGAGCTTCTTCTGGACGAGTAGCCCCCATCATGGTCCGCCAAGTTTCAATCACTTTCGGACCTGATAGAATGCCCACCACTACTGGTCCTGAGGTCATAAACTGACGGATAGGAGGATAAAAACTTTTTTCAACCAAGTCTTGATAGTGTTGGTCAATCAAAGCTTCTGAAACTGCTGAACGTAACTCTAATTTTTCGAGTTTGAAACCTCGTTGTTCCATTCTTTGCAGAATTTCGCCGACCAGCCCTCTTTTCACACCATCTGGCTTAATGATAAAGAATGTTTGTTCCATACGGACACCTCCTTGGCATTTTAGTTCTTTTATTCTACCATACTTTATGAAAAAGTGGGAAAATTTTCTGAAATAAAGCAAAGAGAACCCAAAGGTTCTCTTGTTTGCTTTTATTCTACTGTTTCTTCAACTTGGACTTCCACAACTTCCTCTACAGGAGCAAGTTCTGCCTCTTCTTGTTCTGGAGCCAGATATTCTGCTTCATTGATAGCTTGTGGTTCAAGGTTACGGTAGCGAGCCATACCAGTACCAGCTGGGATGATCTTACCGATGATAACATTTTCTTTGAGTCCAAGGAGATGATCTTTCTTACCACGGATGGCTGCATCTGTAAGGACACGAGTTGTTTCCTGGAAGGAAGCCGCTGACAAGAAACTGTTAGTTTCAAGTGAGGCTTTGGTGATTCCCATAAGAACTGGGCGACCAGTCGCTGGAACTCCACCTGCGATAAGAACATCCTTATTAGCATCTGTAAAGTCGTTGATGTCCATGAGAGTACCCATAAGAAGGTCTGTGTCACCTGGATCCATGACACGAACTTTACGGATCATTTGACGAACCATTACCTCGATGTGTTTGTCACCGATTTCTACCCCTTGGCTACGGTAAACTTTTTGTACTTCACCGAGAAGGTAAGTTTCAACTGACAAGACATCACGAACAGCAAGGAGACGTTTTGGTTGGATAGAACCTTCTGTCAATGCTGCACCACGAGAGATTTGGTCTCCAACTTCGACACGCATACGTGCTGTAAATGGAACCACGTACTCACCTTCGCCAGTTTCACCCTTAACAAAGACTTTCTTAGTACGAGTTGAAGCATCTTCTTCGATAGCTGTAACTTGCCCTTTGACCTCTGTGATGACCGCTTCCCCTTTAGGATTGCGGGCTTCAAAGATTTCTTGGACACGAGGAAGACCCTGAGTGATATCGGTATTTGAGGCAACCCCACCCGTGTGGAAGGTACGCATTGTAAGCTGTGTACCAGGTTCCCCGATAGATTGGGCAGCGATTGTACCAACTGCTTCACCAACTTCAACCGCATCACCAGTCGCCAAGTTGATACCGTAACAGTGACGGCAGACACCATGACGGGTGTTACATGTAAATACAGAGCGGATAGTCACTTCTTCCACACCAGCATTGACAATTTCACGCGCCTTGTCTTCTGTAATCAACTCATTTGGACCGATGATCACTGCACCAGTTTCTGGATGTTTAACAGTTTTCTTAGTGTAACGACCGTTGAGGCGTTCTTCGAGAGACTCGATCATCTCTTTTCCTTCTGCGATAGAACGGATCAAGAGACCACGGTCTGTTCCACAGTCGTCCTCACGGATGATAACGTCTTGGGCAACGTCAACCAAACGACGAGTCAAGTAACCTGAGTCGGCTGTCTTAAGGGCCGTATCGGTCATACCTTTACGGGCACCGTGAGTTGAGAAGAACATTTCGAGTACTGACAAACCTTCCCGGAAGTTTGAAAGGATTGGCAATTCCATGATACGTCCGTTCGGAGCGGCCATCAGACCACGCATACCGGCAAGCTGTGAGAAGTTTGAGATGTTACCACGGGCTCCAGAGTCCATCATCATAACGATTGGGTTCTTAGGATCTTGGTTGGCAACCAAACGTTTCTCCAATTTTTCACGGGCTGCACGCCATTCAGCTGTAACAGCGTTGTAGCGCTCGTCGTCTGTGATCATACCACGACGGAATTGTTTGGTAATTTGTTCTACACGTTTGTGTGATTCTTCGATGATTTCAGCCTTGTCTTCAACAACTGGGATATCGGCAATACCCACTGTCAAACCTGCAAGAGTTGAGTGGTGGTAACCGAGATTCTTCATGCGATCAAGTAGGGCAGAAGTTTCTGTCGTACGGAAACGTTTGAAGATTTCAGCGATGATATTCCCAAGATTTTTCTTCTTGAATGGAGGGTTGAGTTCAAGATTGCTGATTGCTTCCTTGATATCTCCACCTAGTGGCAAGAAGTATTTAGCTGGAACACCTTCTGTTAAGTTGGCATTTGTAGGTTCTTGCAAGTAAGGCAGACCCTCTGGCATGATGTCGTTGAAGAGGATTTTACCAACTGTTGTAAGCAAGACCTTGTGTTTTTGCTCTTCTGTCCATGGTTTGTTAAGGCTGTCTGTTGCAATACCAACACGTGAGTGGAGGTGAACATAACCATTGCGGTATGCCATAACCGCTTCGTCACGGTCTTTGAAGACCATTCCTTCCCCTTCACGGCCAGCTTCTTCCATAGTCAAGTAGTAGTTACCCAAAACCATGTCCTGAGATGGAGTAACAACTGGTTTACCATCTTTCGGGTTCAAGATATGCTCAGCAGCGAGCATCAAAATACGAGCTTCTGCTTGGGCTTCTTCTGAAAGCGGTACGTGGATGGCCATTTGGTCCCCGTCAAAGTCGGCATTGTAGGCTTCACAGACAAGCGGGTGCAAACGAAGGGCCTTACCATCGATCAAGACTGGCTCGAAAGCTTGGATACCCAAACGGTGAAGGGTCGGTGCGCGGTTCAAAAGTACTGGGTGTTCTTTGATTACTTCTTCAAGGATATCCCAGATACGTTCGTCTCCACGTTCCACCAAGCGTTTAGCTGCCTTGACGTTTTGCACGATGTCACGGGCAACGATTTCACGCATGACGAATGGTTTAAAGAGCTCGATCGCCATTTCACGTGGCACACCACATTGGTACATCTTAAGCGTTGGACCAACGGCGATAACAGAACGTCCTGAGAAGTCAACACGTTTACCGAGCAAGTTTTGACGGAAGCGTCCTTGTTTCCCTTTAAGCATGTGGCTCAATGATTTCAGTGGACGGCTACCTGGTCCTGTAATCGGACGACCACGACGACCGTTGTCAATCAAAGCGTCAACCGCTTCTTGAAGCATACGCTTCTCATTTTGAACGATGATACCTGGTGCATTCAACTCAAGCAAACGAGCCAAACGGTTGTTACGGTTGATAACACGGCGATAAAGGTCATTCAAGTCAGATGAGGCAAAGCGGCCACCATCCAACTGCAACATTGGACGAAGATCTGGTGGAATAACCGGAAGGATGTTGAGAACCATCCATTCAGGTTTGTTTCCAGACTTGTAAAAGGCATCCAAAACATCCAAACGGCGGATGGCTTTGACACGTTTTTGTCCAGTAGCTGTTTTCAACTCTTCTTTGAGTTCAGCAATTTCTTTTTCAAGATCTACTTGTTTCAAAAGGTCTTGGATGGCTTCGGCACCCATCTTGGCAACGAATGATCCATAACCATACTCACGCAAGCGCTCACGGTATTCGCGCTCTGTCATGATAGACTTGTGCTCAAGTGGTGTATCCTTAGGATCAATCACCACGTAAGCCGCAAAGTAGATAACTTCCTCGAGGGCACGAGGACTCATATCAAGGGTCAAGCCCATACGGCTTGGAATCCCCTTGAAGTACCAGATGTGAGATACAGGAGCCTTCAACTCGATGTGCCCCATACGCTCACGACGAACTTTCGTACGCGTTACTTCAACCCCACAGCGGTCACAAACAATCCCTCTGTAACGAATGCGTTTGTACTTACCACAAGCACATTCCCAGTCTTTTGTAGGACCAAAGATGACTTCGTCAAAGAGTCCTTCACGTTCTGGTTTCAACGTACGGTAATTGATTGTTTCAGGTTTTTTGACTTCTCCATAAGACCATGAACGGACTTTGCTTGGAGAAGCTAGGGTGATTTGCATACTTTTAAAACGATTTACATCAACCACTATTTCTTCCCTTTCTATTCTAAGTGAACTGCTTATTCTTGTTCAGCAGCTTCTTCTGTTGCTTCCGCTTTTGTTGCTTTCTCTGCTTCTTCAGCTTCAAAGGCTGCTTTAGCCTCTTGGGCTGCTTTTTCGCGGGCTTTTTCAAGGTCATCTACGTGGATGACATCTTCGTCCATTCCTTCATCCAAGTCGCGAAGTTCCACTTCTTGGTCATCTTCGTCAAGGACACGCATGTCAAGACCAAGAGATTGCAATTCTTTGACAAGAACTCGGAAGGATTCTGGAACACCTGGTTTTGGAATTGGTTTTCCTTTTGTAATAGCTTCATAAGCTTTCAAACGTCCGTTGATATCGTCAGACTTGTAAGTCAAGATTTCTTGGAGTACATTTGATGCACCGTAGGCTTCAAGAGCCCAAACTTCCATCTCACCGAAACGTTGTCCACCAAACTGAGCTTTACCTCCGAGTGGTTGTTGGGTAACGGTTGAGTATGGTCCGACTGAACGCGCGTGCAATTTATCATCAACCATGTGGTGGAGTTTGATCATGTACATGACACCAACTGATACACGGTTATCAAACGGCTCACCTGTACGTCCATCGTAAAGGATTGTCTTAGCATCGCTGTCCATACCTGCTTCTTTAACAGTGTCCCAAAGGTCTTCCGAACTTGCTCCGTCAAAGACTGGTGTTGCGATGTGGATACCAAGAGTACGGGCTGCCATACCAAGGTGGAGCTCCATAACCTGACCGATATTCATACGTGATGGTACCCCAAGCGGGTTCAACATGATGTCGACTGGAGTTCCGTCTGGAAGGTAAGGCATGTCTTCTACAGGAACGATACGAGAGACAACCCCTTTGTTTCCGTGACGTCCGGCCATCTTATCTCCAACCTTGATCTTACGTTTTTGAGCGATGTAGACGCGAACCAGCATGTTAACACCTGATTGCAACTCATCTCCATTTGCACGTGTAAAGATCTTAACATCACGAACGACACCATCGGCACCGTGAGGTACACGAAGAGAAGTGTCACGAACTTCACGAGACTTGTCTCCGAAGATAGCGTGCAAGAGACGTTCTTCAGCTGAAAGGTCTTTCTCTCCCTTAGGTGTGACTTTACCTACAAGGATGTCCCCTTCTTTAACCTCTGCACCGATACGGATAATACCCATTTCGTCAAGGTCTTTAAGGGCATCTTCACCAACGTTTGGAATTTCACGAGTAATTTCTTCAGGCCCAAGCTTTGTATCGCGCGTTTCTGATTCATATTCTTCGAGGTGGACAGATGTGTAGACATCGTCTTTGACCAAGCGTTCGCTCATGATAACGGCATCCTCGAAGTTGTAACCTTCCCAAGTCATGTAGGCAACAATTGGGTTTTGTCCAAGCGCCATTTCCCCTTTTTCCATAGAAGGTCCGTCAGCGATAAAGTCGCCTTTTTCAACAACATCGCCAACTTTAACAAGTGTACGTTGGTTATAAGCAGTACCTGAGTTTGAACGACGGAATTTTTGGATGTGGTAAACGTCCAATGAACCATCTTCGCGGCGTACTTCTACCTTGTCAGCATCTGCGTAAGTAACTTTACCGCCATGCTGAGCAATCACAGCTGCACCTGAGTCATGAGCTGCTTGGTATTCCATACCAGTACCAACGTAAGGCGCTTTTGGATCAATCAATGGCACAGCCTGACGTTGCATGTTGGCACCCATGAGGGCACGGTTAGAGTCATCGTTTTCCAAGAAAGGAATACATGCTGTCGCAACGGCAACTACTTGTTTGGGTGACACGTCCATGTAGTCAACCACTTCTGCTGGATACTCTTGGTTGACCCCTTGGTGACGTCCCATGACAACTTTCTCAGCAAAAGTACCATCTTCGTTGAGGCGAGAGTTAGCCTGCGCTACAGTATATTCATCTTCTTCATCGGCTGTCAGCCAAACGATTTCGTTTGTGACTACACCTGTTTCACGGTCAACCTTACGGTATGGAGTTTGAACAAATCCATACTTATTCAAGTGACCATATGATGACAAGTTATTGATCAAACCGATGTTAGGTCCTTCAGGTGTCTCGATTGGACACATACGACCATAGTGAGTGTAGTGCACGTCACGAACTTCATATCCAGCACGGTCACGAGTCAAACCACCAGGTCCCAAGGCTGACAAACGGCGTTTGTGAGACAACTCAGAAAGCGGGTTGTGTTGGTCCATGAACTGTGACAACTGTGATGAACCAAAGAATTCTTTAACCGCAGCTGTGACAGGACGGATATTGATAATTTGTTGTGGTGTTAAAACTTCATTGTCCTGAACAGACATACGTTCACGGACATTACGTTCCATACGAGAAAGTCCAAGACGTACTTGGTTGGCAAGCAATTCACCAACTGCACGGATACGACGGTTTCCAAGGTGGTCGATATCATCCACACGTCCGATACCTTCTGCCAAGTTAAGGAAGTAGCTCATCTCTGCAAGGATATCCGCAGGAGTTACAACACGAACCTTGTCGTCTGGATTGGCATTTCCGATGATGGTTACAACACGGTCTGGGTCTGTTGGGGCAACAACTTTGAATTTTTGAAGGACAACCGGTTCTGTCAAAACAGCTGCATCGTTTGGAATATAAACAATTTTGTTCAAGTCGCCATCCAAGTGACTCTCGATACTTTCGATCACGCTACGAGTCATAACGGTACCCGCTTCTACCAAGATTTCACCAGTTTCAGGGTCTACCAATGGCTCCGCAATGGTTTGGTTGAGCAAGCGTGTTTTAACATTGAGTTTTTTATTGATCTTGTAACGACCAACAGCTGCCAAATCGTAGCGACGTGGGTCAAAGAAACGCGCTACAAGCAAGCTACGTGAGCTTTCAGCAGTCTTAGGCTCACCTGGACGAAGGCGTTCGTAAATTTCTTTCAAGGCTTCGTCTGTACGAGAGTCCATTGGATTCTTGTGAATATCTTTTTCAACGGTGTTGCGAACCAATTCGCTATCACCAAAGATATCAAAGATTTCATCATCACCTGAGAAACCAAGCGCACGAACTAAGGTCGTAAATGGAATCTTACGAGTACGATCGATACGAGTATAAGCGATGTCTTTTGAGTCGCTTTCAAGTTCCAACCAAGCTCCACGGTTAGGGATAACAGTTGAGCCGTATCCCACTTTACCGTTCTTGTCTACTTTGTCGTTAAAGTAAACACCTGGTGAGCGGACCAACTGAGAAACGATAATACGTTCACCACCATTGATGATGAAAGTACCCATTTCGGTCATGATTGGGAAATCACCAAAGAAGACTTCTTGGGTCTTGATTTCGCCTGTTTCTTTATTGATCAAGCGGAAGGTTACAAAAATTGGTGCTGAGTAGCTAGCATCGTGGATACGTGCTTCTTCGAGCGTGTATTTTGGTTCCTTGATTTCATAGCCAACAAATTCCAACTCCATTGTGTCTGTGAAGTTTGAAATTGGCAATACATCTTCAAAAACTTCCTTAAGACCGTGATCTAGGAAATCTTTGAATGAATCCGTTTGAATTTCAATCAAATTTGGTAAGTCAAGAACTTCTTTGATTCTTGAAAAACTACGACGGGTACGATGTTTCCCGTATTGAACGTCATGTCCTGCCAAGATGATTCTCCTTTGTAAATAAATTCCAAGCCTTGTCAATCAGGCTTTTCTAATCGTCATATGGTTTTAAAAACCCCTATCACCGTGTCCCTTTGACGAATTTTCAGAATCTTTAAATCTTTGTTACAAGCACTCAAAAACCTGAAAAAAAGCACAAAAAGAGCAGCTAAATCTGACTTTTCCAGAAGATTTAACTGCTGTGAGCCTTGTCTGGACAATATTTCAGACAAAACCTACGACAAATGATTACTCATATTATACCTTATTTAGCTAGATTTTTCAAGGTTTTTTTACTATTTTTTAAACAATCTTTTCCTATATATTATTTTAAAATTTCAAGAGAATGAAGCATTATATTTTCTCTTAAAATTTAGGAAAACGCTTGCACTAATGTTTACCTCGTGCTATACTGTTAGGGAACAACTACACAAGGAGAATTGTGATGAAAAAGATCCCATCTCAAACTGAGAAAAAAATGATTTATGGTATCCGTTCCTTGAAGAACGGAACCGGTTCTGTCCTTATTGGTGCCAGCATTGTCTTGCTTTCTGCTACAATGCCAACTATTTCGGCCAACGAAAACCTTCCTCAAACTCAGGAAAATACCAGCGCTGTGACCAAGGCCCCTACTGAGACTGAAACGAGTCAAACTCAAAAGGAAACGCCTATTTCTGAACAAAAGAATGCAAACGCTTCCCTTGATTCTAAAAAGGAAGCTACAGTTGCGGAAACTACTACGGCTGTGGAAACTACTACAGCACCCGAAACATCTAAAACAGAAGATGCTACTACAAGCCAGACTAACAGCAAGGAAGAGAAAGTAGATGCCAGCACTTCGACACCAACTTCAGATCAAAAACCACAAGCAGACACATCTTCTGAAGAACCAATCGCAGACAACCACTTCCGCATCCATGTAAAAAAACTCCCTGAAGAAAACAAAGATTCTCAAGGTCTTTGGACTTGGGATGATGTTGAAAAGCCGTCTGAAAACTGGCCCAATGGAGCCAAGTCCTTCAAGGATGCCAAGCAAGATGACTACGGCTATTACCTAGACGTCAAACTCAAGAATGAGCAAGCCAAGAAGATCAGCTTCCTCATCAACAATACCAAGGGGGATAACCTGACAGGGGATCGTTCTGTAGAGCGCCTCTCTCCAAAAATGAACGAGGCCTGGCTAGATGAAAACTACAAGGTATACAACTACCGTCCTCAGCCAGTGGGAACAGTCCGTGTCAACTACTACCGTACTGACGGAAACTATGACAAGAAATCACTCTGGTATTGGGGTGATGTCAAGAATCCTAGTAGCGGAGAATGGCCTGACGGGACAGACTTTACTGCAACTGGAAAATATGGCCGTTACATTGATATCCCACTCAATGAAGCTGCAAGAGAATTTGGATTTTTATTACTAGACGAAAGCAAGAAAGGCGATGATGTGAAAATCAGAAAAGAAGATTATAAATTCACAGATCTAAAAAATCACAGTCAGATTTTCCTCAAGGATGATGACGAAACCATCTACACTAATCCCTACTATGTGCACGATATCCGCATGACTGGTGCCCAACATGTGGCCAAGTCTCGTATCGAAAGCAGTTTTTCTACCCTTGTTGGAGCTAAGAAAGACGATATCCTTAAACGCTCTAATATCACTGATCATCAAGGGAACAAAGTAACCATTACTGATATCAAGGTTGATGAAGCAGGTAAAAAAGTGACCTACATCGGAGACTTCTCTGACACCCAACACCCTTACACAGTCAGCTACGATTCAGACCGCTTTACCACACGTTCAAGCTGGCGCCTCAAGGATGAGTCCTACAGTTACGATGGTCCACTCGGCGCAACTCTAAAAGAAGATGGCAAGCTTGTTGACCTCACCCTCTGGTCTCCAAGCGCTGATAAGGTTTCCGTTGTCGTATATGACAAGAAAGATCCTGAAAAAGTAGTCGGAACTGTTGCCCTTGAAAAAGGAGAAAAAGGAACCTGGAAACAAACTCTGGATGCAAACTCTGGTCTCGGTATCAGCAACTACACTGGCTATTACTACCACTACCAGATCGAGCGCCAAGGTAAAACTGTCCTCGTTCTTGACCCTTATGCCAAATCATTAGCGGCTTGGAACAGTGACCTAGCAAAAACAGATGCCGCTCATAAGGTCGCTAAAGCTGCCTTTGTGAACCCATCTAAACTAGGCCCACAAGACTTGACCTACGGTAAGATTCGCAATTTCAAATCTCGCGAAGATGCTGTCATCTATGAAGCCCATGTTCGTGACTTCACCTCAGATCCTGCCATCGCAAAAGACTTGACCAAGCCATTTGGTACCTTTGAAGCCTTTATCGAAAAACTGGACTATCTCAAAGACTTGGGTGTGACCCACATCCAGCTCCTTCCAGTCTTGTCTTACTACTTTGTCAATGAATTGAAAAACCATGAACGTTTGTCTGCCTACGCTTCAAGCAACAGCAACTACAACTGGGGATATGACCCTCAAAACTACTTCTCCTTGACTGGTATGTACTCAAGCGATCCTAAGGATCCAGAAAAACGAATTGCAGAATTCAAAAACCTCATCAACGAAATCCATAAACGTGGCATGGGGGCTATCTTGGATGTGGTCTACAACCATACTGCCAATCTCGACATCTTTGAAGACTTAGAGCCAAACTACTACCACTTTATGGACGCAGACGGAACTCCTCGTACTAGCTTTGGAGGCGGTCGTTTGGGAACAACCCACTACATGTCTAAGCGTGTCTTAGTAGACTCTATCAAGTATCTAGTTGAAACTTACAAAGTAGATGGTTTCCGCTTTGATATGATGGGTGACCACGATGCGGCTTCTATCGAAGAAGCGTACAAAGCTGCACGCGCCCTCAATCCAAATCTTATCATGCTAGGTGAAGGCTGGAGAACCTATACTGGTGATGAAAATACGCCTGTACAACCTGCTGACCAAGATTGGATGAAGAAAACAGATACTGTCGCTGTCTTTTCAGACGACATCCGTAACAACCTCAAGTCTGGCTATCCAAACGAAGGTCAACCTGCCTTTATCACAGGTGGAAAACGCGATATCAATACCATCTTTAAAAATCTGATTGCTCAACCAACTAACTTTGAAGCAGACAACCCTGGAGATGTTATCCAGTATATCGCAGCCCATGATAACTTGACCCTCTTTGACATCATTGCCCAGTCTATCAAAAAAGACCCAAGCAAGGCTGAGAACTATGCTGAAATCCATCGCCGTTTGCGACTTGGAAACCTCATGGTCTTGACTGCTCAAGGAACTCCCTTTATCCACTCTGGTCAGGAATACGGACGTACCAAACAATTCCTTGATCCAGCCTATAAGACTCCTGTTCCTGAAGATAAGGTTCCAAACAAGTCTCACTTGTTACGTGACAAAGACGGCAAGCCATTTGTCTATCCTTACTTTATCCATGACTCTTATGACTCTAGTGATGCTGTCAACAAGTTTGACTGGACCAAGGCTACAGATGGCAAAGCATATCCTGAAAATGTCAAGAGTCGTGACTACATGAAAGGATTGATCGCCCTTCGTCAATCGACAGATGCCTTCCGACTCAAGAGTCTGCAAGACATCAAAGAGCGCGTCCACCTCATTACTGTTCCAGGACAAAATGGCGTTGAAAAAGAAGATGTGACCATCGGCTACCAAATCACCGCTCCAAATGGAGATATCTACGCTGTCTTTGTCAATGCGGATGATAAGGCTCGTGAATTTACTCTAGGAACTGCCTTTGCTCACTTGAGAAAGGCCGAAGTTCTCGCAGATGAAAACCAAGCAGGACCAGTAGGAATTGCTAACCCTCAAGGTCTCGAATGGACTGAAAAAGGCTTGAAATTGAACGCTCTCACTGCTGTCGTTCTCCGCTTGTCTCAAGGTGGTGCCATTGTCGCTCCAGCTGTGGAAGAAAAACCAGAATTTGACCTTTCTAGCTTGGAAGTCGAACCAGAACAAGGTCAAGCTCAAAACCTAGCAGCCAATCCTGAAACTCAAGAAACTGCTGCAGAGGCTCACTCTCAGAACCTCCTTCCAAACACAGGAACTGAGAGCAAATCCCTCCTTGCCCTTGCTGGATTCAGCATCCTTGCCCTTCTCGGACTTGGATGGTTGATAAAGAACAAGAAAAAGAAATAACACTCAATGAAAATCAAAGGGTAAACTAGGAAGCTAGCCGCAGGCTGCTCAAAACACTGGTTTGAGGTTGTAGATAAGGCAAAGCTGACCTGATTTAAAGAGATTTTCAAAGAATATAACCTAGCCCTCCTATAGAAAAACACCCCATGATTAGAAGAATCTTCTAGTCATGGGGTGTTCTTTTTATGATACACTTAGCTATCAAATCATATATTCTACACTATAGCTAGCGTCTGATAAGATACGAGCCAGAAACTGCTTGGTTCGTTCTTCTTGTGGACGACTAAAGAAATCGTGGGGATTGTTCTCCTCTACGATACGGCCTCCATCCATGAAAATAACGTGGTTGGCGACATCTCTAGCAAATCCCATCTCATGCGTGACGACCACCATGGTCACACCTTCTCCCGCCAACTGTTTCAGAACATCCAAAACATCTCCAACCAACTCAGGGTCTAGTGCTGATGTTGGTTCATCTAGCAAAATGACCTCGGGTTTGACGGCAATAGCACGCGCAATTCCTATTCGTTGTTGTTGCCCTCCAGATAGTTGTGAAGGGTAGTAGTCTTTGTAGGCCAGTAAACCAACTTTTTCCAAGGCAGATTCTGCACGTTTGAGCGCTTCTTCCTTGGGAACTTTACGAGCCACGATTAGGCCTTCTAGAATATTTTCCAGAGCAGTTTTGTTTGCAAAGAGATTGTAGTGTTGGAAAACAAAGGCTGTTTTTTGGCGAATTTCTAGAATGTCTTTCTTGCTCAATTTGGATAAGTCATAGGTCTTTCCTGCCAAGGTCAAACGGCCACTGTCAGCTTTTTCTAAGTGATTAAGACAACGGAGAAAGGTCGTTTTCCCCGAACCTGATGGTCCTAAAATAACGACGACATCCCCTTGGTTAACCTGAAGATTGACATCCTCCAAGACCTGCCTCTCACCAAATGTTTTTGCGATATGTTCTACTTGTAACATCCTGTCCTCCTATACGAAACGCGCGCTAGATGCTTTTGCACTTTTTTCTTTTTTCACATAGCCTTTTTCCAGTAGGGAGAAGCCCCACTGAATCAAACCACAGATCAAAATATACTGCAAAAAGATCACAAAATAAGACTCAAAATACTGGTAACCGTAGGACGCTTCTACACGAGCAATAGCGGTGATGTCCTTGATAGTCATAACAAAGACCAGGGAGGTCCCTTTGACGATATTGATCACCAGATTGGCCAAGTTAGGCAAGGCTGAGCGCAAGGCTTGTGGAAAAACAATCCTTAGATAAGCCTGAGTCGTAGTCAGCCCAATCGCATGCGCCGCCTCTAGTTGTCCCTTGTCCACCGTCAAGATAGCTGAACGCAAAATCTCCGACAAACTCCCGACTGTCATCAAACTATAAATGATAAAAGCATAGTAGAGAGGATCAAGCTTGAAAATATCAAAGTCACTTCCTATGCTTTTGAGAAATTGATTCAGCAAACTTGGAAACAAACTATAAAAGAAGAGAATCAATAAAATCGGTGGAGTCGCTCGGATAAAAGCCAGATAGACCAGAGAAAAACTCCTCACACCTCGAACCTTGTAAATCTGCCCCAAGGCTAAAAATAGAGCTGGTAAAAAGCTTAAGACCATAGCCACAATCATGATAATCAAGGTGATTGGCACACCCTTCAAGGTCTCCAGAAAGGTCTTTACAATATAGTCTATATCCATTTCTTACCTCCCTTTTGTTTCCAAAGACTTCTCAAGCAAACGACTCAAGCTAGAAATAACCAAGGCAATCCCCCAATAAAGAAGCGCAACTGCCGTATAGGTTTCCAGAGAGTAGTTCCCTAAATTGCGACTGATCAAGAGATTCCCGGCCCCCATAACATCAACAAAACCAATCGTATAGGCCAAGGCAGCATCCCGCATGAGATTGAGAATAGCGGTCGTTATATTGGGAAGAGCAACTTGAAAAGCTTGGGGAAAAATGATTCTCCAAAAAGTCTGACTTGGAGTCAAACCAATACTAAGCCCGGCCTCTGTCTGCCCCTTTGGAATAGCTTGATAGCTCGCCTTGAAAACCTCGGCAACAATAGCCGCAAACAAGAGAATCATCGTCAAGAGAACAAAAATAGTTTTAGACCAGTTGTTGATATCCAAACCAAGCCACCATTTCAGAAATTCTGGCAAGCCATAAAAGACTAGAAAAAGCAAGACAATCGGCGGTGTACAACGTAGGGTAAAGATATAGCCTTTGGAAATCGCTGCAAAACTCTTGTCTTCTCCTACTTGCGCCCAGGCCAAGAGACCTCCAAAAAGGGACCCAAGAAGAGTGGTAAAAAAGAGAATGGACAAGGTCATAGGAAGTGCCTGCCATAAGGTTGGCAAAAACTGAAAGACCTTGGAAAAATCATAAGAAACCATGCAAAACCCTTTCTAGTCTTGGAATTTCTGGTCTAGTCTTTGTCTACGTAACTAAAGACATCTTCTTTAAAGTATTGCTGAGATAGCTTAGCAAGCGTGCCATCTTCCTTCAACTCTTTGATTGCTTTTTCATATTCTTTAGCGAATTTCTCACCCTTTTCATCACGGTGAATCAAGGGATAAGTTGGAATACCCTTGTATGGGAACCAGCTGAGTTTATCCGCATATTGGTGGTAAGGGCCATCTTCTGCGGTAACTGCTTTTTCAAAGGACAGTTTGATATCAAAGAAGGCGTCATAACGTCCTTCTAAGACCCAGGCATAGGCATCTGCCACTTTAAAGGATTCAGCTGCTGTTAGCTCAATCGGTGCATCCTGATGTTTTTCATTGTAGCTGGTGATAACATTCCATTGAGCATTCTGTGGAGAGATGGGAACCAATTTCCCTTTATTCTTAGCAAAGTCATCAATGGTTTTGTATTTCTGTTCATCTTCTTTTCTGACAGTAAATCCGATGATGCTCGCTCCGACTGGTTCAGATGGAATGACAAACTTTTTAGCTCGTTCATCTGTGTACCAAGCTCCCTTGGTTCCAATGTCATACTTGCCTGATTCCAGACCAATCAAGAGGTCGTCATCACTGGTGCCCGTATATTCAAATTGATAGTTTGCCAACTTCTCATCAACAGCCTTCAAAACAGCTACTTCATAACCATCTGATTCCCCTTTTTCATTGACAAAGTCATAAGGTACATAGTTTTGTGTATGGGCAACCTTCAAGGTTATGACTTCAGCAGACGAAGCCGTTTCTCCCTCCTTGGCTGGAGCACCAGCTAAACTTCTCCCGATAATCGTTGCCCCAATTACTGCAACCACTGCTACACCACCGATAATCCATGCTTTTTTACTCATCTTTTTCTCCTTTAGTTTTCAAGCGCTTCTCTAACCCACTGGATACGTTCAACTGCGATATCACTTGGAATGGTACAATCTGCCCCAAGTACCAAGCCCTGTTCCCCAGCTTCTGCAACTAGTTTCTTTGCCTCAGCCTGAATGGCATCCTTGCTACCAGTATACAGTAAGCCCGTCTTGCCATTTTCGAATCCTCCAAGAACCGTACGTCCCTTGAAAATCTCACGACCTTCCTTGAGAGTGATTCCCTCCGGTCCTACAGCCCAGTTAAAGACTTGGGCTGGATAGTCTGCAAAAAGGTGAATATCATTTCGCGCCCCCTCGTAGCCACAGATATGAAGAACTGTGACGCCACCAACAGCACTAGCTGCTTCCAGAACCGATATCTCGCTAGGGGCAATGACGGCTTGATACTCTGCTGCCGACACTCGTTGATCTTGGATACTCTGCACGCTGAGGTAGATTCCATCAGCACCAGCCTCTTCGATAACAGCTCGGCTGAGACTCGCAATATCCTCTGCAATCACATCCAACACCTTCTTCAGAGCTTCAGGATCTTCCACCAGAAAATCTGCAATGAGGTCATCTCCACCAGACACTTCCCCAAGCAACCACTTGAGATAGGTCACAGGAGCAAAAATATTGTAAATCGCAACAATATCTTCTGTAAACTCTTGCTTGATTTTCTTAACCAAGTCCACCTGCTCTTTTATCCAAGCATGATCTGGTCCGAGTGGTTGAATGGTTGCCAATTCTTGAAGTGATTTGTCTTTGGCAATCGCTGGATTTGGATAAGCAAAGTAGCCATCACTCATGAGTTTGATAAAGTCTGGCTGAACTTCTCGGATAAAGCGCTTATGGCCCTCAATATTCTTCTCGATAATGACTGGATTTGAGAAACCGTGTAGCCATTCGTCTTCGGATGTGAAATGGTGCCAAAAGCCAACTGGCACACGATCAACCTTTTCACCTTTAAATGCTTTTAAAACCCATTCTTTTTTTTCTGACATTCTTATTCTCCATTTCTTACTTTTTCAACTAATAAACTGCTTGCGATATCATTCGAGCGTAGAAAGGGGAGACTGGACTTGGAAAAATCCTGAACTCCACGACATCTCTCTCCATTTTTGCAGTGCTGATTTTTTACGACGCTTATGGCAACCAAAGCCAGCAAACCGACAACTGCAATGAAGATGCCCCATCTTTTACTTTTCATAGCTCCTCCTTTTAGAGAACAGCTGCCTGCCGAATCCAGTCCAACCTCTCTAAGTCAAAGTCATCTGGAACAGTACAGTCAGCTCCCAGAAGAACACCTTTACTACCCGCTTCAGCCAGCAACCGCCTTGTTTCATTTTGCAATTCTACCTTGGAACCTTGATAAAGCAAACTTTTCTTGCCATTTTCAAATCCACCTAAAACGGCCTTGCCTGGAAACAACTCTTGCCCCTGTGTCAAACTAACATCCTCATGATGAGTCGCCCAGTTGACCACTTGAGCTGGATAGTCCTTAAATATCGTCACATTATTGCTCGCACCTTCAAAACCACAGATATGAAGGATATTGGTCCCACCCACCTGATTAGCTGCCTCCAAGATCGCTATATTGCTCGGTTCGATATAGGTTTGGTAGAGTGCTGGTGTGATGCGCTCATCTTGAATTTCCTGGGTGCTGAGGTAAATTCCGTCAACACCGCCTTGCTGGATGATTTTCTGAGTTAGGATAGCAATATCTCCTGCAATCACATCTAGAATCGCTCTGAATTGCTCAGGATTTTCAAGCAATAGATCAGCCACTTCCCTATCTCCTCGAGAAGTTTCTGTACGGAACCAGCGCTTGAGGTAGGAGATAGGCGAAAAGATATTGTAGAAAGAAGCAATCTCTTCTGTAAAGGTCTCTCGAATCGCTTGTACCACTTCCACCTGTTGCTGAATCCATGGGTGCTCCTCACTAATCGACTCAATAGAAGACAGCTCCTGAATGCTTGTAACCTTAGGACTATAGACATTACTTGGATAAAGGAAAAAACCGTCGCTCATAATTTTGACAAAATCAGGACGAATCCTTTCCACATAGCTGCGATGTCCGTCAACACTTTTTTGAAAGATACGTGGATTATTTAATCCCTGCCCCTTTTCTTCGAGTGTTACAAAATGAAACCAAAATCCCACAGGAACTCTTTCCACTTCATCGCCTCGAATCGCTCTAAAGACTAAATCTCTTTTACTTGCCATACCTTTCTCCTTCCATTTGGATTGAAACCATCTTACCACTCCTTTTCCCCTTTTCCCAATATATATTGACTATCAACTCGATTGGAATTTTTTATATCTATAAAGAAAAAAATCCCTGAAAAGCTTGATGTTACTAGCCTTTCAAAGATTCACTTTATTTTCATCTATTTTCCAAAAAGAAGCTGATATAGATTTTCTATCAAGCCGATTGAATTTTTTTATATCCATCTTCATTCCAAAATTAAGTACATAATTTTATCCTAATACCAAATTACTACTGAAAAATTTATTTTCTCTCGATATTTCCTTGCACAAATCCCATGAAAACGCTACAATATTAATAGACTATTATTAGGAGGATAGGATTATGAAAATATCCAAAGTTACCATTACAATTGCTTCTACACTTACTTCCGTCATTTTACTGACTGGCTGTGGCACAAATTCGGCAAATTCACAGACAGCACAAAGTAGTACATCTGATAATCAGGTTACCATGACCTATGATCAGTTGCGTTCAAGAGAAAATACTATGTCAACTCTTTGGTATCAAAAAGCAGCTGAAACCAAGGCACTCTATCTACAAGGTTACAATGTCGCTACTGATCGTTTGAAAGAACTACTAAAAACACAGACAGATAAACCCTACTCTATCGTTTTGGACTTGGACGAAACCGTATTAGACAACAGCCCTTATCAAGCGCAAAATGTCAAAGATGGAACAGCATTTACCCCAGAAAACTGGGATGTCTGGGTAAAAAAAGCCGCAGCCAAAGCTGTACCAGGTGCTAAAGACTTTCTCCAATTTGCAGACCAAAACGGTGTCCAAATTTACTATGTATCTGACCGCACGATAGATCAGGTAGATGATACGATCAAAAACCTAGAAAATGAAGGAATTCCTGTACAAAGCCGCGATCATCTCATGTTCTTAGAAAAAGGCGTCAAATCTAAAGAAGGTCGTAGACAAGCAGTCCAAGAAAAAACCAACTTAGTCATGCTACTAGGAGACAATCTTGTGGACTTTGCAGAGTTTTCAAAGACCTCTGAAACTGAGCGCGAGCAAAAATTAGAGGAATTACAAAAAGAGTTTGGTGAGAAATTCATCATTTTCCCTAACCCAATGTACGGATCATGGGAAAGCACTGTCTACAATGGTAATAAATTGGATGCCAAGGGTCAAACTGAAGAGCGCCAAAAAAACTTACAAGGTTTTGATAAATAAAATAAGAGAACTATCTACCAGTTTACACCAACCACAAGATATCGTATTTGTGAGAATATCAAAAAAGACGATTTCCGCTTGGATAATCGCCTTTTTTGCTATTTTATCTTGTACTTGGTATAAACTAGTATATATTCCACTAGATAGTATGCTCTATCGCTTGTACCACTTCCACCTGTTGCTGAATCCATGGGTGTTCCTCACCAATCGACTCAACTGATTGGATTTTTTTATAACCCTTCTTTCATGGCAAAGTAAGCACGCACTTTTGGTGCGACTTGCGTTCCAAAAAGTTCAATAGCTCTCAAAACTTGATCATGAGGCATGGAACCAAGCGGTAGATGGAGCATGAAACGGTCCAAGCCTAAATCCTCAATCATGCGAATCAATTTTTCTGCTACCTGGTCTGGATTTCCCACAAACATGGCACCATTTGGACCAACTTGCTCCAAATATTGCTCATAGGTCAACTCCTGCCAGTGTGGACGGTCCTTGGAAATCGCATCCACCACTTGCTTAGTCGGATGGAAATAATCTTTTACAGCCTGTTCGCCATCCTCAGCAATCCAGCCCCAAGAATGAGCCCCCACTTTCAGGTCTTTATCCGCATGACCGGCATCCCTTCCAATCTCACGATAAGCTTGAATCAGCTTTTTAAAATAACGCGGATTGCCACCGATAATGGCATAGACAATCGACAGCCCTGCCCGAGCAATCTTCACTGTTGATTCGACATGGCCACCTGTCGCCACCCACAATGGCAATTTGTCCTGAACAGGACGGGGATAGACTTCTTTGCCAGAAATCGTTTGGGTCAATTGACCTTGCCAATTCACTTTGGTGCTTTCATTTGCCAACTGAAGCAGATCTAACTTTTCATCAAAGAGAGTTTCATAGTCTTTCAAGTCATAGCCAAACAGTGGGAAAGACTCGGTAAATGAACCACGCCCAGCCATAATCTCTGCCCGTCCATTTGACAAGGCATCGATGGTAGCATATTGTTGGAACAAGCGAATCGGATCCATACTCGAGAGAATGCTGACCGCACTAGTCAAACGAATCTTTTTGGTATTGACTGCCCCAGCTGCAAGAACAATCTCTGGCGCCGATACCGCAAAGTCCTCCCGATGATGCTCCCCAATCCCGTACACATCCAAACCAACCTTATCAGCCAGCTCAATTTCTGCCACCAACTGACGAATGCGTTCATCATGACTGTAAATCTGCCCGGTCGCTTCTAGAGCTGTTGTTTCACCAAATGTTGAAATTCCTAATTCTACCATCCTGTTTCCTCGCTATCTCTTTTAGTTTTAGGGTATTTTATCACTAATTAGTTTTATTTCCAATAAATTTGCTCATTAGAAAAAGTCTAGATGAACTAGACTTTCTTAGCTTATTCTACTGTTACTGACTTAGCAAGGTTACGTGGTTTGTCCACATCAAGGCCACGGTGGAGTGTTGCAAAGTAAGCGACCAATTGCGTTGGTACGACCATTGAGATTGGTGAGAGGTAAGGGTGGACGGTCGTAAGGACGATATCGTCTGTCTCTTTAGCAACATTTTCTTCTGCGATAGTGAGAACCTTAGCACCACGGGCTGCAACCTCTTGGATATTTCCACGAGTGTGGTTAGCAAGGATTGGATCTGACAAGAGGGCCAAGACAGGCGTTCCTTCTTCAATCAAGGCAATGGTTCCATGCTTGAGTTCTCCTGCCGCAAAGCCTTCACACTGGATGTAAGAAATCTCTTTGAGTTTGAGGCTCGCTTCCATGGCTACATAGTAGTCTTGACCACGTCCAATGTAAAAGGCATTGCGAGTGGTTTCAAGAAGGTCACGAACCTTGGCATCAATGGTTTCTTTTTCAGAAAGAGTTGATTCGATAGACTGAGCTACGATTGACAACTCATGAACCAGGTCAAAGGCTTGCGCTTTGGCATTGCCGTTTGCCTCTCCGACTGCTTTTGCAAGGAAGGCAAGGGCTGCGATTTGCGCTGTGTAGGCCTTGGTTGATGCCACGGCAATTTCAGGTCCTGCGTGAAGAAGCATGGTATGATTGGCTTCACGTGAAAGGGTTGAACCTGGGACGTTTGTCACTGTCAAGCTTGGGATTCCCATTTCATTAGCCTTGACCAAAACCTGACGGCTATCCGCTGTTTCACCAGACTGACTGATAAAGATAAAGAGTGGTTTCTTGCTGAGAAGTGGCATACCGTAGCCCCACTCAGATGAGATTCCAAGTTCAACAGGTGTATCTGTCAATTCTTCCAGCATTTTTTTAGAAGCAAATCCTGCGTGGTAAGATGTCCCAGCTGCAAGAATGTAAATACGGTCTGCATCTTGAATAGCCTTGATGATAGCTGGGTCAACGACTACTTGACCAGCCTCATCTGTGTAGGCTTGGATGAGTTTACGCATAACCGTTGGTTGCTCATCAATTTCCTTGAGCATGTAGTAAGGATAAGTCCCCTTACCGATATCTGACAAGTCGAGCTCAGCAGTATAGCTAGCACGCTCACGACTGTTACCATCATAGTCTTGAACTTCGACGCTATCAGCCTTGACGATTACCAACTCTTGGTCATGAATTTCCATGTATTGGTTGGTCTCACGAATCATAGCCATAGCATCTGAGCAGACCATGTTGTAGCCTTCTCCAAGACCAATCAAGAGTGGTGATTTGTTCTTAGCGACATAGATGACATCTGGATTTTCAGAGTCAATCAAGGCAAAGGCATAAGAACCACGAATGATGTGAAGGGCTTTTTTGAAGGCTTCAAGAACTGAGAGACCTTCTTCTTCTGCAAATTTCCCAATCAAGTGAACAGCGATTTCCGTATCGGTTTGCCCCTTGAAGTGGTGACCTGCAAGGTATTCTTCCTTGATTTCAAGGTAGTTTTCAATCACTCCATTGTGCACCAAGACAAAACGTCCCGTCTCAGAGCGGTGTGGGTGAGCATTATCTTCCGTTGGTTTCCCGTGAGTCGCCCAACGCGTATGTCCGATACCTGTTGTTCCCTCAACACCAGCTGTCTTGGCAGACAATTCTGCGATACGACCGACAGCCTTGACTAGATGATTTTCAGCACCACCTAGGACAAAAATCCCCGCAGAATCATAGCCACGGTATTCGAGCTTTTCAAGCCCTTGAATCAAAATATCAGTTGCATTTGTGTTTCCAACAACACCAACAATTCCACACATAGTATATACGACACAGACCAGCTGTGCTTTCTCCTTAAATTGGTATAGTCTAATTCTCGCTTTACGGAATCAGCAAAAACAGTATATACTTGTTTTTCTCACTTGTCAAGGATAAAAATTGGTATAGTTTTTCTATCTGGTATTTTATCAAGATTTCACTTGATACCTGACAAGTCGGCATCAATTACTTATAATAAGGGGAGGAGGTATTCGCCATGTGGTTTTTCTTCGCACTTTTATCAGCTATCTTTGCAGCCTTAACGTCAATTTTAGCCAAGATTGGGATTGAAGGAGTTCCATCCAATCTAGCAACTGCTATTCGTACAGTCGTCGTCATTCTTATGGCCTGGGCTATGGTTTTCTTGACCAATAGTCAGACCGAAATTGTCAACATCAGTAAAAAAAGTTGGCTCTTTCTCATCTTATCAGGCTTAGCCACTGGCGCCTCCTGGCTCTGCTACTACAAGGCCCTACAGATGGGCAATGCGACTGAGGTATCTGCTGTCGATAAATTCAGTCTCGTCATTACCCTCGTTCTAGCCTTTTTCTTCCTACAGGATGTCCTGACGTTTAAAACAATTATTGGCTGTATCCTGATTACGATTGGGACCTTGGTGATGATATTGTAATAAAAAGTGAGATGAACACCATCTCACTCTTTTTATTCTTAAAATCCATTATGGTCGCTGAGTTCCTTGAACCAATGGCCTGATTTTTTTAGACGACGTTCCTGTGTTTCCAAGTCAAGCTCAACTAGACCGTAGCGGTTTTTATAGCTATTGAGCCATGACCAGCAATCAATAAAGGTCCAGATTAAGTAACCCTTACAATTGGCTCCGTCTTCAATGGCACGGTGAAGTTCACGCAGATGTCCTTTGACAAAGTCGATACGATAGTCGTCCTGAATCATGCCATTCTCACGGAATTTATCCTCACCTTCAACACCCATGCCATTCTCTGTCAACATCCACTCAATATTACCATAATTTTCTTTGATATTTTGAGCGATATCATAAATCCCCTGCTCGTAGATTTCCCAACCTCGGTGAGGATTGATTTTACGGCCCGGCATGATATAAGGCTCGTAAAAATGTTCTGGCAAGAGGGGACTGTCTGGATGTTTAGCAAAACGCGGCGCCATAACGCGCAAAGGTTGGTAGTAGTTGACTCCAAGGAAATCAACTATGTTCTCGCGAATGAGTTCTAACTCTTCAACAGTGTACTCTGGCAGCAAATCATGCTCAGCTAAAATTTCCACCAATTCCTCTGGATAAGCTCCCAAGACAGACGGATCTAGGAAAGATTGAGCTTGGAAGAGGTCGGCAATGCGCGCAGCCTTGACATCCGCAGGATGCTGGCTACGTGGATAGGCTGGTGTCAAGTTAAGTACAATTCCAATCTTAGAGCCAGGCAGAATCTCATGACAGGCCTTAACCGCAAGACTACTAGCCAGTTGCGTATGATAGGCAACCTTAACCGCTGCTTTGGCATCCACCTTGTGAGGATAATGGGCATCATAAAAATAACCAAATTCTACGGGGACGATGGGTTCATTAAAGGTAATCCATTGGTCTACCAAGTCACCGTAAGTCTCAAAACAAAAACGAGCATAGTCTTCATAAGCCTTGACAGTTGCCTTATTTTCCCAGCCATCACCAGCTTCTTGAAGGGCAAAAGGCAGGTCGAAGTGATAGAGATTGACTAAGAGACGAATCCCCTTGGCCTTAATAGCCTCAAAAACCTGACGGTAGAAAGCCACCCCTTGCGGATTGATCTCTCCACGACCTTGCGGAAAAATACGAGACCACTGGATAGAAGTTCGGAAGGCTGTATGCCCAGTCTCTACCAAAAGCTCAATATCCTTTTCCCAGTTTTCGTAAAAAGTCGATGTTTTATCAGGTCCAATTCCATTGTAGTAACGATTTGGCTCTACTTGGAACCAATAATCCCAGAGATTGTATCCCTTGCCGTCACCAGGTACACGACCTTCTGTCTGTGGTCCAGAAGTAGAGGAACCCCAGACAAAATCCTTTGGAAATTTTAACATTATTATACCTCTTAACTTGATGATGTATTCTTCACTCTCATTATATAGAAAAAACAAGGTAAAAACTAGTTACATTTTTGCCTTGTTTTTCTTCTGATTATAGTTTTTATTTCTTGCTGAGGATTTCAAGCGTTTCAAGCAAGTTGTCTGCATGAACTTCGATGGTGTCACCAGTCGCCTTGATCTTAACTTCTACAATACCGTCAGCTGCTTTCTTCCCAACAGTAATACGGATTGGCAACCCAATCAAGTCACTATCGCTAAACTTCACTCCGACACGTTCGTTACGGTCGTCTGTCAAGACTTCGTAACCAGCTCCCATCAAGCTTGCTTCAAGTTTATCTGTCAAGGCTTGCGCTTCTTCATCTTTGACATTGACAGTAATCAAGTGCACATCAAATGGTGCTAATTCTTTAGGGAAGTTAACTCCCCAAGCATAACGGTATTCGCCTTTTGGCGTTTTATTGACAAAGAGGCGAGCGTGTTGCTCCATAACGGCTGAAAGGAGACGGCTAACACCGATACCGTAACAACCCATGATTATTGGCACAGCACGGCCATTTTCGTCCAAAACATCTGCGCCCATACTTGCTGAGTAGCGAGTTCCGAGTTTGAAAATATGACCGATCTCAATACCACGGGCGAAGTTTAAGACACCTTGTCCGTCTGGGGAAATTTCACCCTCACGAACTTCGCGGATATCTACATATTCTGCAGTAAAGTCACGACCTGGATTCACACCCGTCAAGTGGTAGCCATCTTCATTAGCCCCTACAACAGCATTGCGAACATCTTGCACCTTACGGTCTGCAATGATTTTCACATTTTCTGGCAAACCAACTGGGCCAAGTGAACCAAAGCCGGCTTGAACAGCACTTGCTACTTCTTCCTCGCTCGCAATGTCAAAGAAATCTGCTCCCAAGTGGTTTTTCAACTTAACTTCATTGAGTTGGTCATTTCCAACTAGAAGGGCTGCAACAAGCTCACCATCTGCCATGTAGAAGAGGGTTTTGATTGTTTGTTCTTCTGGGATGTTAAGGAAGGTTGCGACTTCGTCAATAGATTTAACACCTGGTGTTTCCACTCGAGTTACTTCTTCTTCCGTAACGACACGGTTGCTTGGTTTGTACTCGTTTGTTGCCATTTCTAAGTTAGCTGCATAGCTAGACTCACTTGAGTAGGCAATGGTGTCTTCACCAGAAACCATCCATTTGAGCAATTCTGTCTTGATTTCTTCTTGCACTTCTGCAGGAATTTCATCAAATGAGGCAACTGACTTGTCCAAGACAACCCAGCGGTCAAGGTCTGTACGAGCTGGTGTAATGGCCATAAATTCTTGGCTATCCTTACCACCCATGGCGCCACCATCACCGATGATGGCCTTGAAGTCCAAACCACTACGAGTGAAGATACGTTCATAGGCTGCCTTGTACTCGTCATAAGTCACATCCAAACTATCGTAATTAGCATGGAAACTATAGCCGTCTTTCATGATAAATTCACGCGTACGGAGAAGTCCGTTACGTGGACGTTTTTCATCACGGTATTTCGGTTGGATTTGGTAAAGGTTGAGTGGCAATTGCTTGTAAGATTTCACAGAGTCACGAACAATAGCTGTAAAAGTTTCTTCGTGTGTCGGACCTAAGATAAAGTCTGACTTTTCACGGTTTTTCAGTTTATAAAGGTCTTCACCATAGGTTTCATAACGACCTGATTCACGCCAAAGATCGGCACTGAGAAGTGCAGGAGCCAACATCTCCACCGCACCAATCTTATCAAACTCTTGGCGCATGATATTCTTAGCCTTTTCAATCACACGGTTAGCGAGTGGTAGGTAAGAATATACACCGGCAGAAACTTGACGAACATAACCAGCACGCAACATAAGGGCGTGGCTGATAACTTGAGCATCGCTTGGCATTTCGCGAAGCGTTGGGATTAGCATTTTACTTTGTTTCATAATATTCCTCGATTATCTAAAAGAAGAGTCGCATAATGTCATTCCAGGTCACAGCTAGCATCAAGACAACCATGATAACTACACCAGCCATGGTGACATAGGTTTCAATTTCTTGTTTAAGGGGTTTCCGGCGGATAGCCTCTAGGATATTGAGCACAATCTTTCCACCATCCAAAGCCGGGATAGGAATCAAGTTAAAAATCCCGATATTGATGGAAATTATAGCTAGGAAATAGAGGACATTCTCAAGACCATTTTTAGCAGCATCGCTACTTGCCTTAAAAATGGCAACGGGTCCGCCGAGTTTGTTCAAATCTGGATGGAAAATCAAGTTTTTCAAAGCCGAAAGGATACGAAGTCCTGAGTCAGCTGCAGTTGTAAATCCACCAACAAACATGGATAGAAAGTCTGACTTGACTACCGGTTGAACCCCAAGAATATAACGTCCTTGATTCTCTTCTGGAGTCACCGTGACTTGTTTTTCGCTACCATTTTCAGAAATGGTCACATCTAAGGTCGGGGCTGTCTTGTCCTTGGTATCTGCTTCCACAGCCTGGGTCAAGTCTTGCCAATTCTTAACCTCATGCGAGCCGACCTTGGTGATTTGAGCTGTCTCAGCTACGCCCACCTTAGCCAAAGCTCCTTCTGGCATGACATGAAAGAGATTGGTCTGAGTATCTCTAACACCGCCCTGCAAAAAGATCAAGATCCAAAAAACAACAACACCTAAGATAAAGTTATTCATGGGACCTGCAAAGTTGGTGATGAGCTTACCCCAGATAGAAGCATTTTGATACTGTACATCCAGAGGAGCAATGCGCACTTCGGTTCCGTCTTCTTCAACCACCGTTGCATCATGATCCACTGCAAAGGTCTTTTCTTCTTCCAAGACCAAGCCTTTAATGAAGAGCTTGTCTTCAAAGTCAAACTGAGTTACCTGCATAGGAAGAGACGTTTGATCCAACTTCTTCCCTGAGAGGTTGATCCGTTTGACCTTACCATCATCGGCAAGTGTTAAACTGACTGGAGTTCCTGTCTTGATTTCTGTCGCATCATCACCCCAGCCTGCCATACGAACATAGCCTCCTAGAGGAAGGATTCGAATGGTATAAGCAGTGCCATCCTTACCGATATGGGAAAAAATCTTGGGCCCCATACCAATGGCAAATTCACGAACTAGAATGCCCGATTTCTTGGCAAAATAAAAATGTCCAAACTCATGCACCACCACAATAATCCCAAAAACGAGGATAAAGGTTAGCAATCCAATCATTCAATATTCCTTTCTTTAAAACAGGCCAAATAAGTGCATCATTGGAAACACAATCAGCATGCTGTCAAAGCGATCCAACACACCGCCATGTCCAGGGATAAATTTTCCAGAATCCTTAACACCGAAATGGCGTTTCATGGCACTCTCAATCAAGTCACCAAACTGACCTGCCACACTGAAGAAGGCAGCAAAGAGACTCATTCTATAAATCCCATAAGGAAGAGCAACTGTGCTGTCCACTAACATGAAAACCACTGTTATCAGTACCGCACCTAGAATACCACCGACAAAGCCCTCAATACTCTTATTAGGAGAAACTCTCGGCGCCAATTTATGTTTACCAAAATTCATCCCTGTCAGGTAGGCTGCGCTATCTGTCCCCCAGACGATAAAAAGGGCCAAAAGTACCTTGTCAAAACCTGCCACCCGAGCATCTAGTAAGGCATTGAAGCCAAAACCAACATAAAAACTCACAGCAATTGGAAAAGCGGCATCTTCAATCGTATAGTTTTTACTGAAAACGGTCGTCCCTAGCATTATGGTAATCAAAACACTGTAGGCAACCACATTCCCATCAACAGGCAAAAAAGTTAGGTAATTTTCTAAAGGAACTGTGAGAGCGAAGGTCGCAAAAAGAGTCAAAGCGCCCTCAATGGTCATAGTCTTTAGCCCCTTCATGTGCAAGAGTTCATGGACGCCTAGCATCGCTAACAATCCAATCCCTATCTGCAACAAGAGCCCTCCTGCAAACAAGACTGGAAGGAAAATTGCCAGGGCCAATACCGCAAACAATGTTCTCTTTTGTAAATCCTTGGTCATATCTTCTCCTAAACTCCTCCAAAACGGCGATTGCGATGGTTAAAAGCAGCAATAGCTTCCTGCAAGGCAGCTTCATCAAAATCAGGCCACAAGGTATCTGTAAAGTAAAGCTCGCTATAGGCTGCTTGCCATGGCAAGAAATTACTCAAACGCAACTCACCACTCGTACGGATAATCAAATCAGGATCCCGCAAATCCTTTGGCAGGTGTTGCGTAAAAAGATAGTCCCCAATCATATCTTCTGTGATGTCACCAGGGTTTATTTTAGCATCTAGAACATCTTGAGCCAAGCCCTTAAGAGCCTGCGTAATTTCAGCACGACCACCATAGTTAAGCGCAAAATTGAGAATCAAGCCCGTATTGTTCTTAGTCAACTCCTCTGCTTTTTTCAAAGCTTCAAAAGTCGGCTTAGGCAGACGGTCTGTCTCCCCAATCATCTGAATCTTAACGTTATTTGCGTGCAATTCAGGGACGTAGTTATCATAAAATTCGACTGGCAAGTTCATGATAAACTTGACTTCTTGATCTGGACGCGTCCAATTTTCCGTTGAAAAGGCATAAACCGTGATGACCTTAACTCCCATCTTGTTAGCTGCCTTGGTCACTTTTTGGAGGGCTTCCATCCCTGCTTTATGACCAAAAACCCGTGGTTGCATCCGTTTTTTAGCCCAACGACCATTCCCATCCATGATGATGCCAATATGAGCAGGAACCTGTGTTGGAACCTCGACTTCTACAGCTTTATCTTTCTTAAAAAATCCAAACATGTTCTTATTCCTATTCAAAAATCTATCGTTTCATTATACCATATTTCCCTATTTTCTTCTATTGCTAAGTTATTAGCTCTCCGTAAAGACAAAAAATAAGCCGCCTGATTGGGCGACTTAGTTTTATAGGGAGATTATTATGAAAAAGTTTTAGGAGTTTAAGTTAAGTTCCTCTTAACTTATGAACCTAGTATACCGTCCCTAACTTAAATTTTTCTTAAGTTTTTTGAGAAAGTCAGATTTTTCCATTTTTCTTGCCAATTTTTCTTGGACAAGCGTTCTTGATAGAGCTTCATTCGGTCTTCATTCTCTAAAAAATGAGGAGTTGGGGAAATCTGAAAGTTCAAAATATCCTCTAAACCATAAGGCGCAAAGATCTCTAAAGTTGCGTCGGCATGCAAGCGAAGGCCTATCGCCGTACAGCGTTCAGGATACTTACTCATAGCATCACGAGAACTCGTGTAAGGCGCAGTGTGGGGACTGTGCTGATGCATATAGACCTGATTTTTCAACTCCCACTGATACTGAGGAAAATCTTCTCTCAGTTTTTTCTCTATGGATACTGTTTCCTCATAAGAAATATCTGGATCAAAGAAAATCACATCCACATCCGTCTCACTATCAAAAGGCGATTTATCAGACAAGAGATTCCAGATGAAATTCCTGACAGAACCTGCCGCCAACCACGAATCTTTCAGATCAAGATCACGAATGATGGTCAGAATAGTCATCATATCCAGATTTTCTCTGAAAGCATCTAGAATTTCTTGCTCATTTTTCATTGTATTCATAACCTAAATGCTCATATGCCTTAGCAGTCGCCACCCGTCCAGACCTTGTCCGCATGATAAAACCTTTTTGGATGAGGTAAGGTTCGTACATGTCTTCAACCGTCTCACGCTCCTCGGCAATATTAACGGAGAGAGTACCTAAACCGACAGGACCACCACCGTACATCTCAATCATGGTACGAAGGATTTTCTGGTCCACATAGTCCAAACCTTCATGGTCTACATCCAGCATAGTCAAGGCCTTATCCGTAATGACATCATCAATCAAGCCATCGCCCATAATCTGCGCAAAGTCACGCACGCGCTTGAGGAGACGATTAGCGATACGAGGAGTTCCTCGACTGCGTAAGGCCAACTCCGAAGCTGCCTCATGGGTGATTTCCATCTCAAAAATATCTGCTGTCCGCTCAACAATCTCTGTCAAGTCAGCGTGGGCATAGTATTCCATATGACCTGTAATCCCAAAACGTGCCCGCAGAGGATTTGAGAGCATCCCCGCACGTGTCGTAGCCCCAATCAAGGTGAATGGTGGCAAGTCCAAATGAACACTGCGACTGCCTTCACCAGCACCAATCATGATATCAATGTAGAAGTCTTCCATGGCACTATAAAGCACCTCTTCCACCGACATGGGCAAGCGATGAATCTCGTCAATAAAAAGGACGTCTCCAGGTTCCAAATCATTCAAAATGGCTACCAGATCACCCGCTTTTTCAATGACAGGACCAGACGTTTGCTTGAGATTGACTCCCAGTTCATTGGCAATGACAAAGGCCATGGTCGTTTTCCCCAAACCTGGAGGCCCAAATAAGAGCACATGGTCCAGCGCTTCATCCCGCATTTTGGCAGCTTCGATAAAGATTTGCAGCTGGTCCTTGACCTTATCCTGCCCGATATATTCACGTAAATACTGGGGACGGAGGGTACGTTCTACCAACTCCTCATCCCCCATGATCTCATTATCTAAAATTCTACTCATGGCTCTATTATATCAAAAATCCAAGCCACAAACAAAAAAGCCACCTGATTGGGTGGCCTCTTTAGGGAGATTATTATGAAAAAGAAAAGTTTAGGATTTCATTAAATAAAGTTAGGAGGTCTTTATTTAATGATTATATAATACAAGATAAAACTTAAAACTAACTTAACTTTTTCTCTGATTTATTATTTTTTTAAATTTTTTTCCAAATGAAATTTTCTTTTTCAAGCAACAAAAAAGCCACCTGATTGGGTGGCTTCTTTAGGAGATTATGATGAAAAAGAAAAGTTTGGGATTTCATTAAATAAAGGGTACTCAATGAAAATCGAAATCAGACTAGGCAGATAGACGCAAGCATAACGATAGTTAGCTAAGTCTACTCTAACGAAGGCTGGTGAGATTTTCGAAGAGTATTAGGAGGTCTTTATCTAATAACTATATAATACACGAGGAGACTTAAACTTTACTTAATAAAAAATAATTATTTTTATTTTTTTCGATCTAGCCAAATCATCCCTGTACAATCAAAAGTAGATAAGGTTTTAAAGCCCAAGGAACGATAAAATCCCAAGGTTTTCTCTGTTTGGTCTGTCACCAGTTGAACTTGATAGGCATCTTTGAAATCCCCTAAAGCCTCTTTCATCAAGGCGCCGCCAATCCCTTGACGCTGATAGCTAGGCAAAACAATCAAATCCTGGACAAAAACCGATGAAAAACCATCTCCGACCAAACGAACCAAGCCCACAACAGCATCGCCATCAAGTGCCATATAAATCGCTAATGAGTGAGACAAGGCCTGCTCCAGCATTTGGGGTTGATGTGTATAATTTGTCCATCCAACTGCCTGATAGAGATGCAAAACATCTTCTAACTTGACAACTTCTTGCTTTCTCACGCTAATCATGTCATCACCTCTTAGAGTTCTCTCAAGCTCTTGTACTGCCGTCCATCTTTATCAAAGTTTTCGGGAGCCAGCCATGCTTCCAAACGAGCTTTAACTTGAGGCCAGTCCTTATCAATCATAGAGAGCCAATCCGTATCCCTCGTACGCCCCTTATAAATGACTGCCTGGCGGAAGGTTCCTTCATAGACAAAGCCCAAACGTTCTGCTGCTCGTCTGGATGGCAGATTTAGAGCATCGCATTTCCACTCATAGCGACGATAGTTAAGCTCCTCAAAAACATAGCGAGCTAGGAGATATTGAGCCTCTGTCCCTATACGTGTTCCCCTTAATTCTGGAGAAAAAGTGACGGCACCCACTTCTATTACTCGGTTATTCTGGTCAATACGCATGAGAGAAAAAGTCCCCAAAGCCTTACCAGTTGCCTTGTCTATAATCGCATAGTAAAAACGGTCCTTACGAGCCAACATCTGATTTAAGACGGTAACCAGTTCCTCCATATCTGCCACCGGCTCCTGAAAGAGGTAGGTCCACATCTCCCGAGGAGTATCTGGACCATAAACAGCTAATAAATCCTCCGCATGCTTTTCCACCGAAAGAGCCTCTATCCGAGCGTAGCGCCCTTCTAAGAAATCAATGGAAGGCAATTCTCCTGGAGTATAACCTTCCATTGACTCACCAATCATCTGACCATATTCGTTTACTGGCATCGTTTTCTCCTTGATTCACTTTTCAAACTTTATAATTGCACATAGTATATCATACTTTCATGAAAAAATTCAAAAAATCCTTCAGATTCTACTCTGAAGGATTCATTTCTTATTTAATAACGATATTAACAAGTTTGGTTGGCTTCAATAGTCCAGTGTACTATTGAAGGTGGCAGATAGAGCTAATAAACTCGTTATTTCACAACAATATTAACCAATTTATTTGGTACACTAATCACCTTCACGATTTCCTTGCCGTCAATGTCCGCTTTGACTTTTTCGTCAGCCAGAGCAATTTCTTGCAATTCTTCGCGTGACAGGTCTTTAGCGACCATGAGTTTGGCACGGACTTTTCCTTTGATTTGGATGACGATTTCGATTTCGTCTTCAACCAATTTACTTTCGTCCCAAGTTGGCCAAGCCACGTAAGAGATGGATTCACCTGTTGCTGTAACTGTTTGCCAAAGTTCTTCTGCCAAGTGAGGTGCAAATGGGGCAATCAATTGGATAAAGCCTTTGGCGTAGTCCACATAGAGTTTGTCTTCCTTGTTAGCAGCGTTGACAAAGACCATGAGTTGGGCAATAGCTGTGTTGAATTTCATGGATTCGATTTGCTCAGTTACAGCTTTAACGGTTTCATTGTAAACCTTGTCAAGAGCACCATTGTTTTCCGCAACAATTTCTTTACTTGTGATCAAACGGTAAACACGGTCAAGGAATTTACGGCTTCCTTCCAGACCTTCTTCTGACCAAGCGATGGAAGCATCGAGTGGCCCCATGAACATTTCATAAACACGAAGGGTATCGGCACCATATTGTTCCACCACATCGTCTGGGTTAACAACGTTCTTGAGCGATTTAGACATCTTAGCAGGTGCTTGCTCCAGTTCTTCTCCTGTTTCCACATGGAAGAAAGAACCGTCACGTTTTTCAACCTTGTCAGTCGCTACAAGAGCTCCACGGTGGTCACGGTAGCTTGTTCCCAAAATCATCCCTTGGTTAAAGAGTTTTTGGAATGGTTCTTTAGTTGGAACAACACCGAGGTCATAGAGGAATTTGTGCCAGAAACGAGCGTAAAGCAAGTGAAGAACGGCATGCTCCGCACCACCTACGTAGATATCTACTGGCAACCATTGTTTGAGGAGGTCCTCATCAGCCAATTTCTCAGTATTGTGTGGATCGATATAGCGGAGGTAGTACCAACTTGAACCAGCCCATTGTGGCATGGTGTTGGTTTCACGACGACCTTTAACACCATCTTCACGCGTCACTTCAAGCCAGTCGGTCAAGTTAGCCAATGGGCTTTCCCCAGTACCTGAAGGGCGGATATCCTTGGTGACTGGCAAGACAAGTGGCAATTCACTTTCAGGAACAGCTGTTGAAGTCCCATCTTCCCAATGAATGATTGGGATTGGCTCACCCCAGTAACGTTGACGGCTAAAGAGCCAGTCGCGGAGACGGTAGGTAACCTTCTCTTGACCGCAACCTTTCTCTTCCAACCAAGCCACAATCTTAGCAATAGCGTCTTCTTTGTTCAGTCCATCAAGGAAGTCTGAATTGACATGAAGACCATCTTCTGTGTAGGCAGCGTCTGCTACATTTCCACCTTCAAGCACTTCTACGATTGGAAGGTCAAATTGTTTGGCAAATTCCCAGTCACGTTGGTCGTGGGCAGGAACAGCCATTACCGCACCTGTACCATAGCTAGCAAGAACATAGTCGGCAATCCAGATTGGGATTTCTTTGCCATTGACAGGGTTGATGGCATAAGCGCCCGTCCAAACCCCTGTTTTTTCCTTGGCAAGATCGGTACGAGCCAAGTCAGACTTGAGACTAGTTTGGTGTTTGTAGTCCGCAACTGCATCAGCTTGTTCTGGACTTGTAATCGCATCAACCAAGTCATGCTCAGGAGCCAAGACAGTGAAGGTCGCACCGAAAAGAGTATCAGGACGAGTGGTAAAGACGGTGAATTCCTTGTCAATCCCTTTCACTTTAAAGGTGACATTGGCACCAGTTGATTTCCCAATCCAGTTGCGTTGCATGTCCTTGATAGACTCTGGCCAATCCAACTCATCCAAGTCATTAAGCAAGCGCTCTGCATAGGCCGTGATTTTAAGCATCCATTGACGCATCGGTTTGCGGACAACAGGATAGCCACCACGCTCAGAAGTTCCGTCAGGAAGGACTTCTTCGTTGGCGATAGCTGTTCCCAATTCTTCTACCCAGTTTACTGGTACTTCGGCTTCATAGGCCAAGCCTTTTTCGTAAAGCTTGGTGAAGATCCACTGAGTCCATTTGTAGTAGTTTGGATCTGTTGTGTTGACTTCACGGTCCCAGTCGTAAGAGAATCCAAGCGCATTGATTTGACGTTTGAAGTTGGCAATGTTTTCTGCTGTAAATTCTGCTGGGTCATTCCCCGTATCCATAGCGTATTGCTCAGCTGGCAAACCAAAGGCATCCCAACCCATTGGGTGAAGGACATTGTAACCTTGGGCACGTTTGTAACGGCTAAGGATATCAGTCGCTGTGTAGCCTTCTGGGTGTCCTACGTGCAATCCAGCTCCTGAAGGATATGGGAACATGTCGAGAGCATAAAACTTCGGTTTTGATGCATCTGTTCCTGTCTTAAATGTATGATGTTCTGCCCAGTAGCCCTGCCACTTAGGCTCAATTTCTTTATGATTGTAAAAACTCATGGTCTCTCTCCAATTTTGTGATGTTACTATTATACCATTTTTGGGGGAATTTGAAAGACGAGAAATGTTCTTTTAGACTTGGATAACAAGAAATACTGAGTCGCAAATCCAACTTATTTAACAGGAAAAAAATTAGCTCCTAATCGGAGCTAACTTCTATTGATTATTTGTCTCTTGTAGCTACTTCCCCTAACTTCTTTAACTCATATTTCTCGTTTTAGATTTCTTTAAGGTTTTTATTATATGATGTAGAACTCTGTAATTGAAAACATTAGGTAAACAAACAGAGAATAATGTTCGTAAAAAAGGAGAAAAATTATGAAAAAAACACTATCACTTCTCTATTTCAGCTGGATATTTCTACTTTTGTCAGGATGTTCTTCAACAACAGAAGCTGAAACTAGCATTGAAAATGATACGGATAAGACTTTAGTTGTTTATTCGCCTAACCCTGAAGATCTTATTGAAGAAACAATCCCAGCTTTCGAAGAAAAATATGGTATCAAGGTTGATTTAGTCCAAGCTAGTACTGGTGAATTATTCAAGAAAGCTGAGGCTGAGAAAGAAGCTCCTGTAGCCGATGTCATTTTCGGAGGTTCCTACGCACTCTTCTCTTCTAACGAAAAGCTCTTTGAGCCGTATACTTCCCAAGAAAACGACCACATTATCCCTGAATATCAAAATAAAACCGGATTCTACACCCCTTATACACTTGACGTCAGTGTCATCATTGCCAATTCAGCTCTTACAAAAGACATTAAAATTGAAGGCTACAATGATTTACTCAATCCCAAATTAAAAGGAAAAATCGCTACTGCTGATCCAAGTAATTCTTCTAGTGCCTTTGCTCAATTAACAAACATGCTTGTGGATCAAGGGGGCTATGAAAATGAGCAAGCTTGGACATATGTGAAAAATCTATTTAGCTTAGTAGATGGGAAAATTGCTTCTAGTTCTTCAAATGTCTACAAATCAGTCGCTGACGGAGAAATGGCTGTCGGACTCACCTATGAAGATCCTGCATTGAAACTCTTAAACGATGGCGTTGATGTAAAAGTCATTTATCCAAAAGAAGGAACCGTCTTTTTGCCTGGTAACGCAGCTATTATCAAAAATGCCAAACACATGGAAAACGCTAAAAAATTTATCGATTTCCTTCTTTCTCAAGACATTCAGGATAAACTAGGAACTGAAACAACCATTAGACCCATTCGAAAAAATGCTAAAATCAATAAAAATATGAAAGCAATGACAGAAATCAATATCGCTACTGAAGATTCAGATTATGTCATCCAAAATAAATCAGCTATTCTTAAAAAGTACAATGATATTTTCACTAATATTCAATCGAAACAGTAAAAGAGGTTCACTATGAGTGAGATCAAAATTATTAACGCAAAAAAAATCTACCACGACATTCCTGTCATTGAGAATTTAAACGTTACGATTCCAAAAGGAAGTCTTTTCACCATTCTTGGACCTTCAGGTTGTGGAAAAACGACCCTTCTTCGAATGATTGCAGGCTTCAACAGTATTGAAGGCGGAGAATTTTACTTCGATGATACTAAAATAAATAATATAGAACCCAGCAAACGCAACATCGGCATGGTTTTCCAAAACTACGCTATTTTCCCACATTTGACTGTCCGAGATAATGTTGCTTTTGGTCTTAAACAAAAAAAGGTTCCAAAAGATGAATTAGTTCAACAAACTAATAAATATCTGGAACTAATGCAAATTAATCAATACGCAGATCGAAAGCCCGATAAACTCAGTGGTGGACAACAACAACGTGTCGCCTTAGCACGTGCATTAGCTGTTAATCCAAGTGTTCTCCTCATGGACGAGCCACTTAGTAACCTGGATGCGAAACTTCGCTTAGATATGCGCCAAGTTATTCGAGAAATTCAACACGAAGTGGGAATTACAACTGTATATGTGACCCACGATCAAGAAGAAGCGATGGCTATTTCAGACCAGATTGCCGTTATGAAAGATGGGATCATCCAACAAGTCGGACGACCAAAAGAACTCTATCATAAACCAGCTAATGAGTTTGTGGCAACCTTTATTGGACGCACAAATCTCATCCCAGCCAAACTACAAAAAAAGAGCGACAGTGCTTATATCGTCTTCTCAGATGGCTATGCCCTCCCTATGCCAGCTCTTGATCAAGCTAAGGAACAAGCTGTTCTTGTGAGTATCCGTCCCGAAGAGTTTATCAAAGATGAATCTGGAGATATTGAAGGAATCATTTCCGATAGTGTTTATCTTGGACTCACCACTGAATATTTTGTAGAGACTGCATTTTCTTCAAAAATACAGGTCAGCGAAGAATCAACTTTTGAAGAAGATCTTCAAAAAGGGGATCGAATTCGTCTACGAATCAATACTCAAAAGTTAAATGTCTTTTCTGCAGATGGTTCCCAAAATCTTATTACAGGAGTTGGCTATGAAAGGTAAAAAACTAAATATTTGGACAGCCTCCTCATTCTTCATCTTTCTTACCTATCTTATTTTTCTTGTTTATCCAATTATTATTGTACTCAAGCAAGCACTCATACATGAAGGTCAATTCTCACTCGCTAATTTTGAAGATTTCTTTAGTAAATCCTATTACTCTGAGACACTAGTAAACAGTTTTAACGTCTCCATTACTTCTACTGTAACTTCCCTAGTTTTAGGGACTTTATTAGCTTACCTCTTTTCTATATATGACTTCAAAGGAAAGAAATTTTTACAGATATTGATTATCATAGCATCCATGTCAGCTCCCTTTGTAGGTGCCTATTCTTGGATTCTACTTCTTGGTAGAAACGGAGTTATTACAAAATTTCTAACCAACACACTCCATTTGCCTGCTTTTGATATTTATGGCTTCAAAGGAATTGTACTTGTGTTTACACTTCAGCTATTCCCATTAGTTTTTCTATACGTGGCTGGAGCAATGAAAAGGATTGACCATTCCCTTCTTGAAGCCGCTGAAAGTATGGGGGTAATCGGATTCAAACGTATGGTAACAGTTGTTTTGCCTCTTTTAGTTCCAACTTTACTTGCTGCTACGCTACTTGTATTTATGAGAGCATTCTCCGACTTCGGAACTCCTATGTTAATTGGTGAAGGATATCGGACTTTCCCTGTTTTAATTTATAATCAATTCATTAGTGAGGTTGGCGGAAATTCTGCATTTGCATCTGCTTTAGCAATCATGGCGATTATCATTGCTTTAACAATCTTCCTCATCCAAAAATATATTTCAAATCGCTATAGTTTCAGCATGAATTCGCTCCATCCAATTGAGCCGAAAAAAACTACAAAAGGAAAAATGGCTGCTATTTATGCAACAGTCTACGGAATTATCTTGTTCTCTGTTCTACCTCAAGTCTACTTGATTTATACCTCTTTCCTAAAAACATCAGGTATGGTATTTGTCAAAGGCTATTCTCTAAATAGTTACAAAATTGCCTTCAATCGTATGGGATCTGCTATTTTTAATACGATTCGCATTCCTTTGATTGCTTTAATTCTTGTTGTTTTATTTGCAACGGTTATCTCCTACCTAGCTGTTAGAAAACGAAATTTGTTTACAAACTTAATTGATAGCCTTAGTATGGTACCTTATATTGTGCCAGGAACTGTTCTAGGTATTGCCTTCATTTCTTCATTCAATACTGGTCTTTTTGGAAGCGGATTTCTGATGATTACAGGAACAGCCTTTATATTGATTATCTCCTTATCTGTCCGAAGACTCCCTTATACAATCCGCTCATCTGTTGCTAGCTTGCAACAAATAACACCTAGCATTGAAGAAGCCGCTGAGAGTTTAGGAAGTAGCCGTCTCAATACTTTCAGTAAAATCACTGTTCCAATGATGTTACCCGGTATTATTTCTGGATCTATTCTATCATGGGTAACAATGATTTCAGAACTCTCTACTTCTATCCTGCTATATAATTCCAAAACAAAAACTATGACCGTAGCAATCTATACAGAGGTTCTCAGAGGAAATTATGGTGTAGCCGCAGCTTTATCCACGATTTTATCTATCCTAACAGTCGCTTCCTTACTATTATTCATGAAAATCTCTAAAAGCAATAACATTACACTCTAATTTTTCCCTATCAAAAACAGCCGAAAGGATGATCCTAGGCTGTTTTTCTAATCTCTTATCACAATACATGACCCGAAGTTCTGATGAACGTATTTACTGATTAAATAGAATTTTCTTCCATCTTCTTACGTCCGAGCTCTCGATAGCTACGGTCACCAACAACTTCTACGCTAAACTGACCGTCCTCATATTCAAGAATCGTCACGCTACCATTATCCAGACCATGCGGATGCATGCCATTGATCAGATAAACAATGGTACCAATCGTCATTCCATGGCTCACAACGAGGGCATTACCCCCACCTTGTTCTTCCATTTCTTTAGCAATCGCTTCAAAGCCTTCCTTGATTCGACCACTGAGTTTTTCCCAACCTTCAGCCCAGCCTGCAGTATCAACCTCTACCAAACCTTCTGCTAGTTCTGCATAGGACAACTGATGAACATGGTCTACATTGAAAATTCTCGGAATCAATCCCATAAAGAGGTCCCCATCATAGGCCCCATCAAAACTACCAAAGCACCACTCTCTGATGCGCTTGTCCATGCGGTAAGGGATTTTCCCCTGTAGTCCAAGTTCTTCTAGGATAATTCCCATGGTTTGAATAGTGCGACCTGAATCACTGGAATAAGCGCGGTCAAACTGCAAGCCAGACTCTCTCAAGCCAATTCCCAGTTCATGGATTCCCAACTCACCTTCTGCAGTCAGAGGTGTATCACTCCATCCTTGAGCACGTCCAATGGTGTTAAACATCGTTTTCCCATGACGGACCAAATACAATCTTACTTTAGACATTTTCTATCCTCCATTTTCTTCTATTATATCATGGATCAAAGAAATATTCGGCTTTCAAAAGCAAAGCCAACATTTGTAAATTATCCAAAAGAAAAGCTACCCTCATGGTAGCTTCCCTAGGAGATTATTATGAAAAAGTTTAGGATTTCTATTAAATAAAGTTAGGAGGTCTTTATTTAATGATTATAGTATACACAGTCATCCTTAAACTCAACTTAAATCCTCTCGCTTTTTTATTAATTTTTAAAACTATGGATTGGAGCTGGGATTTGCCCACCGCGAGAGATGAAATCAACAGACGAAGCCCCGTTGACCTTCATAACTGGAGCTGTCCCTAGCAAGCCTCCAAACTCAATCATATCGCCTTCTTTGCCCTTTGGAATAATACGGACGGCCGTTGTTTTCATGTTAATGACACCAATTGCCGCCTCATCCGCAATCATAGCTGCAATGGTTTCAGCAGGCGTATCTTCCGGAATGGCAATCATATCCAGCCCAACAGAACAGATAGCCGTCATGGCTTCTAGTTTCTCTAAATTCAGAGAGCCATCTTGTACCGCACCAATCATCCCCTCATCTTCAGAAACGGGGATAAAAGCACCTGACAAGCCACCGACTTGGTTACAAGCCATCACTCCGCCCTTCTTAACTTGGTCATTCAAAAGAGCGAGGGCAGCCGTCGTCCCATGCGTACCAACTGTTTCTAGGCCCATTTCCTCAAGGACACGAGCCACAGAATCGCCAACTGCAGGAGTTGGTGCCAAGCTTAGGTCGACAATCCCAAAGTCAACACCCAGTCTCTCGCTGGCCATTTGACCGACTAGCTGACCAATACGAGTAATCTTAAAGGCTGTTTTCTTGACCGTCTCAGCTACAACATCAAAACTCTGACCACGAACTTTCTCCAAGGCGCGTTTGACAACACCAGGACCTGAAACACCAACATTGATGATAACATCTGCTTCCCCAACACCATGGAAAGCCCCTGCCATAAAAGGATTGTCCTCAACAGCATTAGCAAATACGACCAACTTGGCCGCACCCATATCTGATAGCGCAGCTGTTTCCTTGATGATACGCCCCATATCAGCGACCGCAGTCATGTTGATACCTGACTTGGTCGAGCCAATGTTAACAGACGAACAAACCTTGTCTGTCTCAGCTAGAGCGCGCGGGATAGAATTGATGAGAATTTCATCACCTTTTTGATAACCCTTTTGTACCAAGGCAGAGAATCCACCAATAAAATCAACACCGATCTCCTTGGCAGCCTTGTCAAGAGCCTTTGCCAAAACAAGATAGTCTGTCGCATCAGTCGCAGCACCAATTAAAGAAATCGGAGTCACCGATACCCGTTTATTAACAATAGGAATCCCAAGTTCTGCAGCAATTTCATCTCCTACAGCCACTAGATTTGCAGCTTTAGTGGTAATTTTTTGGTAAATCTTTTCAGCAGCATGATTGATATCTGGATCAATACAGTCCAAAAGGGAAATCCCCATGGTGATGGTTCTGATATCGAAGTTCTGCTCCTCGATCATGGCAATGGTTTCTGTAACTTGTCTAATATCCATAGCCACCTCCTAGATATTATACATAGCGTCAAAAATCGCCGCACTTTGAATATTGATTTTGACATTCAAGGTCTGACCGAAAGTTTCAAACTCATTTCGTAGATAAGTGAAATCCTGTTTTTCGTCACTAGAAACGACCGCCATCATAGTAAAATATTCATCCAACACCGTCTGAGAAATATCGTCAATATTCAAACCCAACTCTGCAATCTTAGTAGACACGCCTGCAACGATCCCAGCCTTGTCCTTACCAACCACTGTAATAATAGCCTTCATCCTTATACCCCATTTCTACGATTTTTAGAAAACCTGAACGTTTTTGATTTTCTTTTTTCCTAGTATAGCATATTTCCATAGAAAATACTAAAAAACGCCTGCTTACGAAATTGTTCTTAAGAAAAAAACAATTTCGTAAACAAGCGTCTACCCTATCAAATGATGATGAGTGTTCCCGCTAGGACATAAGTCCCAGCGGTAGACCAGAGCTAGACTAAGAGCACAAGACTCCATCATCATAACACTCAACAAAATTGATGATTTTATACTAATTCGATGATCGCCATTGGCGCAGCATCACCACGACGTGGTTCAGTTTTAAGGATACGAGTGTATCCACCGTTACGTTCAGCATAACGAGGTGCGATTTCTGAGAACAATTTTTGAAGTGCTGTAGTAGAAGTGTACTTATCAGTTGCTTCATCATAGTTTTCAGATGCGATTTCATTACGTACGAAAGCAGCTGCTTGACGACGTGCATGCAAATCACCACGTTTACCTAGAGTAATCATTTTTTCAACAGTTTTACGGATTTCTTTAGCACGAGCTTCAGTTGTCACGATTGATTCGTTGATCAAAAGGTCAGTTGTCAAATCGCGAAGCATTGCTTTACGTTGTGAGCTAGTGCGTCCTAGTTTACGGTAAGCCATGTATTCCTCCTTTATTTATCTTTTAATCCAAGACCCAAGTCAATGAGTTTGAGTTTCACTTCTTCCAAACTCTTGCGTCCAAGATTTCGTACTTTCATCATCTCTGCTTCAGATTTTTCTGTCAAATCATGCACAGTGTTGATACCGGCACGTTTCAAACAGTTGTATGAACGCACAGACAAGTCCAGTTCCTCAATCGTACGATCCAAAATACGATCGTCAGATTCAGTATCAGCTTCTTTCATCACTTCAGTTGACTTAGCAATCTCAGTAAGATTTGTAAACAAATCAAGATGTTCTGTCAAGATACGTGCTGAAAGCCCTAAAGCATCTTCTGGAATAATTGTTCCATTAGTCAAGATTTCAAGGGTTAATTTGTCAAATCCATCATTGCTACCTACACGAGCAGGTTCAACTTGATAGTTGACTTTTGTAACTGGTGTATAAATAGAATCTACAGCAAGTGTTCCAACTGGTGCATTATCTTTTTTGTTTTCATCAGCAGGTACATATCCACGACCACTGTTAACAGTCATTGTCGCTTTTAGAGAAGAACCTTCACCGATTGTAAAGAGATAATGATCTGGATTTACAATCTCAATATCACTGTCAGTCAAAATGTCTCCAGCTGTAATTTCAGCGGGACCTTCAACGTCAAGTTCAATGATTTTTTCGTCTTCAACGTATGATTTCACTGCAATCCCTTTAATGTTCAGAATGATTTGCATCACGTCTTCACGAACACCTGGGACTGTGTCGAACTCATGCAAGACACCTTCAATGTTGATAGATGTCACTGCTGCTCCTGGTAGAGAAGCTAGTAGTACACGACGAAGAGAGTTACCAAGAGTTGTACCGTAACCACGTTCAAGTGGTTCGATTACAAACTTGCCATAATCTTTATTTTCATCAATTTTTGTTATATTTGGTTTTTCAAACTCAATCATTTAGTTACTCCCTCTTAAACGAAAAGCAGTGTAATGCGATGATTATACACGGCGACGTTTTGGAGGACGAGCACCATTGTGTGGCACTGGAGTCACATCACGAATTGCTGTTACTTCAAGACCAGCGGCAGCAAGCGCACGAATAGCTGACTCACGACCAGAACCTGGACCTTTTACAGTAACTTCAACTGATTTAAGACCGTGTTCTTGTGCAGATTTAGCAGCAGCTTCAGAAGCCATTTGAGCAGCGAATGGTGTAGATTTACGAGAACCTTTGAAACCAAGAGCACCAGCTGATGACCAAGCAATTGCATTACCATGCACATCAGTAATCATAACAATAGTGTTATTAAATGTAGCGTGAATATGAGCAATACCAGATTCGATATTCTTTTTCACACGACGTTTACGTGTTGGTTTAGCCAAGACTTTTACCTCCTATATTATTTTTTCTTACCAGCGATCGCAACAGCTTTACCTTTACGAGTGCGAGCGTTGTTTTTAGTGTTTTGTCCACGGACAGGAAGTCCACGACGGTGACGAATACCACGGTAAGAACCGATTTCCATCAAACGTTTGATGTTCAAGTTTACTTCACGACGAAGGTCACCTTCAACTTTGATTGCATCCACTTCACGACGGATAGCATCTTCTTGATCTGATGTAAGGTCACGTACACGAACATCTTCTGAGATTCCAGCAGCAGCCAAAATTTTCTTAGATGTTGCAAGTCCGATACCATAAACGTAAGTCAATGAGATTACTACGCGTTTGTCATTTGGAATGTCAACTCCAGCAATACGAGCCATGTTTTCTCCTTTCTATCTTATCCTTGACGTTGTTTGTGTTTTGGATTTGCTGGGCAAATTACCATAACACGACCATTACGACGAATTACTTTACAGTATTCGCAAATTGGTTTGACCGATGGTCTTACTTTCATTTCTTATCCCTCCAAGTTTTTCGATTATTTAAAGCGGTAAGTGATACGTCCACGTGTCAAGTCATATGGACTCATCTCGACAGTAACACGATCTCCCGCTAAAATACGAATATAGTTTTTACGAATTTTACCAGAAACTGTTGCTAAAATCTGATGTCCATTTTCAAGTTCAACCGTAAACATTGCGTTAGGCATTGTATCGACTACTTTGCCTTCAACTTCAATCACATCGTCTTTTGCCACGCAAAAGCACCTCCATAAATTTCGATTCGATGCCTCTGAAAACAGAGACAACAATTATAAGTCAGACTATCTCAGTATAACATTTGTAGCGATTTTTTGCAAGTGTGAAAAACGCTTTATTTCAAATTTGTCAATACTTTTTCGATGTCTTTGAACACATCATTGATATCTTGATTTCCTTCGATATCGTGGACCAATCCTTTGGCACGGTAGTGAGCAATGATTGGTTCACCTTGGGCGATATTCACATCCAAACGACGCTTCACTGTCTCAGGTTTATCATCTTCACGTTGGTAATAATCTTCCTCTTTATAGTCAACTGGTGGGTTGAAAACTTTGTGGAAGGTTTCACCTGTTTCGCGGTGGATGATACGACCACTCAAACGTTCCAAGAGACAATCTGGGTTCACTTCGATATTGATCACGCCTTCTAGTTCGATACCAAGTTCCGCCAATGTTTTGTCCAAGGCATGAGCTTGTTCAATCGTACGTGGGTAACCATCCAACAAGAAACCTGTTTCTTTGATGTCGTCCTGAGAAAGGCGTTCTTTAACAATTCCATTTGTAACTTCATCCGGAACCAACTCACCTTTGTCAATATATGACTTGGCAAGTACACCCATTTCAGTTTGATTAGCCATAGCAGCACGGAACATATCTCCAGTTGAAATGTGTGCCACGTGGAATTGCTCCACAATTTTAGCTGCTTGCGTTCCCTTACCTGCTCCAGGTAAGCCCATAATCAAAAGATTCATGATAGGATCTCCTTATTTTGTATTTAAATAGAAGCAGAAATTCGTTTCAACCCCTATTTAAAAACAAAATAGAAGAGGGGAGACGAAAATCTCTCTGATAGATAGACCTTCATACTCCACTCTCTAAGCAAAAGTAATCTTGCTTTTATTCTGTTTTGTCCATGAAACCAACATACTTACGTTTCAATAGGTAACCTTCTAGCTGTTTGATTCCTTCGATACCAGTTGAGATAATGATCAAAAGACTAGTTCCCCCAAAAGCAACAGCTTCTGAAAGACCAAAGACATCTTTTGCCACAATCGGCAAGATTGAAATCACACCAAGGAAGATTGATCCGACAGTCGCAAGGCGACGAAGAAGTTTCGACATGAATTCTTCAGTACCCTTACCAGGACGGACACCATGAATGTAGGCTCCACTCTTTTGCAAGTTTTCTGCTGCTTTCTCTGGATTGATCTGTACAAATGTATAGAAGAATGTAAAGAGAATGATCAACAAGGCATACATGGCAACACCTGTTGGAGATGTTGTAGATAACATTTCCTGTGCTGTACGTACCCAAGCCCAATCATGACCTGTAGCACTCAAAAATTGAAGAATGGCTGCAGGTGCTGCTGTGATGGAACTTGCAAAGATAACTGGGATAACCCCCGCTGGGTTTACCTTCAAAGGAAGGTATGAGCTTGATGGGGCTCCTTGAGCAACTTTTGTATATTGGATTGGAATTTTATATTCTGCCTGTTGAACAAAGGTTGTAAAGTATACAATCAACAAGACAGCGATAATCAAAATAACGACAAAGATAATAGATGAAGTCAAACGGCTACTTGGAATATTGACGAAGTAGTCAACATAGATGCCTTTAATCATCTCAGGAATTGAAGCAACAATACCTGCAAAGATGATCATAGAAACACCATTTCCGTATCCCTTATCTGTAATTTGTTCCCCGAGCCAAGTTACAATCATACTACCTGCTGTGAGGATAATACCAATGGTAACAAAGACTTGTGGAGTTAAAGCTGTCGTTAATAATTTCGCCCCAGATAGAGTATTAAATCCTGCTGTAATCCCGATAGATTGAACAAATGCAAGCACAAGTGCAATGTAACGAGTAGCCTGGTTTAGTTTTCTCCGTCCTACTTCCCCTTGTTTGCCCCATTCTACAAACTTCGGTAAAATATCCATTTGTAGCAATTGAACAACGATGGAAGCAGTGATATACGGACTTACTCCGAGTGCGAAAACGGAGAAGTTCTTCATGGCATTCCCTGAAACAAGACTAAGCATGTTCAAGAAAGATAAACCACTGAGAGCTTCTAAACTTTTTGCATTCACACCTGGAACAGTGATACTTGTCCCAATACGGAAAACAAGAATGATAAAAATTGTAAAGAGAATTTTTGATCGAACTTGTTTAACCTTGAGCGCTTCTTTTAGTAATTTAAAAAACATGGGTCACCTCTCTTAGATGACTTCTACAGAACCACCTTTAGCAGTGATAGCTTCCTCAGCTGATTTAGAGAATTTAGCTGCTTTCACAGTCAATTTCTTAGTCAACTCACCGTTACCAAGAATTTTAACTCCTGATTTTTCAGCTTTCACAATTCCTGCTTCGATAAGCACAACTGGAGTTACTTCTGCACCGTCTTCAAAGACGTTCAATTGGTCAAGGTTTACAATTGCGTATTCTTTAGCGTTGATGTTAGTGAATCCACGTTTTGGAAGACGACGGAACAATGGAGTTTGTCCACCTTCAAAACCAAGGCGAACTCCGCCACCGCTACGAGCTTTTTGACCTTTTTGACCGCGACCAGATGTTTTACCGTTACCTGATGAAGTACCACGACCAACACGGTTACGTACTTTACGAGAACCTTCTGCAGGTTTCAATTCATGAAGTTTCATTATTATTTTCTCCTCTTTTGTAAAATGCTAGCGCCGATAAGAGAGAAAAGGTTGTCTCCCTTATCAACTCGCCTATACATGGTCATCTTAGATGACTATACCTAGTTTTAGGGGATGAGTATTGCCACATCCCCTAAAAATTCATTAGTTTACTTCTTCAACTGTTACCAAGTGAGATACTGCAGTGATCATACCACGGATAGCAGCGTTGTCTTCTTTGATAACAGAGCTGTTCAATTTGCCAAGTCCAAGTGCTACAACAGTTTTACGTTGTGATGGAATGCGTCCGATTGGAGACTTAGTCAAAGTAATTTTAATTTGAGCCATTTTATCCCCTTTCTTATGCCAAATCAGAAACTGAGATACCACGAAGGGCAGCAACTTCTTCAGCGCGTTTCAATTGTTTCAAACCTTCAACAGTTGCGCGAACAATGTTGATTGGAGTGTTAGAGCCAAGTGATTTAGATGTAATATCTGCCACACCTGCCAATTCCACAACGGCACGAACTGCACCACCAGCGGCAACTCCAGAACCTTCTACAGCAGGTTTCAACAATACTTTAGCTCCACCGAATTCTGAAAGAACTTCGTGTGGGATTGTTGTTCCAACCATAGGAACTTCAATCAAGTTTTTCTTAGCATCTTCTACTGCTTTGCGGATTGCTTCTGGAACTTCTTGAGCTTTACCAGTACCAAATCCTACGCGACCGTTGTGGTCACCAACAACAACAAGAGCTGCGAAACGAAGACGACGTCCACCTTTAACAACTTTCGTAACACGGTTGACAGCAACTACGCGTTCTTCTAATTCAACTGCATTGTCTTTAAATGCCATTTTCTAGTGTCCTCCTATTAGAATTTCAATCCGTTTTCACGAGCTGCATCAGCCAAAGCTTTCACACGTCCGTGATATAGATATCCACCGCGGTCGAACACCACTTCTGAAATACCTTTAGCGTTTGCACGTTCTGCAACGAGTTTACCGACAGCAACGGCTTGTTCAGTTTTAGTTCCTTTTGAAACTTCTTTGTCAAGAGTTGAAGCACTTGCGAGCGTTACACCCGCTACGTCATCAATCACTTGAGCGTAGATGCCTGTATTAGAACGAAATACGTTCAAACGTGGGCGATCAGCAGTTCCAGAGAGTTTTCCGCGAACGCGACGGTGGCGTTTTTGGCGGAGTTTGTTTTTATCTGGTTTAGAAATCACAGTTTTCACCTCTTTAGTTTTAAATCGTGTGCTATGCACTAAGTTGGAAAATAGGTTGGTGGTTAAAAATCAACCACTCAACATTATTTACCTGTTTTACCTTCTTTACGGCGAACGAATTCACCAACGTAACGGATACCTTTACCTTTATATGGTTCTGGTGAACGAAGGCTACGTACGTAAGCAGCCGTTTGACCAACTACTTCTTTTGAAATTCCGCTAACAACGATTGTTGTTGGGTTTGGAAGTTCAAAAGTAATTCCTTCTGGAGCTTCAACTTCGTCTGGATGAGATTTACCAACAGCCAAAACAAGTTTAGATCCTTGAAGTTGTGCACGGTAACCAACCCCGCGCATTTCAAGTTCTTTCTTGAATCCTTCTGATACACCAACAACCATGTTGTTCAAAAGGGCACGAGTAGTTCCGTGGATTGTTTTCATTTCTTTTGAATCGTTTGGACGGTGAAGAGTTACTTCAGTACCTTCCACACGAATTTCAATATCTTTTGAGAACTCACGAGTAAGTTCTCCTTTAGGTCCTTTTACAGTTACAACGTTGTCATTGTTAGTGATTTCAACACCAGCAGGCAACACGATAACTTTATTACCAATACGTGACATGTTTATTTTCTCCTGTTAAATTGTCAGGCCAGAATGGCCAGTTTTCACGGGGGGCATTCGGATTAGAGCAAACCTAGTTTCTTTCGAAAAGCTTTGACAAACTCCTGATATTCTGTCAATACATCAATAGCCGCAGGACTATAACCAATTTCACATAAAAGAGATACAAGGTCATCTTTTGACAATTCAGCCAAAGCGTCTTCTGCAACAATAAGTTTTTCATTCAATTCAGTAGCTTTCATCTTTTTCTCCTAAACTAATTTACTCTCTATTTGGCTGATCAGTAAATCAGCTAAATTGAACACGAGCTATGGTCTGTGTGAAAAAGACAAATCTTCCTAGAGTGTTAACACTCTTTGTCAGATTTCCTATTATCACATTGCCCATGACGCTCTTTGTATCTTGATTTTACCAAACGTAAGCGATAACTTCTCCACCAACGTTCTTTTGGCGAGCTTCTTTATCAGTAAGCAAACCTTCAGAAGTTGAAAGGATAGCAATTCCAAGTCCGTTAAGAACTTTTGGAAGATCTTCACGTTTTTTGTAGACACGAAGTCCTGGTTTAGAAACACGTTTCAAGTTAGTGATAACTTTTTCACCGTTTGGTCCGTATTTAAGGAATACACGGATGATGCCTTGTTTGTCATCTTCGATGATTTCTACGTTCTTAACAAAACCTTCGTGTTTAAGGATTTCAGCAATCCCTTTTTTGATGTTTGATGCAGGCACTTCAAGTACTTCGTGTTTCGCTTGGTTAGCGTTACGAATACGAGTTAGGAAGTCTGCGATTGGGTCAGTCATAACCATTTTGTTTTTCTCCTCTTACTAGTAGTTTGCAAGTTGCACTTGCTAGTTAATGATTGAGCTGGGCTCAGATAGTATTGACACATTCAAATGAGAGAACTCTTATTTGAAAACGAGCTACAACCTGTGCAAAAAAGATAAATTTGTTTTGGAGCATCGCTCCTTCACCAAATTTTCTATTTTTGCTGTGGTTGTTACGCTCTTTGTATCATGATATTACCAAGATGCTTTTGTTACACCAGGAATTTGTCCTTTGTAAGCTAATTCACGGAAGCAAACACGGCAAAGTTTAAATTTGCGGTAAACTGAATGTGGACGACCACATTTTTCACAACGAGTATAAGCTTGAGTAGAGAACTTCGCTGGACGTTTGTTCTTAGCAATCATTGATTTTTTAGCCATTAGATTTACCTCCTATATTATTTTGCAAAAGGCATTCCAAGGCCTGTAAGCAATGCACGTGACTCTTCGTCAGTGTTAGCAGTTGTTACGATAACGATGTCAAGACCACGAGTTTTGTCAACGTCATCAAAGTTGATTTCTGGGAAGATCAATTGTTCTTTCACACCAAGTGTGTAGTTTCCGCGTCCATCAAATGATTTTGTTGGAACACCGTGGAAGTCACGTACACGTGGAAGTGAAACTGAAACCAATTTGTCCAAGAATTCGTACATACGTTCACCACGAAGGGTAACTTTTGCACCGATCGCTACACCTTCACGAAGACGGAAGCCGGCGATTGATTTTTTAGCTTTAGTGATAAGTGGTTTTTGACCTGAGATAAGTGCCAATTCTTCAGCAGCTTTTTCAAGACTTTTAGCGTTTGATACAGCTTCACCAACACCCATGTTCAAAACGATCTTATCTACTTTAGGCACAGCCATCACTGATGAGTAGTTGAATTGTTCTGTCAAAGCAGGAACTACTTCATTAAGATATTTTTCTTTTAAACGATTTGCCATTATACTTCTCCTTTCCTTCGTGATTAATCAAGCACTTCGCCTGATTTTTTGTTGTAGCGAACTTTTTTACCGTCTACAAATTTGTAACCAACACGACCAGCTACACCATTTTTGTCCAAAACTTGAACGTTTGATACGTGGATAGCTGCTTCTTTCTCGATGATACCACCTTGAGGAAGCTCGTTAGTTGGACGTTGGTGTTTCTTAACGATGTTAACACCTTCAACGATAACTTTGTTTACTTTTGGAAGGGCAGTAAGGACAACAGCTTCTGTTCCCTTATCTTTACCAGCGATTACGCGAACTTTGTCGCCTTTTTTTACAAACATTAGGTTTCTCCTTGATTTTTCTTACGCCCATAAGGGCACCCTGGAGGTAAATCCAGGGGACTAGTTTGTTTTTTTAATATTAAAGTACTTCTGGAGCAAGTGACACGATCTTCATGAAGCCACCTTCACGCAATTCACGTGCAACTGGGCCAAAGATACGTGTTCCGCGAGGAGTTTTGTCTTCACGGATGATAACTGCTGCATTTTCATCAAATTTGATGTATGAACCATCAGCACGACGAGCACCTGATTTAGTACGAACGATAACAGCTTTTACAACGTCACCTTTTTTAACCGCACCACCAGGAGTAGCTTGTTTTACAGATGCCACGATAACATCACCGATGTTTGCAAATTTACGTCCTGAACCACCAAGAACTTTGATAGTCAAGATTTCGCGCGCACCGCTGTTGTCTGCGACTTTCAAACGAGTTTCTGTTTGAATCATTTCAGTTTTCTCCTTTCAGGTTTGATTAGATGATGACCGCTTCTTCAACAACTTCTACAAGACGGAAACGTTTTGTAGCTGAAAGCGGACGAGTTTCCATGATACGTACGATATCGCCTTCTTTGGCAACATTGTTTTCATCATGTGCTTTGTATTTTTTAGAGTAGTTAATACGTTTACCATAGACTGGGTGGTTACGTTTTGTTTCAACTACAACTGTGATTGTCTTGTCCATTTTGTCAGATACAACACGTCCAACAAGAACTTTACGATTATTGCGTTCCATTGAAATTTCTCCTTCCCTAGTCTATTATTTCGCTTCAGATTGAACTGTTTTGATACGAGCGATTTGTTTTTTAACTTCTTTCAAGCGAGCTGTTTGTTCCAATTGACCAGTAGCAGCTTGGAAACGAAGTTCAAACAATTCTTTTTTCAATTCGTTTTCGCGCTTCGCGAGTTCTTCTTGAGAAAGACCACGAAGTTCTTTAACAAATTCTTTTACTTCATTAAGTTTCATGCCTTCTCCTTATTCTGCTTCACGTTTTACGAATTTACATTTAACTGGCAATTTGTGGCTTGCAAGACGAAGCGCTTCGCGAGCGATTTCTTCAGATACACCAGCGATTTCGAACATCACTTTACCACGTTTAACTGGTGCTACCCAACCTTCAGGTGCCCCTTTACCAGATCCCATACGCACACCGATAGCTTTAGCGGTGTATGATTTGTGTGGGAAGATTTTAATCCAAACTTTACCACCACGTTTCATGTAACGAGTCATGGCGATACGAGCAGCTTCGATTTGGCGGTTAGTGATCCAGTGGCTAGTTGTAGCTTGAAGACCGTATTCACCGAATGCTACTTCTTTTCCACCTTTTGCTTCACCGCGCATTTTTCCACGGAATTCACGACGGTGTTTAACACGTTTAGGTACTAACATTGGTTATTTACCTCCTTTAGTGTTTTTACGAGCTGGAAGAACTTCACCACGGTAGATCCATACTTTAACACCAAGTTTACCGTATGTAGTATCTGCTTCTTCCCAAGCGTAATCGATATCTGCACGAAGTGTGTGAAGTGGAACAGTTCCTTCAGAGTATCCTTCAGCACGGGCGATATCTGCACCGTTCAAACGACCTGATACTTGAGTTTTAATTCCTTTAGCTCCAGCACGCATAGCACGTTGGATTGCTTGTTTTTGTGCACGACGGAAAGCGACACGTTGCTCCAATTGACGAGCAATTCCTTCACCTACAAGGTGAGCATCCAAATCAGGTTGTTTGATTTCGATGATGTTGATGTGTACTTGTTTTCCAGTCAATTTGTTAAGTTTTGCACGGAGTGCATCAACGTTAGCACCACCTTTACCGATAACCATACCTGGTTTAGCAGTGTGAAGTGAAACGTTAACTTTGTTTACTGCGCGTTCGATTTCGATAGTTGAAACTGCTGCGTCAGCAAGTTCTTTTTGAACGAATTTACGGATTGCAAGATCTTCATGAAGGTAATCCGCGTATTCTTTTTCAGCATACCATTTGGCATCCCAATCACGGATGATGCCGACACGCATACCAATTGGATGTACTTTTTGACCCACGATGTTACCTCCTTATTTTTCTGCAACAGCTACAGTGATGTGAGCTGTACGTTTGTTGATTGGTGAAGCTGAACCTTTCGCACGTGGACGGAAACGTTTCATAGTTGGTCCTTCGTTTGCGAATGCTTCAGATACTACCAAGTTAGCTTTGTCCAAACCAAAGTTGTTTTCAGCGTTAGCTACAGCTGAGTTCAAAACTTTCAAGATGATTTCAGCAGCTTTGTTTGGTGTGAATGTCAAGATTGCAATAGCATCGGCTACGCTTTTACCACGGATGTTGTCAAGAACAAGACGTGATTTACGAGGTGAAACACGTACTGTACGAGCCATTGCTTTAGCTGAAGTAATTTCTGCCATTTATGTTCTCCTTATTTTCTACGTGTTTTCTTGTCGTCTGCAGCGTGACCCTTGTAAGTACGAGTTGGTGCAAATTCACCAAGTTTGTGACCTACCATGTCTTCTTGGATGTAAACAGGTACGTGTTTACGTCCGTCATAAACTGCAATAGTGTAACCAATGAAACTTGGGAAGATCGTTGAACGACGTGACCAAGTTTTGATAACTTTTTTCTTTTCGTCGTTAGCTTGAGCTTCAACTTTTTTCATCAAATGCTCATCGACGAAAGGTCCTTTTTTAAGACTGCGTCCCATTTTTATTTTTTCTCCTTTAAATGTTGTACCACAGCGGCTTGCGCTCACATGGAGCGCTACCGAGCTGGCGGATTTCCTAGTTGCTTAGGCGACTAGTTTACTATTATTTCTCGTTGCGACGACGAACGATAAGTTTGTCAGATTTCGCTTTCTTGTTACGAGTTTTAAGACCAAGAGCAGGTTTGCCCCATGGAGTAGATGGCGCTTTACGACCAACTGGTGCTTTACCTTCACCACCACCGTGTGGGTGATCGTTAGGGTTCATTACAGAACCACGAACTGTTGGGCGGATACCTTTCCAACGGCTACGTCCTGCTTTACCAAGGTTTACAAGTCCATGTTGTTCGTTTCCGACAACACCAACTGTAGCACGACAAGTTCCAAGAATCATACGAACTTCGCCAGATTGAAGACGAACAAGAACGTATTTACCTTCTTGACCCAATACTTGAGCAGAAGCACCAGCAGCACGTACCAATTCTCCACCACGACCTGGTTTCAATTCGATGTTGTGGATCAAAGTACCAACTGGGATGTTAGCAAGTGGAAGAGCGTTTCCGACTTTGATATCTGCTTCAGGACCTGAAACGATACGTTGACCAACTTCAAGACCTTTTGGAGCGATGATGTATGCTTTCACACCGTCAGTGTAGTGTACAAGAGCGATGTTTGCAGAACGGTTTGGATCGTACTCGATTGTTTTAACAACTGCTTCAACGTTGTCTTTGTTACGTTTGAAGTCAACCAAACGGTAGAAACGTTTGTGTCCACCACCTTGGTGACGAACAGTGATACGACCGTTGTTGTTACGACCAGCCTTGCTCTTCAAAGCAACAAGCAATGATTTTTCAGGAGTGCTTGTTGTGATTTCAGCGAAATCCAAAGAAGTCATATTACGGCGACCGTTTGTTGTTGGTTTATAAACACGAATTCCCACGATATTTCCTCCTTAGATTATTCAGCTTCAGCAGCGAACAACTCGATTGCTTTTGAATCAGCTGTAAGTGTGATGATAGCTTTTTTAGTTTTGTTAGTAAAACCAGTGTAACGTCCAACACGTTTTGCTTTTGGTTTTACGTTGATTGTGTTAACGTTGGCAACTTTAACACCTTCGAAAGCAGCTTCAACAGCTTGCTTGATCAAAAGTTTGTGTGCACGAGTGTCAACTTCAAATACATATTTTCCTGCTTCAAGTTGAGCCATTGAGCTTTCAGTGATAACAGGTTTTTTGATAACATCATACAAATTCATTATGCAAGAACCTCCTCGATTTTAGAGATAGCTGCTTGTGTGACAAGAAGTTTGTCGCTATTTGCGATGTCAAGAACACTTGCAGTTGTAGCAGTTGCAACTTTCACATTTGGAAGGTTACGAGCTGAAAGAGCTGCGAATTCATTTCCTTCTTCAAGGATAACAAGAACTTTTGAATCGATGCTCAATGCTGCAAGAACTTTTGCAAATTCAGCAGTTTTTGGAGCTGTAAATGAAAGAGCATCTACAGCTACGAATTTGTTTTCAGCAACTTTTTCAGAGTAAGCTGATTTAAGAGCTAGGCGACGAACTTTTTGTGGAAGTTTGTAGCCGTATGAACGTGGAGTTGGTCCGAAGACAACACCACCACCACGCCATTGTGGTGAGCGGATAGAACCTTGACGAGCACGTCCAGTTCCTTTTTGACGCCATGGTTTGCGTCCACCACCTGATACTGCAGAGCGGTTTTTAACAGCGTGTGTTCCTTGACGAAGGCTTGCGCGTTGGCTGATGATCACATCAAACACAACTGATTCATTTGGTTCAATACCAAATACTGCATCGTTAAGAACAACTTGGCCAGCTTCTTTACCAGTTTGGTCAAATAATGTTACGTTTGCCATTGTGACTGATTTCCCCTTTCTTTATTATTTACCAGCTTTAACTGCTGATTTGATAGTGATAAGAGATTTCTTAGCACCTGGTACGTTACCTTTGATAAGGATAACGTTCTTTTCTGGAACAACTTGTACAACTTCAAGGTTTTGAATTGTTACGCGGTCGCCACCCATACGTCCTGCAAGGTTTTTACCTTTGAATACGCGGTTAGGTGCAACAGGTCCCATAGAACCTGGACGACGGTGGTAACGAGAACCGTGAGCCATTGGTCCACGTGATTGTCCGTGGCGTTTGATAACACCTTGGAAACCTTTACCTTTAGAAGTACCAGTTACGTCAACAACGTCTCCAGCTGCGAATGTTTCAACTGTGATTTCAGCACCAACTTCCAAGCCTTCAACGTTTTTGAATTCACGAATGAAGCGCTTAGGAGCCGTGTTAGCTTTCGCTACATGTCCTTTAGCAGGTTTGTTGCTCAATACTTCGCGTTTGTCATCGAAACCAACTTGGATAGCGTTGTATCCGTCTGTTTCAACAGTTTTAACTTGAAGAACAACGTTTGGAGTTGCTTCAATAACTGTTACAGGGATCAATTCGCCAGCTTCAGTGAAGATTTGAGTCATTCCCACTTTTTTCCCTAAGATTCCTTTTGTCATGAGAAAATAGTTCCTTTTCTATATTTTTTATTCAAAAAGTTTTTAACGAGCGTTTTTTATGCTCAAGTCTAAGATACAAAGGGCGTCAAACTCAAAGTGAAAATAGGAAACTGACGCAGTGTCTAACAGACACTAGGAAGTTTATCTTTTTCACACCGAGTTTAGCCCGTGTTCAATTAAATTGAAACACCAGCCTCTGCTCTTTTATATTTTAGATTAAAGTTTGATTTCTACGTTTACACCACTTGGAAGATCCAATTTCATCAACGCATCAACTGTTTTTTGAGTTGGGTTAACGATATCGATCAAACGTTTGTGTGTACGCATTTCAAATTGTTCGCGAGAGTCTTTGTATTTGTGAGTCGCACGAATGATTGTGTAGAGGCTACGCTCAGTTGGAAGTGGGATTGGACCCGCAACTTGTGCACCTGTACGAGTAGCTGATTCTACGATTTTTGCAGCCGCTGTGTCAAGCGTACGGTGTTCGTAAGCTTTCAAACGGATACGGATTTTTTTGTTTGCCATCTTTTTCTCCTTTTCGTCTATTTAAGATAATAGGCTAGCTCCACAAGAAAACCGACGCGCGTTGCGTGGCAATGCAACCGAGCGTGTCGCAACCTCTTGCATCAAAGCTAAGGCTGTAATTTACAGCACCATAATAGAATAACACAAAGCCCCTACGATTGCAAGGGATTTGTGAGCTTTTTTTCGTTTTTTTAAGATGAAACTGTTTTCTCTTTTCATCTTTCCAAGATTACGGATTTATATCTATAAAAAACCGTCTTTTCTTCTATATAATGTGTGTCATTTTGACCTTGAATGTATCTTCTGATTGATCTACTAAAATGTCCGCTTTAGACTCGTTTTCTCTATAGTATCGCAGATACTGCTCCCGTCTCATCTGATGGCTAGCCAATACAAAAGATGCATCCCGATTTCTCATAGTCGTATCTCGAGCTAAGCGCCTCTTTAATTCGGTCTCCTCATCCGTGTAGAAACAGATAGTTTTGTCAAAGAGTTCCTTGGGTAGAAATCCCACAGACATCCCTTCAACAATCAGAATTGGTTTGGCTCCAGACAAGACCTCGCTAGCCTTCCACGGTTCATCGATTGTTAAGACATCCATACCTGCCTGCAAGGCGAGAATATCTCTCTGTAAACTTGCCAGTTCATGTGCTACAGGCAGACAAGCTGTCACCTTTTGATCTGGTGCTTGCTTTGGTACTACCAGGTGACGTTCTGAAGTGATATAGGGATCTGTTTCTAGTAAATTTACTGTAGTAGAATCTAAAGCTTGATACAATTCCTGAGCAAAGGTTGATTTACCCGAAGCCCCATGACCGTAGATCCCTAGCGTCCTAATTCTTCCCGTTTCGATCTCTGAAACCAGTTGTTCTATCAGGTCTTTTTTCTTCATTCTCTCTTCACCTGTTCATAGCTTTCTTTTCCGTCATTAAGCTTGTCCCAAATCACTACTTGCCCACTTTTGAGGGATTTTTGCACATCGATAATTCGTTGATTAGAAGACCCTCGAAACTGGAGCATGAGATTGCGCTTGCTTTTATCATACCGTCCATCAACAAGGATGTCAATCAGCGACAAGAGTTCCAGTTTGTCTGGAGTCTCCAGCATCATTTCTTCCCAAGTGTAGCCCGTCCAGGACCAGATGTCTTTGTCTGGCAATTCCTTTCGAATGCGCTTAACGAGCGGCAAGAGGATACCTGTATTGAGAAATGGTTCTCCTCCCAGCAAGGTCAATCCTTGAACATAGGGCTGGGCAAGGTCTACCATGATCTGCTCTTCTAACTCTGCTGTATAAGGAATACCTGCATTGAAAGACCAAGTCGCAACATTATAGCACCCCTCGCAGTGAAACATGCAACCTGATACATAGAGAGAGTTTCGCACACCTTCTCCATCGACAAAGTTAAAGGCCTTATAATCAATGATCCGCCCTTTACTAAGCTCCTCACTTTTCCATTCACCTGGTTTTGGTGTATTCCATGTCATCCTTTTACTCCAAATCTATCCAGTAACGTTCTACACCATTGCGAACATCCTCAAACACCCCGCCATTTGCCACAATCACTGCTCTACTAGCAGGGTTTTCTGTGCTACAGGTCACAAGCGCTTTTTTGATGTTCTTTCCCTTGGCGACTTGCAAGCCTTGTCGGAGAGCTTCTTTGGCATAACCTTTGCCTCTTTCAGAGGGGCGAACGGAATAGCCGATATGCCCACCATTTTCTAGTAAGTAGTCATTTAATCGGAGACGAAGGTTGAGAAAGCCAAGAGCCTGGCCTGCTATGTCAAAACTAACCAGCTGGATAGCAGGAACCCAGTTTTCAGGAATATTGAGTCCCGCTTCCGCTTGAAGATTTTCTTCTAACCACTCTTCATAAACAAAATTCTCAGCATCCCAAAATCCACCGTCGTGAGGGGACTGTGCTTGTTCAAACTCTGCCATCATCTCTAAAATCGCTTCTTTATCTTCCAAACTTGGTCTGCGTAGTTCCATATTTCCCTCCCACCTAAGAGAAAAGTGAGAGCAGACTCTCACTTTTATTTTTTCTTTTTCTTGTTTAAAAACTGTTCTCTGAGGTTGAGCAAGCGTTCTTTTTTACCTGTTCCACCTTTCGAGTGTTTCTCGTGATAACGGGTCACTTGTGCGCGTCCCTTATCGTCTAATTGGTATTTCCCCATTCCATTTCCTTCTAATTTGTTACTTCATGTCCAGCTGTTTTGATAGTAGAGCCATTCATGTGTTTGACACGCGCAGCGATTTCCTTGTGGCGTCCATTAACCATCGGACGCGCTTGAGGATTTCCCAGATAACCACACGTACGTTTGACCACGTCTACTGTTTTAGGGTCGCTATTGCCACAGTTGGGACAAGCGAATCCTCGCTCAGTTGGTTCAAAATCCCCTTCAAAGTCGCACTTGTAGCAACGATCAATCGGAGTATTGGTCCCTAGATAACCGACACGGTCATAGGCATAGTCCCAAACAGCTTCCAAGGCTTTAGGATTTTGTTGAAGAACTGGATACTCACAATAATGGATGAAACCACCTGACGCACCTGCTTCTGGGTAAACTTTCTCAAAGTCTAATTTTTCAAACGGTGTTGGATTTTTACGAACATCGTAGTGGAAAGAGTTGGTGTAGTATTCCTTGTCCGTGATGTCAGGAATAGAGCCGAACTTCTCTGTATCCAAGCGACAGAAGCGGTCTGTCAGACTTTCAGACGGTGTGGAGTAGATAGAGAAATGGTAACCATATTGGTCAGACCACTCTTCCACACGACGTTTCATATCACGAATAATATCCAGTGTGAATTCCTTGGCTTCAGGATTGCTTTCCCAGCTATTTCCAAAGAAGACTGTAGCCACTTCGTACAAACCGATGTAGCCCAGCGAAACTGTCGCACGGCGATTCTTAAAGAGTTGGTCAACACTTTCTTCTTTTCCGAGACGGCGACCGAAGGCTCCGTACTGATAGAGGATAGGGGCATTCGCTGGTGTTGCTTCCTTGGTCCGTTCAACACGGTAAACCAGAGCATCTTCTGCGATATTCATCCGCTCATTGAAGATTTCCCAAAACTTATTCAGATCCCCTTCAGACTCGAGGGCGATACGAGGCAGATTGACCGTCACAACACCTAGATTCATCCGACCTGAATTGACCTCAACACCATTTTCATCTTTCCAGCCTTGGAGGAAGGAGCGACAGCCCATAGGAACCTTGAAAGAACCTGTCAGCTCGATAATCTTATCATAGGACAAGACATCAGGGTACATCCGCTTGGTTGCACACTCGAGGGCCAACTGTTTGATGTCATAGTTCGGAGTCCCTTCTTCCAAGTTAAGGCCTCTTTTCAACGTAAAGATGAGTTTAGGGAAGATGGCTGTACGATGTTCTGATCCAAGACCCTTGATACGAATGGTTAAAATAGCTTTTTGAATTTCACGCTCAAAACGATTGGTTCCCAGACCAAAACCGAGCGAAGTAAAAGGTGTTTGGCCATTTGAAGTGAAGAGAGTGTTGATTTCATACTCGAGAGATTGCATGGCATCGTAGATGTCTTTTTGGGTTTTCTTCCAAGCATAATCTTCCCGTTTGTCAGGCAAGACCCACTCTTCCGCATCTTTGAGGTGTTTTTGGTAATTCTTCTCCGCATACGGAGCCAAGACTTCATCGATACGGTCAGCTGAGCAACCCCCGTACTGGCTAGAAGCAACATTGGCGATGATTTGTGAAATTTGAGCTGTCGCAGTCTGGATAGACTTGGGACTCTCTACCTCTGCATTTCCAATCTTAAAACCATTTTCCAGCATGCCTTTAAAATCAATCAAACAGCAGTTGGTCATCGGAGTGTAGGGGCTGTAGTCCAAGTCATGATAGTGGATATCCCCTTTTTGGTGAGCATTAGCTACGTGCTTAGGAAGCATTTGTAGCCCGATTGATTTCCCAACAATCCCTGCTGTCAAATCACGTTGGGTGTTGAAGACATCGCTGTCTTTATTAGCATTTTCATTAACAACTGCTTGATCTTTATTGAGAAGTTTATGGATACTAAAGTTTATATCTGTCGCTTTTGAGCGCTCAAAATCCCTTTGTGTCCGATAAGTGATATACTCCTCAGCCAGCGCATACTCTTTGGCTTCAAGGAGTTCATGTTCTACGACATTTTGAATTTCGTAAATCTTGACACCTTGAGGGAAGCGGCTGTGAATTTCCGTCACGATTCTTTCAACTAGACCATTTAGGCGTTTTTCTACTAGAGGCGTAACGTCCATAACCTTTTCCGCCGCCTTGTGGAGAGCCTTGTCAATCTTGTCTACATCAAACACCACACGTCTACCATCTCGTTTTTCAACGAACAAGGTGGGAACGGTTGCAAGCTTTTCTTCTAATACAATCATATCCATGCTCTTTTCTAAAATATTGTTGAATTGTTTATATTCAGTATTATACCACTCTAAAAATAAAAATCAATATCTTGTGTTAAAAATCCTAAAAATTTTAAAATTCCACAAGATATTGATTTTTTGTTATTTTGATTTATATAGTTTGAACTCGCTAGTATCTGTCTGAACAAGCTCATAGTTTTCACTGATCCAGCTCTCTACATCTGACCACAAGGCAACTTTTTGATTGACCACAATCATCTTCGGTTGATTCTCTTTCAGGTCATTCATCAGTTTAGTTTTATTTTCATCGCTTGCAGTATAGAGTGTTGGAGTTGATAGAGAAGTTGGCGCCAAGCGCTCACTGGTACGGTAGAAATCAGGACGATCATCCCAAGCATAGACACGATCCTCAGAACTCGTTTGTTGTTTGACCACGCTAGCCAGACGATCTCTCTCCTGATAAGTCGCTGGGTGAGAAAGGTAGCGACTCACGATAGGAAGAACAATGAGATAGGCAAGGGCAATCAGTGGTAGATAGAAATTTCCTTTAAAGAAAGAAGTTTGTTTCTCACGTCTTCTTCTACGACGACTCCCTCCCTCCGAAACATCTTCCTTGATTTCTGTCAGAAGGAGCAGGGCCAAGAAAGGAATTAACACCACAAGACGAGTACCGTTGATAGGCTCTTTGGAGAGAATCAAGATTCCCAAAGAAACCAACACTCCCAAGCTAGCAGCAATTGAGAGGGCATATTGCTTGGCTGGTTTTGACTGGAACAAGCCTGCAAAGAGCAAACCAAGGGAACCTAATCCAATAGCAAGCAAGCCATAGAAGGCTGCATTTTCAAGCAAATGCGAGTTCGAAAAGAGGCTAAGAGTATTTACCGGATACAAGGTCTGGCTAATGGCATCCCCAAAACTACCTGTCCACACTGTATAGTAGCCTAAAGGATAAAATAAGAGCGAAAATCCTAGGGCTGACGCAAAGAACTGATATAGACCATGAACAAAGTGACCTTTGCCTAGATTAAAGCCGATAATCCCCAAGGCCAGTACAGCCGCAAACAAGGCGGTTGGGATTGGCGCAAGGAAGAAAGCGAGAGCAAGGCTCATCCCCACTCGTACAAATCCTTTGTCGTCCTTTGGAAAAGCTAGATAATTTGTAACGATACTCAATGAATAAAATAGGAAAGGCAGGGCTAGCAAAAGAGCATAACCGCCACCAAAAGCGAGACCCGCTACAAGCAAGTATAAAATAAAGACAACTCGCTTCGCTTCCTTTTCTTGGCCGGCAAGAGTATTCGCAGCCTTAAAAAGAAAAACACCTGCTCCAAACAAGGCCAACCACTCAACCAAAGCAATCAGAATACTGCCTTGAAAAAGGTAGGTTAGCACATAATAGAGCAATCCCTCCGTCCCAAAATAATCTGTATACATTTGACCATTTTGATGCAAGGCCCAACCGGTATAAAGATCCTGGGTTTGTTGCGGACTGACTAAACCAAAAATATTAGGTAGGGCAACCGAAATGGCTGTGGCCACTAAACTCCAAAGCAAAATACTAAAAAAGGGAATGGGAGCTCCTTCTCGTTTCTCTGGCACTGACCAGTCTTGGTAATGAGATTCTTCTTGTTTCTCATCTATTTTCCCGTATACGTTCATTCAATTTCTCCTCTAAGTTTATCTGTTTTAGTATATCAAAATCTTACAGGAATGTCAGCTTGGGATTGATATTTGCTGAATTTCTTATCCAATAGCGCAAAGCGTTCGATTTCACGAAAACGGTGGAATCGACTGTTTCTATACTCTCTGATAAAATCATCATCTTCTAGATTAAGCATGGTTTTCTCCTTTACTTATCTATTCGTAAGAAGACAAAAATAAGATCCAGCCTTGGGCTAGATCTTGATGGATAGTTAGAGCATAGGTGCAAACAACTGGACAATTTCCTTGATTAGGCTTTGATACCAGCTGGTTTTGATAGTGTGAGGATAAATTTCTTGAGAAACTTTAAAAATCTCTTCGAAGTCCCTTTCAATATCGATGATGGACTGCGTTCTATAAAGTAAGACGGCATTTTCATAGTGGTGGAGCAAGCTACGATAGTCAAAATTGATGGTCCCCACAGTAGCTGCCTCTCCATCGACAAGCATTTGCTTGCTATGAAGGAATCCCGGACTGTACTCATAAATACGAACCCCCGCAGATAACAAGTCTGGATAGGCTCCTCGAGTAACTAACTGAATAACCTTCTTATCTGGGATACACGGTGTCACAATTCGCACATCTACCCCTCTCAGAGCTGCATTTTTGATACTTTCAGTTAGATCGTAGTCAGCAATCAGATAGGGAGTCGTGATATAGACGTAATCTGTAGCTTGATTGATAAGATTTTGGTAAACCGTTTTTCCAACTTGAGCTCTGTAGATGGGTTTTGGCCCACTACTATAGGGAATACAGAGCCCCATCCCATCTTTGGGCTGATTTTCGAGATGGTATTGGTCAAAATCACTAATCTCTCCACGGTTGATATACCAGGCAGATAAAAAGAGTCTGGTAAAAGCTTTAACTGCCGGTCCATCCAGACGAATACCGCTATCCTTCCAATAACCAAAGCGTTCGATATGGTTGATATACTCGTCTGCTAGATTGACACCACCTGTATAGGCAATCTGCCCATCGATAACCATGATTTTACGGTGATCACGGTTGTTATAAGCAACAGTCAAGCGTGGAATCACCTTGTTAAATTTATGGGCTTCAATCCCTCGGCTACGAAGCTGGATGGTATAATCCCCAGGCAAGGTTGCCATACATCCAATATCGTCGTAGAGGAACTTAACTTCTACTCCTTGAGCAGCCTTTTCTTCCAAAATCTCTAAAATACTGTTCCACATCAAGCCTTCTTCGATGATATAGTACTCAAGAAAGATAAATTTCTCCGCTTTCCTGAGATCCTCTAGCATCTGATGCCACATGCTTTCACCAGATGCAAAAAATCGTGTATCCGTTCGATCATAGACATCGGCATTCGTGTCCATGCTGAGGAGAGATTTGATAACGCCATAAGCCGACTTGTCTTGCTCTTTTAACTCCAAACGGAGAGCTCTGCTATTGTCCTCTCGATCAACCATTGATTGGAGCTGCTTTAGCTGCTTCATTTCTTTTTTAGATAAACGACGCTCTCCAAACATGATATAGAGTAAGGGACCAAACACTGGCACAAAGGCTACTAATAGCCATGTTACCTTACTCTCAGGATTCATAGATCGATTAACAATCGATACAATAGTCGCTAAGCTCACTAAAATGACTAGGATAATCCAGACAATTGGAGCCATCTGCCCTAGATAGAGAAATAAACCAAAGATGATAAACAACTCTGCCAACATGATGGTAATACTGAAACCATATTTGGACATGAGTAGCTGCATTTTTCTAGCTGTCATACATCCCCCTTCCTTTTCTAACATTCTCCTTAACTGCTTGATAAACTACTGTTTCTACTAGTATACCTCAGTTCAGGGGTAGATGGCAACCTTTTACCTTTTTCTATTCAAACTATTCCAAGAACTGCAAGATTCTTAAATTACTCCTTCACTATATGACGTGCTATCCCTTTTTATCTTTTTAACTAGGGTATTAAGAAACTTAAAAAGAACTACCAAAATGATAGTTCTTTCCAATATTATTTATATGTTGGGGAATACGTCCCTTCCACTCTACTTGATTTTTAGAAGAGTTCTTTGTAGAGAGCAATGGTTTCTTCTAAAGTTGGCATAAATGGATTGCCTGGCGCACATGCATCAATCAAAGCATTCTTAGAAAGGTAGTCAAAGTCAAAGTCTTTTTCTTGGATACCGAGTTCGGTGAGTTTCTTCGGAATACCTACTGTTTTAGACAGTTTTTCAATTTCAGCGATAGCATAGTCAGCGCATTCCTGGTCTGTTTTCCCTTCAACATGGAGTCCCAAGGCCTTGGCTACATTGCGGAAAGCTTCTGGTACACGTTTAGCATTTTCACGCTCTACAACTGGAAGAAGCATGGCACAGCAGACACCATGTGGCAAGTTATAAACTGCACCGAGTTGGTGAGCCATAGAATGAACATAGCCCAAACCAGCATTGTTAAAGCTCATACCACCGAGGAAGATGGCATTGACCATCGCCTCACGCGCTTCAATATCTTGGCCATTTGCCACAGCACGAGGAAGATACTCCTTGATGAGTTCAATCGCTCCGATAGAAAGTTTCTTGGTCACATTATAAGCACCTGGTGTTACCAAGGCTTCGACAGCGTGAGTAAGAGCATCCATACCTGTCGCTGCTGTCAATCCTTTCGGCTTTGAAAGCATGAGTTCTGGATCATTGACAGAGATAAGGGCAAGGCTGTTCTTATCAACCATTACCATCTTGACCTTGCGCTCTTCGTCAGTAATAACATAGTTAATGGTGATTTCTGCAGAAGTTCCAGCTGTTGTATTGATCGCAACCACTGGCAACCCTTTTTTAGTAGACTTGTGGAGACCTTCGTAGTCCTGTGGTTTTCCACCATTTGCAGCAATGATAGAGATACAACTAGCCGCATCCTGAGGAGACCCTCCTCCAAGACTGATGATGAAGTCACATCCATGCTCTTTCAGAGCAGCAACCCCATCTGTAACGTTCTTGCAAGTCGGATTTGGCTCCACATCGCTAAAGATTACATAGTCGATCCCTTCAGCATCTAACGGTTTTAGGACTTTGGGTAAAATATCACTACCTTCGATGAACTTATCTGTCACCAAAAGGGCCTTCTTATACCCCAGTTCCTTGATATACGGACCTACTTCATTTACAACACCTTTACCAATAAGGTTAACTGCCGGAACGTAAAATGTAGCCATATGCTTTTCCTCCTGCGCCTTTGCGCTATTTGATTATTTACTATAAGTATACGACCTTATAAGAAGTTTTACAAATATTTGTAAGCGTTTTAAGTAAAAAGTTAGTAAAGAACAGCCAGCCACTTTTTCAAGAAAAAAGCTCCAAAAAGATGGATTTCATCTCATTGGAACTTTTACTTAATCATTATTGCTTAGTTAATACCACTCGGTCAGATGTCTCTCGGTCCATATCGTCGATAATCAATTGATTACCATTAACCGTGTAAATTTTGACATCATCACCGATAATGACACGTTGATTTTCTGGTTCAAAGCTGACTTGCTTGATTTCCTTATCTCCATCTGGCTCGACCTCAGTCCATGTACCAGTTTTACCTGTTACAACAAGAGTGATTTGGTCATTCTCATCTTTTCCAGTATAGGTACCATCGATATTCGTAGGTTGAGCTACAGTAGTGTCCTGACTTGAGGACGCCTGTGGTTGACTAGCACTTGTCGCAGCGCTAGAAGATGATTCTTGTTGAGAAGATGATTGCTGAGCAGATTGCTGGGTAGGGGCTTGTGCCTTAGGTCCACAAGCTGCTAAAAGACTAAGAATTGCTAGGGAAGCAATAGAAAGTGTGAATGTTTTCGTTTTCATAGCGATTTCCTTTCTTTTGTGCCAATGTTTTGCTGGAATCGTTTCCAGATATACCTCCTACCTCAAGTATAACAACTTAAGCCTATAAGGTCAACTAATCTCGTCGCTTCCAACCAAACTCGCTCGGACTTCCGAGATAAAGTAGAGCGAGCCCGTCACGAAAAGCAAGTCCTGATCTTTGGCCTTTTCTTCAAATTCTCTGATAAAACCGCCATAGGAAGAAATCAAATCGTAACCCGCCACATCCTTTTCATCCAGAGAGCCTTGGTAGTCAAAGCCTGTTACCTTAAGTTCCACCTCAGGCAACTGCTTAGATAGATAGCCTAACATCCCCTGATAATCCTTGCGTTTAAGTGCTCCAAAAAGGATGCGAACCTGGTAACCTTGCTGGATTTTCCCTTGGATAAACTCGACTAGACGAGTCAAGGCTGGCAGATTGTGAGCCCCATCTAGGTAGATTTGTGGACGAATCCGTTCCAATCGACCTGCCCAATGTGTCTCCTTCAAAGCCCGTCTGACAAACTCTTCTTCGACCCTTTCACCTCTTGACGCCATAAACAGAAGAAAAGTTTCTAAAGCCAAGGCGGCATTTTCTTGCTGATAAGCACCTTCTAAACCGATTTCAAGCTGTGAAAAGTTTGCTAGCTTACTTGAAAAATCCCCAGCATTCAAGGTGAAGTCTCGCCCAGCTTGATAAAGTTCGACAGCTAACTCTCTCGCTTTACTTTGACAGACAAGCTCCGCTTCTGGAGTAAGCTTGGCAATGACTGCCTTCTTGCCAGCCTTGAAAATACCAGCTTTCTGCTCGGCTATTTCCTCCAGACTATCGCCCAAGGTCTCCTGATGATCTAGCCCAATCGAAGCAATAACTGCAATCTCTCCTGTTACGACATTAGTGGTATCAAGCAAACCACCAATCCCCACTTCTAGCAGAACCAGATCCACTCCCTGCTCTTTAAAGTAAAGCAAAGCAATCAGAGTCAGTAATTCAAAAAAGGACAACTGGTCATAGGTTTGCAAAAGCGTCTTTTCCATCTCATTGACCTGCTCCGCCAAACGGATAAAATCTGCATCAGCAATCGGTTGCCCATTAATACAGATTCGATCATGGATGCTGATGATATGAGGAGAGGTAAAAGTACCAACTTTTTTACCATGAGCAACAAACAACTCCCTCATGAAGGCAATAGTTGACCCTTTACCGTTAGTCCCTGTTACGTGGATAATAGGATAAGTCTTCTCAGGATTCCCCAGCAAATCCACTGCTCGCTGCATTCGTCCAAGTCCAGATCTAAAGTTTAAACCAATCCGACTATGCAGCCATTTTTCTACTTCAAACATACATGTCTCCTTAACAAAAGTCCAATCAACTACCGCATCAAAGTATGATTACAAATAAAAAACGAGGTCGGGACTAAAATCCCGACCTCTTACCTGGTTAGCCAATCACTAGCTACTATGAATTTCAACGTGAGCTAAAGACGTCCACCGGACATTCCAACTCTTCCAATTTTTAGGAGTTGGGGGTGATACAGTCTCCCAGACTTACCAGTTCTCTCTTATTTTAAGGAACTGGGCTAAAAATATCCCTCGGACATTCCTGCGTTTCTAATTTCTGGCGCAGGGCTAAAAATGTCCCCCGGACATTTTTACTCTTCCATAAAGCTGTTGAAGACTTCTTCAATCATGTTCCATTCGTCTTCTGAGTCTTCTGGGATTGGTTGCAATTCGCCTTCTGTTCCGTCTTCATTTTCGATGAATGAGTAAGCTTGAATTTCAACTTCACCATTTTCATCTTCTTCTGCATTAACTGGCACTAGAAGAACATAATTTTTACCAAATTCTTCTTTCCCATCGATGGTCAAAAGAATTTCAAACAAGGTTTCATTTCCTTGCTCATCTACTAGTGTAATCAATTCACGTTCTTCGTGGTCATGGTTGTGATCGTGTGACATAGTTTCTCCTCTGTCTTAAAATTTTCTATCTAAATAATTTTGCAAAATCAGCTGAGCAGCCAACTTATCAATAACTTTCTTGCGTTTGTTACGACTGATATCTGCTTGTTCAATCAACATACGCTCCGCAGCGACCGTTGTCAAACGCTCATCCTGATAGTCTACTGGCAAACCAAAGAGTTCTTCTAGCTTGGCACCATAGGCTTGACTGGCTTCTACTCGCGGACCGCTGGTATTGTTCATGTTTTTTGGCAAACCTACTACAAAGCGTTCTACCTTATAGCTGTCAACCAATTCCTTGATGCGGTCAAAACCAAACTGGCCCTGGTCCTCATTAATCTGGATGATTTCAAGTCCCTGAGCGGTGAAACCGAGCGGATCGCTAATAGCCACCCCTACTGTTTTTGAACCGACGTCCAATCCCATAATTCTCATAGATTATAGATCGACTCCTTGTCCTTTTAGGTAGTAGCGTACCAATTCTTCAACAATTTCATCACGCTCATACTTACGGATTTGATTTCGTGCATTGTTATAACGAGGAACGTAGGCAGGGTCTCCACTCAATACATAACCGACGATCTGGTTAATCGGATTGTAGCCCTTGTCATTCAAAGAAGCATAAACATCTGTCAATGTTTCGCTAATTTCTTTCTTATTGGAATCATCCAATTTAAACCGTACAGTTTCTTCAGTAAATCCCATTCTAACACCCTCTTTCCTTAGAATAGTACTATTATAGCACATTCCCTGACGTTCTACAAATAAGTCAGTCTATTAATTTGGATTTTCTATTGTTCTGTCGCCCCATTTGCCACTCTATCTGCAATATATTGGCTAGGTTCGTTTTTTAAGAGATTTTCAAGGCCGATATTTTTTAAATATTCCAGCTGAGATGCCTTTTTGACATCCAATACTTGAAAATCATAAGTCGTTGTCGTCTGGATTTCTATCTCGCTGAGTAGCTTGGTTTCCAGTTTGAATCCTGCTAGTTTGCGTGCCTCTTGGATGGTCTCATCCTTTTCTTCCGCTTCTAGAAGCGCTTTTTGCGTCTCCTCTAGGCCATTTTCAGAGATAAAGGTCTTGAGTTCATCCCCGACAGGTCGTTTTTGCTGGATGGTCAAGGTCAAAAACTGATTGCCTTTATAAGTAATGGTCTGAATCTGCTGCGTTCCATTTTCTGACTTCGGCATCAGCAAGGTCTTGGTGACAACCGTATTCTTTTCGGCATTGTCCAAAACGGGAAGGTTGGATTGGAGAGGTTCAGATGCTGTTGTAGAAGCAGCAGGGGTTTCCTTTTTTTGCCCACATCCCGCAAGCAAAAAGAGGAGAGCAAAACTAGCAATTAGTAACTTTTTCATAATTCCTCACATGATTTTAAAACAAAAGAGCAAACAAGGCTAGGAGTCACTCCCAGCCTTGATGTTTTATAGAGCTGCACGTAGACGTGCTTCTGCATTTTCTACATTACGGACAGAGCGTGGCAAGAAGGCACGGATATCATCTTCTTTATAGCCGACTTGTAGGCGCTTCTCATCAACGAGAATCGGACTCTTTAAGATCCGTGGTGTTTCCATGATTAAGTTGAGCACTTCATTGACACTCAAATCCTCGATGTCAACTCCAAGTGCCTTAGCGTAGCGGTTTTTTGACGAAACGATACTGGCAATTCCATTATCTGTTTTCGTGAGAATATCTAATAACTCTTCTCTTGTAATTCCTTCTTTACCGAGATTTTGTTCTTTATAACTTAACTGGTGGGCATTGAGCCAGGTTTTCGCTTTTTTACAGCTAGTACAACTTGAGACTGTATAAATTTTGATCATGTACCTACCCCTTTCGCTACATGTTACTATCAGTTTAGTCTATTATACCATAAAAAACATCCGACTTGCGACCTATTTTTAAAAAAAATTAACTTTTTTCGCGATTTTCGTACTTTTTTCTTGACAAAATCAATTTATAACCAACTTTTAAATTTTTTGATATACAATCGTTTTACAACTGTAACACTTATCATATAGAGAACGATAATCAAAAGCAAAAAGAGGAAATAAATTGGTTCCAAAGGGGTTAAATGAAGCAGGCTAGCAATTGAAGAGTAGGGAAGGAAGGTCACAAAACTAGCTGCTAGCAAGGTTGTTCCAAGAACAAACCATGATGGACGACTTTGTAAGAAAGGAAGTTTTGCTGAACGAAGCATATGGATAACCATGGTTTGGGACCACATGGATTCAATGAACCAACCTGTCTGGAACAAAATGATAAAGCCCGTTGCAGACTCTGCTCCGTGAGCATAAGCTTGACCTGTCGCCATTGGAACAATGACAAAATAGAGCAAGATAAAGGTCAAAATATCAAAGGCAGAAGAAATCGGACCCATCCAAATCATAAAACGAGTAATAGACTTAGCTTCCCACTTATGGGGATGCTTCAAAAAGTCTTCATCTACATTATCAAATGGCAAGGCAATGCAAGAAAGGTCGTAGACGAGGTTTAACACAATCAAGTGAATCGGAGCCATAGGAAGGAAAGGTAAAAAGATACCAGACACTAGCAGAGAGAAAATGTTCCCGAAATTAGAGCTGACCGTCATCTTGATATATTTGGTCATGTTGGCATAGACTTTGCGTCCTTCAACCAGCCCTTTTTCAAGCACCATCAAATCCTTATCTAACAAAATGACATCAGCCGTTTCTTTGGCAATATCTACTGCTGTATCAACAGAAATCCCCACATCTGCCACTTTCATAGAAGGGGCATCATTGATCCCATCTCCCATATAGCCGACACAATGTCCATTCGATTTGATTTGTAAAATGATTCGTGCTTTTTGATCCGGAGAGAGTTTGGCAAAGACAGTCACTTTCTCAACTGCTTGGGCCAATTCTTCGTCCGTCATAGCGTCAATATCAGAACCCAACAAGATTTGATCAACGTCTAAACCAACTTTTTCGCATACTGCTTGGGTTACCTTCTCATTGTCTCCCGTCAAGATCTTTGTTTGAACACCGTGTTCTAACAAAGCTTGGATAGCAGGTGCTGCTGATGGTTTTGGTGGATCTAGAAAGGCAAGATATCCGGTTAGAATCATCTCTTTTTCATCTTCAACGGAGTAAGCAAAACCTTCTTTTAGGCCTGTTTTATAGGCGACTCCCAAGACTCGCAATCCCTGTTGATTAAGTTGATCTACTTCTTTTAAGATTTCCACTCGGATATCATCCGTCAGAGGGCTAATCTGACCTTGATATTCCACATGGGTTGAAATCGCAAGCATTTCCTCTAGGGCACCCTTGGTTACCAAACTAACAACTTCGTTTTCATCCTTGACGATGACACTCATCCGTCTACGTTCAAAGTCAAATGGAAGTTCATCGATTTTTTGGAAGCTAGTATCCAAATTTTGTAGAATAGCGTGTTCTTTAGCTTCTTTTTCAGTTCTACTGATAATGGCACGGTCCATCAAGTTTTTCAAACCGGTTTGAAAATAGGAATTGAGATAGGCACGTCTCAACACAGATAAATCCAAATCTCCATGTATATCCAAAGGATATTCAAGGACAATTTCGTCTTGGGTAAGGGTTCCGGTTTTATCTGTGCATAGGATATCAATAGCACCTAGGTCTTGTATGGCATTGAGTTTTTTGATGACGACTTTTTCCTTGGCCATGATAATGGAGCCTTTTGCTAGACTAGCAGTGATAATCATGGGAAGCATCTCAGGTGTCAATCCAACACCAACACTCAGTGCAAACACACCTGCTTCCAGCCAGTCTCCATCTGTCAAGCCATTGGAGAGAAAGACGATGGGAACCATGACTAACATCAAACGGATCAAGAGCCAAGAGATACTGTTCATCTCCCGCTCAAAAGAGGTTGGTTCGTCATAGGTATTGAGAGTCTGCTCGATTTCTCCCATCATGGTGTCATCACCGACCGCTAGAATCAAAGCCTTGGCACTTCCTGATATCACATTGGTTCCCATAAAAGCGAGCGCTTCTGCTTCTAGCAGACTATCAAAGTTTGACTGACTCATTTTTGACAAGGCTAGTTTCTCAACCGAGTCACTTTCACCTGTCAAACCAGACTGTTGAACAAAGAAATCACGTGATTCAATTAAAATGAGGTCTGCTGGAATCATATCCCCAGCACTTAACTTGACTATATCTCCAACGACCAAATCTTCAATTGCGACCTCTAAACTCTGGCCTTCGCGGATAACTGTGGCTGTGTTCACAATCATTTTGGATAGATTGGTCGCAGCCTTGTCACTCCGCAATTCTTGAACAAAGCGTATGCCACCAGAGATTAGAACGAGAACGACGATGATGATAGAGGTCGTCGGATCTTCTTGCCCAGGCTTCGCCAACCAGACATTGGTCACCATGGAAATCATAGCGATGACCAACAGGATGATTGTAAATGGATTGATAATCGATTCGTAAATCTTTTTGAAGATACTGTCTTCTTGACCCTTGGTGATGGTGTTTTCGCCATATAGGTCACGATTTTTCTCCACCTGCTCCTCAGTCAAGCCTGTTAGACTTGTCTTATAAAAAGATAGAGTTTCGTTTAAAGGTGTGTGAATAGCTACTGCTAATCTTTCTTTTGTAGTTTTCATTGGTTTCTCCTATCTGTATGAATGATGTGTTTCATACACAGAGACCAATCACTTTATAAGGGCAGAACGACACAAATCAGCGATTGGCTGTGTATGTGCGGTTCTGGATGATCGTCAATTTGCATCGTTTGTCTCCTTTCCTTGTTCTAAAACAGTAGAAAATCCCACCATAAAATGGCAGGATTAAAAAACTAGTTATCTGTTTTTTCGTTCAAGCTTTAACTCCATAGGGCGATGTAATGAGCTTAGTCTTGGCCTTCGCGACCAGGACTGTTGACCAACGAGTAGTGTCTCCACTGCTTTGCGGTAGTCATCCGTATCCCTATGGTAGCCTCACCTACCGTTTTCGTCTATCAGTATAAACCTTTAAAATATAAAAGTCAATGATTTATCTCATTTTTTAGATAACAATCAATTCTTTTGGAGCAAGTGTCAATAACTCACAACCGTTATCTGTAATCAGGATATCATCTTCAATACGAACCCCGTATTTATCTTCAATATAAATGCCTGGTTCATCAGTCAAGACCATACCAGCCTTGATTGGCTCTTCTGACTTGCCAAAGTAAGGAATTTCATGGATATCCAAACCAATCCCATGTCCAATCCCGTGGCTGAAGTAAGGACCGTAGCCTGCATCGTTAATAATCTGGCGCGGAATCCTGTCAAAATCAATTCGACTGAGACCAGCCTTGGCTGCATCTATGAGGGCTTGATTGCTGCGCAGGACAATATCATAAATCTCCCGCTCTTCATCTGTCACCTGCCCCACATGAACTGTCCGCGTCATATCGCTGACATAGTGGTTGTAGTAGCAACCAAAGTCCATGGTCAGGGTTTCACCCTTTTGAATGACCTTGTCACTAGCCACGCCATGTGGCATAGCAGAGCGGTAGCCCGAAGCGATGATAAAATCAAAAGAGGCACCTGAAGCACCTAGCTGGCGCATACGGGCATCTAAAAAGTTCATAACGGCTAGCTCAGTCGTCTCACCGGGCTTGATAAAATCCAGTACATCTAGGAAGGCTTGGTCAGAAATCTGGCAGGCCCTACGAATGGTTGCGATTTCTTGCTCATCCTTGATCATCCGCAGATTTTCAATAAAACCAGTCATTGGAACCAGCTCATGACCAGCAAACACACTTTCCAGCATCTTGAAGTAAGCATAGGAAATCTCGTCATCAAAGCCAATTTTTTCCAGCTTGTCGTCCGCTATAATTTTAGCAATTTCACCAACCGCATCGCGCGTTTCCACAATGTCAAAGCCCTCAACCACGCCCTTGGCAATAAGAGTATAACGAGAATCCGTCAGAAAAATCCGGCGCTTTTTACTGATGAAAACTGTCGCCTCTGTCCCGCTGAAACCAGTCAGATAGTAAATATTCTTCAGATTGGTTACTAAGACAGCATCACACTCTGTCTGTTTTAAGGCTACTTCAAATTTTTCAACTCTTGATAACATGAGAAAACCTCCATAAAATGATTTAATTTATTATAGCAAAAAAATATCGAAAATAATACAATCTATATAGCTAAGATTAGATAAAATTGACATTTGAAAGCGCTTAATGTATAATTTCTGTTAAACAAGAAAGAATGAGGTATCGATATGAATAAAACAGAATTGCTGTTACAAAGACTAGATGAGATTGGTCAGTCTCTAAAAGATTCGAACCAAGCACTAGCTTTGCTGGCGCTTGGTTCTTGCGGAACAGAAAGAGAACGATTGGATCAGTACTCAGATTTAGACTTCTTTGTTATTGTAAAAGATGGCTACAAGCAGACTTATATCCAAGACCTAACCTGGTTAAGTAAGCTAGAACCAATTGCATTTCACTACCAAAATACAGTGGACGGACATAAAGTTCTATTTGAAGATGATGTTTTTTGTGAATTTGCTGTCTTTGAAGCTCAAGAACTAGTAAACATTCCCTTCTCTGAAGGCAAGATTATCTGGAAGGAGGTCGGTTTTGATGAAACAATCTGTCAGCCACAAAGACTGCCATCAAAAGAAAACAGAGACCGTGAATGGTTGTTGGGAGAAATTTTATGTAATCTATATTTAGGGCTAGGTCGTTATCAGCGAGGCGAAAAATTAGCTGCTTATGATTTAATACAAAACAGAACCGTCAAGCTTTGGACTGAACTAATCAGTTTGGAAACAACTTCTAAATCTAATTTTATAGATATCTTTAATACCAACAGACGATTTGAAGAAGGTTATCCAAAGGAAGCCAAGCAATTGCCTCACTTTTTGCAAGGTTACGAACGCATTTCTGAGTCTGCTCAAGCACTCCTAGAATATCTGGATAAACACTATTCTCTTAACTCATTTATAAAAGAAAAAATTCGTAATTTATTATAAAAAAGACTCTGCCTAAAAAAGCAGAGCCTTTTAAATCTTATTTTAACTTTCCTTTCAAATACTGTCCTGTGTAGCTGGCTTCATTGGCCGCTACTTCTTCTGGGGTTCCTGTTGCGATGATGGTTCCACCACCGACACCGCCCTCAGGTCCCAAATCGATGATATGGTCTGCTGTCTTGATAACATCTAGATTGTGCTCGATGACGAGGACAGTATTCCCATCGTCGACAAAGCGAGCCAAGACTTTAAGCAAGCGAGCGATATCCTCAGTGTGAAGCCCTGTAGTTGGCTCATCCAGAATGTAGAAGGATTTCCCTGTCGAGCGTTTGTGGAGTTCACTAGCCAACTTCATACGCTGAGCTTCTCCTCCAGAAAGGGTGGTAGCCGGTTGCCCTAGCGTTACATAGCCCAGCCCCACATCCTTGATGGTCTGAAGTTTACGCTGAATCTTGGGAATGTGTTGGAAGAATTCCACCGCATCGTTGACGGTCATGTCCAAAACCTGCGAGATATTCTTTTCCTTATAGTGGACTTCTAGGGTTTCACTGTTGTAGCGAGTCCCGTGGCAGACTTCACAAGCCACGTATACATCTGGCAAGAAGTGCATCTCGATCTTGATAATCCCGTCACCTGAGCAGGCTTCGCAACGACCGCCCTTGATGTTGAAACTGAAACGGCCCTTCTTGTAGCCTCGAATCTTAGCTTCGTTTGTCTGGGCAAAAAGGTCACGTATATCGTCAAAAACTCCCGTATAGGTAGCCGGGTTAGACCTTGGCGTTCGCCCGATTGGACTCTGGTCAATATCAATCAAGCGGTCTACATGCTCAATCCCTGTAATCGTCTTAAATTTACCAGGCTTGTCTGAATTGCGATTGAGCTTCTGCGCAATGGCTTTTTTGAGGATGCTGTTGATTAAGGTCGATTTCCCTGAACCTGACACACCTGTCACCGCGATGAATTTTCCTAATGGGAAGCGAGCAGTGATATTTTGCAAGTTGTTCTCACGCGCACCTGTCACTTCGATAAAGCGACCATTTCCGGCACGGCGCTCTTCTGGTACTGGAATGGCACGTTTACCTGACAAGTACTGGCCTGTAATAGACTTACTATTACGGGCCACCTGCTTGGGTGTTCCTGCAGCAACAATCTCGCCACCAAAAACACCGGCACCTGGACCAACGTCAATCAGATAATCCGCCTCGCGCATGGTATCTTCGTCGTGTTCCACCACGATGAGAGTATTGCCCAAGTCACGCATCTTTTTCAGACTAGCAATCAGGCGGTCATTATCCCTCTGGTGAAGACCAATCGACGGCTCATCCAGGATATAAAGGACACCTGATAGGTTGGACCCAATCTGGGTTGCCAAGCGAATACGCTGACTCTCTCCACCTGATAGGGTTCCTGCCGAACGTGACAGGGTCAGATAGTTAAGACCTACGTTATTGAGGAAGGTCAATCGATCCTTGATTTCCTTGAGAATGGGACGGGCGATAATCGCTTCATTTTCAGACAAGGTCAGCTGGCTCACCAACTCCAAGTGGTCTGCGATAGACAGATCTGAGATTTCACCAATATGTGGTCCTTGCTCACCACCCACACGGACAGACAAGGCCTGATCGTTGAGACGATAGCCATGACAGGTTCCACAAGTCAGCTCATTCATGTAGAGTCGCATCTGGGTACGGGTGTAGTCACTGTTAGTCTCATGGTAACGACGCTTGATATTATTGACAACTCCCTCAAAAGGAATGTCAATATCGCGCACACCGCCAAATTCATTTTCATAGTGGAAATGGAATTCCTTGCCATCAGACCCGTAAAGAATCAAGTTTTTATCTTCTTCTGACAAGTCCTCAAAAGGCTTATCCATATCCACTCCAAAGGCTGTCATGGCCTGCTCTAGCATATTTGGATAGTAGTTGGATGAGATAGGATTCCAAGGTGCTAATGCTCCCTCACGCAAAGTTTTGCTGGTATCAGGAACCACCAAGTCAACATCCACCTCCAGCTTGATGCCCAAACCATCACACTCACTACACGAGCCAAACGGGGCATTGAAGGAGAAGAGACGAGGCTCTAACTCTGGTACTGTAAAACCACAAACTGGACAGGCATAATGCTCAGAAAAGAGCAACTCAGAATCGTCCATAGTGTCGATAATGACATAACCTTCTGCGATACGAAGGGCTGCCTCAATGGAGTCAAAGAGACGACTACGAATGCCCTCCTTGATGACGATACGGTCAACAACAACATCGATATTGTGTTGCTTGCTCTTCGACAACTCTGGCACTTCGGTCACATCATAGACTTCCCCATCCACACGGACACGAACATAACCGTCTTTCTGAACCTTCTCAATGACACTCTTATGTTGGCCTTTTTTCTTGCGGATGACAGGGGCCAAAATCTGCAAGCGTTGGCGTTCTGGCAATTCCAAGACCTTATCCACAATTTGCTCCACAGAAGAAGCCTTGATAGCCCCATGCCCGTTGATACAGTAAGGCGTCCCCACACGTGCGTAGAGGAGACGCAGATAATCATTGATTTCAGTCGTCGTTCCAACGGTCGAGCGCGGGTTTTTGCTAGTCGTTTTTTGGTCGATGGAAATAGCTGGGCTGAGGCCATCAATAGCATCCACGTCTGGTTTTTCCATGTTGCCCAAAAACTGGCGAGCATAGGCTGATAGACTCTCTACATAGCGACGTTGGCCCTCAGCATAGAGGGTATCAAAGGCCAGACTGGATTTCCCAGACCCTGACAAACCAGTCACAACAACCAGCTTGTCTCGCGGAATCTCCACATCAATATTTTTTAAGTTATGGGCACGTGCCCCATGAATCACAATTTTATCTTGCATCTTTGTTCTTTCTAGTCCATTATTGCTTTCCATTATACCAAAAAATGTGAAATTCTATTACCCAAAAAGCTGTTTTTATAGTATAATAGTACGGTGCAAAAAATGAATCACTGAATAGTAGGAAAGGATAGGGGATATGAAACAAGTTTTTCTCTCAACAACAACGGAATTTAAAGAGATCGACACGCTTGAACCAGGTACTTGGATCAACCTCGTCAATCCTACACAAAATGAATCGTTGGAAATCGCTAACGCCTTCGACATTGACATTGCCGACCTTCGAGCACCGCTCGATGCGGAAGAAATGTCCCGTATTACCATCGAAGATGAGTACACTTTGATCATCGTGGACGTTCCCATCACAGAGGAAAGAAACAATCGTACCTACTACGTTACGATTCCGCTGGGGATTATCATCACAGAGGAAACCATTATCACCACCTGCTTGGAACCCCTCCCCGTTCTCGATGTCTTTATCAACCGTAGACTGCGCAACTTTTACACCTTCATGCGTTCACGCTTTATCTTCCAGATTCTCTATCGCAACGCCGAACTTTACCTTACGGCCCTTCGTTCGATTGACCGTAAGAGTGAACAAATCGAAAGTCAACTTCACAAATCCACTCGAAACGAAGAGCTGATTGAGCTCATGGAATTGGAAAAGACCATCGTCTATTTCAAGGCCTCACTGAAGACGAACGAGCGCGTGATTAAGAAATTGACTAGCGCAACTAGCAATATCAAGAAATACCTAGAAGACGAAGACCTACTCGAAGACACTCTGATTGAAACCCAACAGGCCATCGAGATGGCAGATATCTATGGAAATGTCCTTCACTCTATGACAGAGACCTTTGCCTCTATCATTTCCAACAACCAGAACAACATCATGAAGACCCTGGCTCTCGTGACCATCGTTATGTCTGTCCCAACCATGATCTTCTCAGCCTACGGGATGAACTTTAAGGATAATGAAATCCCTCTAAACGGTGAGCCTCATGCCTTCTGGTTAATCGTCTTTATCGCCTTTGCTATGAGTGTTTCGCTCACTCTCTATCTCATCCATAAAAAATGGTTCTAAGAGGAATCCCTATGTCTCAGATTGATTTACAAAAATTAACTAAGAAAAACCAAGAGTTTATCCACATCGCTACCCAACAATTTATTAAAGATGGTAAAACAGACGCTGAAATCAAGGCTGTCTTTGAGGAAGTCATTCCTAAAATCCTTGAAGAGCAAGCCAAGGGGACGACTGCACGTTCCCTCTACGGGGCTCCAACCCACTGGGCTCATAGCTTCACTGTCAAGGAGCAATACGAAAAAGAGCATCCAAAAGAAAATGACGATCCAAAACTCATGATTATGGACTCAGCCCTTTTTATCACCAGTCTCTTTGCATTGGTTAGCGCTCTGACTACCTTCTTCTCTACAGATCAGGCTATTGGCTATGGCTTGATTACCCTCTTGTTGGTTGGACTTGTAGGAGGACTTGCCTTCTACTTGATGTACTACTTTGTCTACCAGTACTATGGACCAGACACAGATCGTAGCCAGCGCCCTCCTTTCTGGAAATCAATCCTCGTCATCCTCGCTGCTATGCTTCTTTGGTTGGTTGTCTTCTTTGCAACAAGCTTCCTACCAGCCAACCTCAATCCAGTCCTTGCTCCATTGCCTTTGGCTGTCCTAGGAGCAGCCCTTCTCGCCCTTCGCTTCTATCTCAAGAAACGTTTCAATATCCGAAGCGCAAGCGCAGGCCCATCACGTTATTAAGAGAAGTGAAAAGCTATGGCATATAGTCAATCTTTAGCTCAGCAGATTCGAAAAATTCTAGCACTCAAACTTCCTCCCCAAATTTTCGAAGAAGAGCTAGAAGAAAAGAAACTGTTTGGTGGCCTTGCCTTTATGATTCGTGGGAAAATGGTCCTTACAGTCAGTTCCAGAAAGGACGAACTGGTTATGGTCAGAATTGGCAAAGAAATAGAAAAGCAAGTTCTACCCCGAACAGGAGCTCATACTACATTGATGAGAGGGCGACCTTATCATGGCTATATAGACCTAGATATTGAAGGTCAAAAAGAACTTCCTTACTGGATTGATTTAGCTCTCTCCTATAATCAAGAGTTGACCAAGTAACTCATATCTAGTGAGATTAGAGATTAGAAAAACGAAAAGCAACTGCACAGGCGGTTGCTTTTCACTTGCTTTCTTGAGATTCAATAGCACTTCTGAGTTTCATTCTTATAGTTTTATCTCATCTTTTGTGATAAAATAGGCTCAATCTATTTCTAGGAGGATGAGATATGATTTCTACTATTGGTATTGTTAGTTTGTCTAGCGGTGTTATCGGAGAGGATTTTGTCAAACACGAAGTCGATTTGGGTCTCCAACGTCTCAGGGATCTAGGACTCAATCCTATCTTTTTGCCCCATTCGCTAAAAGGGTTAGACTTTATCAAGGACCATCCGGAGGCACGTGCAGAGGATTTGATGAAGGCCTTTTCGGACAATAGCATCAATATGATCCTATGTGCCATCGGTGGGGATGATACCTATCGCTTGCTACCCTACCTTTTTGAAAATGACCAACTAGAAAAAGTTATCAAACAAAAGATTTTTCTTGGTTTCTCAGATACCACTATGAACCACCTTATGTTGCACAAACTAGGGGTCAAGACTTTTTATGGGCAATCCTTTCTAGCAGACATTTGTGAATTGGACAAGGAGATGTTGCCCTATAGCTTTCACTACTTTAAAGAATTGATCAAGACAGGAAGAATCTCAGAAATCCGTCCTAGCGACCTTTGGTATGAGGAAAGAACTGACTTCAGTCCCAAAGCTTTGGGAACACCTCGTCTCAGCCATGTAAATACTGGTTTTGACTTGTTACAAGGAAATGCCCAGTTTGAGGGAGAAATCCTCGGTGGTTGTCTTGAGTCTCTCTATGATATCTTTGACAACTCTCTACACGCAGATAGCACCGACCTCTGCCAAAAATACAAACTTTTCCCTGACTTATCCGACTGGGAAGGAAAGATTCTCTTACTAGAAACAAGCGAAGAAAAGCCTGAACCTGATGATTTCAAAAAAATGTTGCTAGCTTTGAAAAAAACTGGAATATTTGAGGTCATCAGTGGACTCTTGGTCGGAAAGCCAATGGATGAAACCTTCTATAACGACTATAAAGAGGCACTAATGAGCATCGTTGACAGCAATATCCCAATTGTCTATAATCTAAACGTTGGGCACGCCACACCAAGAGCCATTGTACCCTTTGGCGTTCACGCCTATGTAGATGCACAGGAGCAAGTCATTCGCTTTGACGATAACAAAAAATAAACAATTTCTCCATTTTTGTGCTTTGGTATTGATTTTCGTTACAATTTGTGTCTGAATTTATTGCATTTTGCTTATTTCTATGATATCTTTTTAAAGGAGGTGTATATGACTAAACAAAAAATAAATCAAATTGTCGGTTCAATCGGGGCCTTTATCGGGATTATTGTATTTATCGCCTACATCCCACAAATTTTTGCCAATTTACAAGGCAACAAGGCTCAACCATTTCAGCCTTTATCCGCAGCAGTATCTTGTTTAATTTGGGTTATTTACGGATGGACAAAAGAACCTAAGAAGGATTGGATACTAATTATTCCAAACTCAGCCGGCGTTGTCTTAGGTGGACTGACATTTCTCACTGCACTATAAAAATTACTAGCATATAATCAAAAAGCTGAGAAACTCATCTCAGCTTTTTCTATATTCTCAGATAATTAGACGCCTGCACTCACTTATTTCCGCTTTTCCACTCACAATCATTTTCGTGGTCGTCAATCAGACCTGCCGCTTGTAGAAAAGCTAAAACTGCGACTGGACCTGTGAACTTGAAGCCTCGTTTTTTGAGATCTTGAGATAACTTTTCAGACAAGGCTGTTTTAGCAGGTGCTAGGTGATAGTCAGGAACATCATTCACGATCGTTTTTCCCTCAACAAAGGACCAGAGATAAGCGTCAAAAGAGCCAAAGGTTTTCTGGACTTGTAAAAATGCTTGGGCGTTGGCACGCGTCGCAAAAATCTTGGCTCGATTTCGAATGATGGCTGGATTCTCTAACATGGCTTCCAACTCCCCATCTGTCATTTCCGCGACCTCTTGAATTTGATAGCCATGAAATGCTTCTCGGAATCCTTGGCGTTTGTTTAGTACCGTTTCCCAAGATAGACCCGACTGGTAAGTTTCCAAACAAAGCAACTCAAAAAGAGCACGGTCATCATGAAGGGGTTGGCCCCACTCTTCATCATGATAGGCCACATATAATGGGTTGTTCATTTTAACCCAACCACAGCGTTTTGTCATAAAAATCTCCTATTTTACCAACATCTTAAGGGCCGACTTGATATAGTTCTCAGCTGTGTCTGTCGTTCCTTCAAAGAATTTCTTGATTTTCTTAAGTTCAGTCGCCTTGTAGCCCAGTGCCAACATGGCTTCCATAGCTTCTTCCAGTTCTTGGTTTTCAGCGCTGGTTTGCACTGCCACCTTGGCAGGAAGGTCATCACTAGCCACGACTACCTTGCCTTCCAAGTCCAGCACCATCTGTTGGGCTGTTTTCTTGCCAATTTTAGGGAACTTGGTCAAGTAGGTGATGTTCTTAGTCTCGATCGCCTGAACCAAGCCAGCATTGTCATCGGCAGCGATAATAGCAAGAGCTGACACAGGACCAATCCCTGAGACCGAAATCAAGCTGAGAAAGAGCTTCTTCTCGTCTTCTGAACGAAAGCCGTAAAGCAGATGGGCATCCTCACGGACAACTTGGTGCACATAAATCTGAGTTTCTTGATTCACCTGACCTGAATAGGCATAAGGATTGGCCACATGCAGGATATAGCCGATACCGTTAGCTTCTAGGACGATGTATTTAGCAGTGATTTTGGTAATGATTCCTTTTAGATATTCGTACATAATTTTCACTTTCTATAATTGATTTGCAATTCCTTGTAAATGCGCTGCTCTGATGATAAGAAGCAACCCAAGTACTGCACACACAATAAAAACGAGCCAAACACCTACAGCACCTGTTGCAGCGCTGATAGAAATCATCGCCCCCGCTAAAATAGACGCTAAAGGCTGCGCCATATTAAGGAAACCTGAGTAGGTTCCGAGCTTATTCTCATTCATCATTTCCGCCCGCAAAACTTGGCTTGGCGGCATGCAGATGAGTTCCCCCATAGTATAGAGAATGGCTAGCAAAAACAGAGCCCAGAAACTCCTGAAGACAATGGTGAAAAGCATACCCAAGTCAAAGATAATACTTCCCAATAAAAACTGCGGTATGAGCTTCATTTCCTTGGTCAAACGATTGGCAGTCGTTATGAAGCAAACAATAATCAGGGTATTGATAAAGACCATGATACTGAGCATCTTAGCTCCTGAAATATGAATACCGAAAATACTACTCGCGATGAATGACTCTTTCAAATGAACGGGTATATAATTGTCAATTTGCAACCAGATAACACCATTAAATACAGTCCCTAACGTATAAAGTAGGAAAATTTTGTCCTGAAAAACAGAAGCATAATTTTTCACAGTTGCCAAAGGACTGCTACCATGCTCAAAGACCAGATTAGCTGGCTTACTTTCTGAAAAATATTTCCAAGCGAGGAAAAAATTCAAGAAGCTAATTACCGTCAAAACCAGAAGCAACTCAAAAAAATGGTGGTCGTAAAAGAAACCTGCAAGCCCTGCTCCTAACATAACGGATACATTGACAAACCAATAACTAATCGTATAAACGAAACGGCGATTTTGCTCGTCGGTCAAATCAATAATCATCGCATCAATAGCCGGCCAAGAGAAAGTTCCTGCGGTCTCTGCCAGCAACATTCCGACAAAAGTCAAAAAGGGAAAAATATGATTAGGCATATTTGCCAGCAGCACAAGAAAGTAGCCACTCGCAAGACCAAAGTTTCCCCAGTCAATGACTTTCTTACGTCCCCAAAGATCCGCCAAATGTCCACCATACAGCCCAGCTAAAAAACCAATGAGTTTGGTTGTGATCATCAATAACCCCGCCCAAAAGGCTCCAAAATATTGAACATAGTACATGGCCATAAAAGGAGTAATGGCACTCTCTAAAATCCGTGCTACAAAGCTCATCCATTCCCGCATTTGAATTTGCTTGGGGAGGGCAAAAAATTCTTTCATCTTTCATTCCTTTTTCATAATTTCTTCGCTTTTTCTTACCTAGTATATCATATTTTTTTGCTGAAAACTGCAAACACAAGTGCAACCGGTGGTTGACAAATTGTACAGGAGATTGTATTCTCTTTATAAGTAAAAATTGTTAGGATAGAAGTAGAAAAAGGAGGATAGAATGATGAAACTCGCAGAAAAACTATTTGAACTCCGAAAGGAAAAAGGTTGGTCCCAAGAAAAGCTAGCAGAACAAATCAATGTTTCTCGGCAAAGCATCTCCAAATGGGAGTCTGGACAAGTCCTTCCTGAAATCGAAAAAATCATTGAAATAAGCAAGATTTTTCAAGTGACAACTGACTATCTACTACTGGATGAAAGCATTGAAAAAGTTTCCACAGCAGTGATTTTGGAGGAAGACAAAGACAACTACTATAAAAAGGTTAAATCCTTTGGTCTTTGGCAGGTGATTTATATTTTTGTATTGGCTCTGGCTATCTATCTCTTTTTAGCCGGTTCTAGTTTTCCAGCTGAATTCACCGCTTGGATCTGGCTAACCTTCGTTCTCTTAATCGCTTCTGCTGTCGCTATCAATAAGGTTCTCAAAACCAAACAACGTTATCTTGATAAGGTCATTGGTCTTGAGACTCCTTCAGACAACGACGATTCTACAAAGCCTGGAATCACCTAATTCAGTTTTCACAACATTTTTATAGAACTGGTCTTGTCAAGCAAGTGTAAATATCGTGTCAAGTTGCCCATGTCCAATCAAGTTCCCACCTTAGAAAAACTAAAAAGCCTTGTTCAAAAGGAACAAAGGCTTTTTGTGTTCTTAATATTTCCCCAACTCACGAAGACTCGTATGATTTTCCTGAATGCGTCGGAACATTTTTTCCATATCTGACTTGGTAAAATGCACCAAAACGGGACGTCCGTGTGGACAGTTGTAGGGGTTATCACATTGAGAAAGCTGATAAAGGAGCTGTCTGGCTGAATGGTCATCGATACGGTGATTGGCCTTGATCGACCGCTTGCAGGACATCATGATAGCCAGCTCTGCTCGGTATTTCTTGATCGAAACTTCTTTAGTTAAGAGGAGCATATCGCACATCTCATAGATACCAGATTCGATTTCCTCTTCGGCCATCCAAATAGGATGTTCACGCAGGATAAATTGATTTTCTCCATACTCTGCTAGAAAAACACCTACTTCCTCTAGGAGAGGCATTCTTTCTCTAAGACGAAGGGCATCATCCGCAGGAAATTCAAAGATGTAGGGCACTAAGAGTTGCTGCTGACTCTGGTCAACATTGCCGATGCTTTCACGGTATTCCTCGTACTTAACCCGCTCCTGAGCTGCATGCTGGTCAATGATATAGAGTCCATCTCGCCCCTGGGCAAAGAGATAAGTCCCGTGCATCTGTCCGAAAAATTCCAATTCTGGAAAGCTTGATGATTCTTCTCGCTCCAGCTTATCATAGGCTTTATCGAGACTAGCAAGGTCCAACTCTGGATGGTCTAGTTGGTCATAGCTAGCTGGCTTTCTCTCTGCAAAATGCAGTTTTGCAGGCTTGGTCAACTGGTCCAAGGTTTCCTTGGCAAACAGGGTTAAATCCTGTCTTTCTTCAGTCAAGCCTACTTGATGGTCTGAAACCTCAACTTGAGTCGGTCTTGTTACTTCTGTTTGTTCATAGTAAAGCGTATTTTCTTTGAGTGGGAGAATGGTCTGCTCTACCTTTTGACGATTACGCACGGTCGACTTGGCAAGATTTTCTAAAGCATCAGGTATCAAGGTCTGTTCCTTAAGACTCTTTGCGATAGCTTCTGAGACAAGTGCCATCAGCTCTCTTTCCTTAGAAATCCGCACCTCTTGCTTGGTTGGATGAACATTGACATCAGCCAGATAAGGATCGATATGGATGTGAATGACAGCCAGTGGAAAACGCCCTACCATGAGTTTACTGCCATAGCCGTCAAGAATAGCACGATTGAGCAAGAAGTTCTTGATATATCGCCCATTGATGAAGAGGCTGATATAGTTGCGATTAGCTCGTGTCAATTCAGGCAATGAAACAAAACCTGAAATTTCGAAATCTAGATCAGAGTTCTCAATTTCAATCATCTTCTTGGCACTCGCCAAACCATAAATCCCTGCGATGGCTTGTCGCAGTTGACCAGTCCCTGCTGTCCGCGTCATTTCCTTGCCATCACTGATTAAACTAAAAGAAATCTCAGGATGAGCCAATCCCAGACGGTTGACAATATCAATGATATGAGACAGCTCCGCTTGCTGGCTCTTCATATACTTGAGACGGGCAGGTGTGTTGAAAAAGAGGTCCTCCACACAAACTTTGGTCCCCACAGGACTAGTCGCTGGGATGACTTCCTCAACTTCTCCCCCACGCGCAACGAGCTTGGTCCCATGACTCGCACCATCCACCGCCGTCAACAGAGTCAGAACACTGACAGAAGCGATAGAGGGCAGGGCCTCACCACGAAAACCGAGCGTCCGAATCCGAAAAAGGTCTGCTTGATTTTTTATCTTGCTGGTCGCATGGCGACGCAGGGCCAATTCCACCTCATCGTGGGCAATTCCATGACCATTATCTGTGATTTGAATCTTCTTTAGACCTGATTCCTCAATCTCAATGATAATCTGGCTAGAGCCCGCGTCAATAGCATTTTCTACCAACTCTTTGACCACGCTAGCAGGACGTTCAATGACCTCTCCTGCAGCGATCTGGTTTGCCAACACTTCTGGCAATTCAATAATATGAGACATCTTTCAGCCCCTTTCTGTATCTATTTTCCTAGAAATTGATTAGTGCTATTATACCATATTTCAGATGTTACCAGAAAAAGCAAATACCACATAGACTCCAAATTTCTCCACATAGACAAAAGCTCTTGCCATGGGTCGTAAAATAGTGGTATACTCAATAAAAATCAAAGAGCAAACTAGAAAGCTAGGCGCAGACAGTACTTTAGTACGGCAAGACGACGCTGACGTGGTTTGAATTTGATTTTTGAAGAGTATTAATAAAGGTGTACAAGAAGTGATCACAATTTTGTATGAAATATAAGGAGAGAAATTTATGAAAGTAGAACTACAGATTAAAGAGACTTACGAGGAGGAAAAGTTGATTGTCCAAACTCCTCAGCCGATCGAAAAAGTCCAGAAAGTCATCGAGTTCGCTGAAAATCTTGACCAAAAAGAAACAATCAAAGGAAAGATTGATGATCAGGTCTATCTAGTTAAGATTGGTAAGATACAACGCTTCTATATCGAGAATCGCAAGGTTCTAGCAGAAACGTCGAGTCAGACCTACAGCATTGATTTGCGACTCTATCAAGTTCTTGAAATTCTACCGACCACTTTTATCCAAATTTCCCAATCTGAAATCGTCAATATCGACTCCATCTCTCATCTCAAGCTCACGCCCAACGGTCTGGTTGAAATTTTCTTAAAAAACGAAAGTTTCACCTACTCTTCACGCCGTTACCTAAAAACCATCAAGGAGAAATTAGAACTATGAAAAAACAAATCTTTCACGATGCAGCTGCTGGTGTACTTATCGGCCTCATCCTATCTATCCTCTTTTCACTCATGTACGCCCCAAATACCTATGCTCCACTTAGTCCCGAGTCTCTTATCGGCCAAGTGATGGCTCAACATCAGGTTCACGGTGCTCTGGTCTTACTCTACTGCACGATTATCTGGTCAGCTATCGGCGTTCTCTTTAGCTTTGGCAGTCGCTTATTCAGCCGTGACTGGAGCTTGCTCCGTGCCACACTTTCCCATTTCTTCCTCATGCTGGCTGGCTTTGTCCCACTGGCAACTCTAGCTGGTTGGTTCCCCTTCCACTGGACCTTCTATCTCCAACTCATTCCAGAGTTTGCGATTGTCTACCTCATCATCTGGGCTATTCTCTATAAAAGAGAAGCTAAAAAAGTAGACCACATCAATCAACTCTTGGCCCATAAAAAATAATAGAGAAAAACCCACTCACAATGTACTGACCCCCAAAAGTTGGACAAATAATTGTTGAAAGGATTTAGTTCTGTATTGTACAGGGCTAAGTCCTTTTAGTTTGACTTTGATTCGTTTGTTGTTGTAGTAATCGATATAGTCTACAATAGCTTGTTCAAGGTCCTCTAAAGACCTAAAGTGCTTCTCATAACCGTAAAACATTTCGGATTTCAAAATACCAAAGAAGGACTCCACCATACCGTTGTCTGGGCTGTTTCCCTTGCGCGACATAGATGGCTGAATTCCTTTACTCTCTAGAAACCGATGATAAGAATCGTGTTGGTATTACCATCCTTGATCGCTATGGAGAATTGTATTTTCGTAATGCTCCTCTGCAAAGGCCTGTTCCAACATGATTTTCACTTGTTCTAAATTTGGCAAACAAGAAAGATTAAAAGGAATAATTTCGCTGATAAAGCCATCTAAAACTGACGATAAATACAATTTCTGTGTGCTATTTGGAACGGCAAACTCTGTCACATCTGTATAGCACTTTTCCATTGGTCTCGATGCTCCAAACTGGCGTTGAATGAGATTCCCTGCTTTCTTGCCAATCTCTCCTTGGTAGGAAGAATACTTCCGTTTTCGACGAATTCGAGCCGTTAAATCAAGAACTTTCATCAGTCGTTGAACTATTCCAACCCTGCAAGGTTAAAGAACTGAATATCTTGCTAAATGATATTACTTCTCTACCTTCTTATGAAGAACTCATCTTAGCCACACCTGACCAATCAAAAGGTTATGTCTGGATGAGTGTATAGAACTTCCATAATGAGATTATCGAGCCATCTAAGATTGAATATTATGGATAAAGAGTGTACAGAAAGTTTCTGTACACTCTTTTGTTTGATGTTATTTTTACGAATATATTTAGTAGGTAGGGATATAAACTCAATTATACTGAGGAGTCATTAGCCTTAGACAATTTTAGGTTTTTCTGATAGAATAGTAGCTAAAATGTTTCAAAATTATACCCCTGCTACGATATTAAAAAACATTATTTAGAAAATCATTATGGAGTAAATTATCTCATGAAAAATAAAAACAATAAATTACGTGTTGTTAGTTTATTTTCTGGAATTGGTGGCTTTGAACTTGGTTTAGAAAATTCTCAGCTAAAAGGAAACACTATTTTCTCAAGTGAAATAGACAAATTCGCAACAACATCGTATAAAGCAAACTTTCCAGATGTGTACCAAGCAGGTGATATAACAAAAGTTGACGAAAAAAAAGTTCCAGATCATGACTTATTGCTTGGAGGTTTCCCTTGCCAAGCATTTTCTATCGCAGGAAAACGAAATGGTTTTGAAGATACAAGAGGAACTCTATTCTTTGATATAGCTCGTATTTTGAAAGAAAAAAAACCAAAGTATTTTTTACTAGAAAACGTTGCAAATTTAGTTAGTCACGACTCTTCGAAAACAATAAAAGTCATTTTAGAAACTTTATCTAAATTGGGTTACACAGTTGATTTTACAATTTTAAATTCAAAAGATGTAGGATTACCTCAAAACCGTACTCGTACATTTATCGTTGGAATTCTTAATCATACAACCGAAAAGTTTGTAACTGATGTTAATAGCCTTAAAATTAACTCTTTAAAATCTTATTTAAATAATCAAGATTTTAATAGTTTTAATTTCTTTAATACACTTAACGTTGACTGTAAACCACAATTCCTAAAAGATATCTTAGAATCTAATGTAGACGAAAAATACTTTTTCTCAAAAGAACCTGTTCTTAAGTATATTACTGAAATAAGAGATACAGTCATTGAAGTTGAAGAGCACAAAATTATTAAACTTTTTGATCTTCCTAAAGATGTGCATAACGATCAAGAGAGACAGCGACGAGTTTATTCTATTCATGGAATTTCACCCACTGTTTTAGCAAGATCTGATTCCACTAAGATTTTTGTAAATTCCAAAATTCGTAAATTAACACCTATTGAAAATCTAAAAGTACAAGGATTCTCAAAAGAATTCATTCATAATCTCGTTTCAACAGGTATGAGCGATACTCAAATTTACAAACAATCAGGAAATGCAGTAAGCCCACCAGTAATTACTGCAATTCTAAATCATCTAAGCGAGTATATAAATAACAATGAAAAATAATTTTACTTTTATCGATTTATTTGCAGGCATTGGTGGCTTTCGATTAGCACTAGAATCTCTCGGTGGAGAATGTGTTTTCTCCAGTGAAATAGACAAATTTGCCGCAGAAGCCTACTACAATAATTTTGGTGATTATCCAGATGGAGATATTACTCTTATTGAATCACATAGTATTCCTGATCATGATTTTCTTTGCGCTGGTTTCCCTTGTCAACCTTTTTCAATAGCAGGGAAAAGACTTGGTTTTGAAGATTCTCGTGGAACTCTTTTCTTTGAGGTAGCTAGAATCTTAAAAGAAAAGAAACCAAAAGGCTTTATTCTGGAAAATGTATCTGGACTAGTAAACCACGATAAAGGGAAAACTCTAAGAGTTATCCTCGATGTCCTTTCTGAAATTGGTTACACAGCGAAATGGAAACTACTTAACGCAAAAGACTATAATATTCCACAAAATCGAAACAGATGGTATTGTATTGGAATTCGAAATGATTTTGCTGAATCTGTAGATTTAAACAATGTGTTCCCTGAAAAAATCTCTCTAACTAACACCTTAAGCAAAATTTTAGAGAAAAAAGTTTCAAGTGATTACAGGGTATCAGATATTGCAATTAAGAATATTGATAACAATATTCAGGAGTACCTACAAAAAGCAGATAGAACATTAGAGCCAATTATAGCAAATAACATCAGGCCTTCAAAAGTTTCTTTCAGTTCTAATGGTATTTCACCATGTCTTACTGCAAAAATGGGAACTGGTGGGAATAACGTTCCGGTAGTTTATAGTCAATACAGAAAATATACAGTCGTAGAATGTTTAAGAATTATGGGATTCCCAGATGATTATAAACTAAAAGAAAATTACAGCCAAAGTTATAAACAACTTGGCAATAGTGTTGCAGTCCCAGTGATTCGACTTATATTCAAAAACTTTTTAAATGAATTATCTTTAAGAAATAAATAAATAGAGCTGTTTCAGAACAGCTCTATTTAATTTCGATTGTATACTTACCTTTACTTCGACCAGAACCAGTTGTAATTGAGAAATCCGAAATAATGTTCTCTCTCAACTTTCCTTTCTCAAAAATATACATGGCATGATATGGCTCTTTAAACCAGTGTCTCCCCATAAAAATATTTTCTTTTAGAATTTGATCGGACTGGATTTTCTCTTTAATAAACTTTTGTGCTGATTGCCTAATTGAATCCCAAAATTGTTTATTATCTACATCATTAATTTCAATACCCATCTTTTCATGAACTTTTTGTAAATACTGTTCTAAGTCGTAATCAAAGTCTGAAATAATTTTATTGTTTTTATGTCTTTCTTCATCTTTACTGTATATTAACAACGAAACTAACCAGAATTCAATTTCCTCAATATCAGAAAATGCAAGTTTAAAGGAATTAGATGTGAATTTTTGATAAGAAAAATGCTTAGAATCTTTCAATTTTATTGAGATCCCTGTACCGGGTACCACTTCATAGTTAATATCTTTTATATCCGATTCGTCCAGAACAAATTGTTTTTCGAGTAATATTTTACGATCAATATCTGCCTTAACTACATAGGCATCACTTTTTGTTTTTACCTTTTTATTGCTTAAAGTGGATAATTGATGTGTAGATACTTTAACAGCATAATAATTAGAAAAATCCTTCTCATTTGGGAGTAAAATTTTCCACATTTTACTATCTTTATTTTTATTCAATACATGAGTAAGTCCAAATTCCTCTATGTCACCCAAAAAAGTACCCACTGTCTCAGCATTATTTTTCAGTAGTGTTTCTAAATCGCTTTGCAAGCTGCCATATTTAAATTGAATTTGTCCACGTTTTTGTTCAGTGTTACCTGTTTGAGAAACATTCCAAACTTGAGTAGTCAAATGTCCAACAGGGAAACAGGCTCTATTGGATTTTGGCTTTATTCTAGACATATAATTTAGAGCCTCTTGCTTAGAGATCCAGCTACCTTGCTTTTCAGTTCCATGGTATACAAAATCTACAGAACTATTATTTTTTCCAACAAAAACAACTCTCTCAATAAGTTTTGTCTTATTCTCTTCAATAAACGTTAATAGCTTCTCACGCTTTCTAGGATATTGTTTTTTAAACTGTGATGCTGTAAACCTACTTATAATATTTCCAGATTCATCTTTTTCAGTAGGCCCTGTTCCATCTAGTGTACCATCTGCCCAAATAAAGAATCTCCATAAATCACAAATCTCTTCTGACGCATTACAATTTTCTTTTATAAAAATTATGAAGTCTTCTATTTTTTCTTGATGTACAGAATTCCCTGAACCTAGTTTTACACTAACACCTACTTTATAACCATTAATAAATATATAAATATCTTGTTTTAATTTATTATTTGTTTCGGTTTCAGATTTTACTTCAGTATCATTATCAATAGGCAAATTCAAAGTAGTACCAATATATTTGATAAATTCTTTCATCGTTAAATTTAGCTCTTTAAATTTTTTCCCATTTAGATATTCTGAAATAATTGCTTCATTGTTGAAACCATGCGAATTACTAGCCATATTTATCCCCTTCTTATCATTTGCCTTGACTTAATTGTAATAGTGTACCTTCGGTATAACAAACCTTGATTATTGGTTATCAATCTTTGAAAACAGCTCTGAGATTGAAATTCCAAATCCGTTTGCAATCTTTTCAATATTTTGCAAAGATATATTTCGCTTTCCAGACTCAACTGAAGCGTAGTATGTTCTATCCATACCGATTTTAAGTGCAAACTTTTCTTGACTTAATCCAGTTTCATTTCGCAACGATTTTATTCTTTTGGCAAATTCAACTTGTATCATTTAATTTCAATCTCGCTTCGGTAAATTCTTTGAATTCTATTTTAATTGATTATGCTTATTTAGCAACGGATTATAAGCAACAAAAAAGAAGAGCGATTTGCTCTTCTCAATCGAATGGCTACCTGCTCTACCATTTCTCTTAAAATCAATTCAATATCAACTTGTTTGACATGCCAACAGCTGAATAAATCCCTGTTTTTCACCAAATGTCATGCTGAATACCACTGATAGCATATCCAACTTCTTTCGTCTCGATGCACCCTTAGTAATTCAAAAAAAGAGACTAGTCAATTGTACTGACCCCGAAAAGTTAGACAATTAATTTACCCAAAGGATTTAGTTCTGTATTGCACAGAGCTAAGTCCTTTTAGTTTGACTTTGATTCGTTTGTTGTTGTAGTAATCAATGTAGTCCACAATAGCTTGTTCAAGGTCTTCTAAAGACCTAAAGTTCTTCTCATAACCATAAAACATTTCGGATTTCAAGATACCAAAGAAGGACTCCATCATACCGTTGTCCGGGCTGTTGCCCTTGTGGGACATAGATGGCTGAATTCCCTTACTCTCTAGGAAACGATGATAAGAATCGTGGTGGTATTGCCAGCCTTGATCGCTATGGAGAATTGTATTCTCGTAGTGTTTCTCTGTGAATGCCTGTTTCAACATGGTTTTCACTTGTTCTAAATTTGGTGAAGTAGACAAATTATAAGCGATAACTTCGCTATTAAAGCCATCTAAAACTGGCGATAAATAGAGTTTCTGTGTGCTATTTGGAATGACAAACTTTGTCACATCTGTATAGCACTTTTCCATCGGTTTCGCCCCTTCGAACTGGCGTTGAATAAGATTCTCTGCTTTCTTGCCAATCTCTCCTTGGTAGGAAGAATACTTCCGTTTTCGACGGATACGAGCTGTTAAACCAAGGACTTTCATCAGCCGTTGGACCTTCTTATGATTCACCACAAGACCACGATTTCTTGGTTCTAAGTGAGTCCGACGATAGCCATAATTTCCCTTGTGTTCGGTAAAAATGACCTGAATTTCGGTTTTAAGTTCTTGATCCTTATCAACCCCATCCAGCTGTTTCAAATGGTAATAGTAAGTTGAGTGAGCTAAACGAGCTGTTTCAAGAAGTAAATCTAGTCGAAATCCTCCTGAAACCATTTCTCTAACTGTTTCTGCCTTTCTCACTGTAAGGCTTCGTCCCTCAAGTAGGACTTTATCAATGATCTCTTGTTTTAATTCAGGAGAGTAATAACGGTTTTTCCCTTTTTTGACGAACTCTATTCCGTAACGATCAATCAATTTAATCATGTACCTAATATTAGAATTGTTTATCCCAAATTTATTTGAAAGCTTCTCTAAGCTATACCCTTGTTTTCTAAGTTCATAGATTTGAACTTTATCATCATAAGTTAATTTCATAATAAAAACACCCCAAAAGTTAGATTTTTTCTGTCCAACTTTTGGGGTGCAGTTCAACACATGAGTGGGATTCTTTTTATAACTTTTGTTTGAGCTCGACCAAGACATTCATAGCCTGCATCGGTGTCATATTGTATACATCCAGTTTAGCTAATTCTGCTAGGATAGGATGTTCTTCAGGCGCATCAAAGAGTGACATCTGTTCAGTAACAGCACTTGTTCCTCTCATCGGAGTAGGACTTTCCGTCCCTTGATTCTCCAGTTGGGTCAAAATCTTATCCGCCCTTGCTAAAAGTTCTACTGGCAAGCCAGCAATCTTAGCAACGTGGATACCATAGGATTTGTCAGCTGGTCCTGGTTCGATCTTATGAAGGAAGGTGACCTGCCCATTCTGCTCCAAGGTTGCCACGTGGACATTGACCAAGTTTTTCAAGCTGGACTCCAGACTGGTCAACTCATGGTAGTGGGTCGCAAAGAGGGTTTTGGCTCCGATATGTTCATGAATGTATTCGATGATGGATTGGGCAAGAGCCATCCCGTCATAAGTTGCAGTTCCACGTCCCAATTCATCGAAGAGAATGAGTGAGTCCTTGGTCGCATGCGAAATGGCATTGTTGGCCTCCATCATCTCCACCATGAAGGTTGATTGACCTGAAACCAAATCATCAGCTGCTCCGATACGAGTAAAGATAGCATCGAAGATAGGCAAATGGGCGCTTTCTGCTGGCACATAAGAACCCAGCTGGGCCATAACCGCCGTCATGGCTAACTGGCGCATGTAGGTTGACTTCCCACTCATGTTTGGCCCTGTAATCAGCTGAATACTGGTATCTTCTGCCATCTGGATACTGTTTGGAATGTAGGTCTGAGCTCCCATGACCTTTTCGACGACAGCATGGCGCCCTTTTTGGATATCTATTTGTGAATCCTCTCCAAACTCAGGTCTGATCAAATGCTGGGTTTCAGCCACAACTGCGAGACTTTGCAAGACATCAACTGTCGCAATTCCTTGGGCTAGCGCCTGCAAACGCTGGATGTACTTGCTGACTTCCTCTCGGATACGCATAAAGATTTCGTACTCTAGGTTGGCTGACTTCTCACGCGCCTCCAACATATCCCCCTCGATACGGGCTAACTCCTCTGTCCCAAAGCGTTCCGAGTTTTTCAGTGTTGCCTTGCGGAAAAAGTGGGCTGGAACATTTCCCAGTTGCGAATTAGTCACATGGAAATAGTAGCCGTCCTTTTTATTGTAGTCAATCTTAAGCGTGCTGATGCCAGAGTTTTCCCGCTCCTTAGCCTCAATCTCAGCAATCCAGCTAGTCCCTTCTCTGAGCACACGACGGTACTTGTCTAAGGTCTCATCAAATCCCGTACGGATAATACCACCTTCCGTAATCACATGAGGAGCTTCAGGGGCAATCGCTGCGCTAATCAAGCTCTCCAACTCTGGAATGGCATCCAACTGTGCGATGAGATAAGCTAAAGCAGGCTGCTCCATTCCCTCTAAAATCGCTCGAATCCGTGGCACACTAGATAAGGTAGTCGCCAGTTGCAAGAGATCCTTGGGATTGGTCTTTCCAAAAGAAACCCGACTAGCCAAGCGTTCGATATCATAAACACCCTTGAGACTGTCTGTCAAATCGCTGCGCTCAAAGAAGTGGTCAAGAAAGACCTGCACCACCTCTTGACGTTGGACGATTCGTTCCTTATCAATCAAGGGACGATGGATCCAAGAGCGCAAGAGCCGCATGCCCATAGCTGTTTTGGTTTCATCCAAAAGCCAGAAAAGACTCCCCTGCTTCTTGCCTGAACGGGCATTCTCAACCAAATCCAGACTAGCCTTGGTCGCATAATCCATCTGCAAGAAATCTTTAATTTCATAGTGGATAACTGGTTTGAGATGGTTCAATTCTCGCATCTGGGTACGGTGAACATACTGGAGGAGCTTACTAGCTGCCGCTTGCTCCACAGCTGCCAGTCGTGGATCCAGTAAATGAATATCCTCAAAGCCTTCCTTCTCATAAGAAAGCACCAGATTCATCTGACGGCTGAGGATTTGTTCTTCTTCCTCAGACAAGTCATAACCCAGCACCACTTCTCGAGCCTTGAGATTACGGATTTCCCCACAAACCAACGTGAAATCTAATAGACCTGTCACATAAAAGTCACCCGTCACCAAATCCATATAAGCCAGACCAAATTGATTGCCATCACAATCTAAGGAAACCAAGAAATTATTCTGACTATCCGGCTTACTGCTATCAACGACCGTTCCAGGTGTGATGACCTGGACCACCTCTCGCTTGACAACACCAACTGCTTGTTTGGGATCTTCCATCTGCTCGGCTATGGCTACCTTATAGCCCTGCTCAATCAGAACATCGATATACTGCTGGGCAGAATGATAGGGGACACCCGCCATGGGTATCGGATTTTCTGCATTTTTATTCCGACTTGTTAAGGAAATTTCTAAAATCTGCGCTGCATTAATTGCATCTTCATAGAACAACTCGTAAAAATCACCCATTCGAAAAAGCAAAAAAGCATCTGGGTATTGTTTCTTAATATCCACATACTGTTGCATGCCGGGTGATAGCTTTTCTGTTGCCATTTTCCGTCTCTCCTTGCTAAAAATAAGTCTTGAGAGCAACTCCCAAGACCTTATTTATCTTTCATCAAATCTAGCAAACGATCTTCCATCAGCTTGGCAACGTGCTGGTCTCGACAAATAACCAATAAGGTATTAGCACCAGCAACCGTTCCTAAAATCCATTCATCCTTGTTTGCATCTACAATGTTTGCTAAGACTGCAGCTTCCCCAAGTTTGGTATGAAGTACCAAGGTGAACTCAGCTCTTGCAACTCCTTCTAAATGATGAGACAAAAACTCAACTAAATCAATCTTATCTGTCTCATTTGCTAGTACATAATACACCATATCATTTTTCTTAACCTTGGTCAAGCCGATTTCACGCAAATCACGTGACAAAGTCGTTTGTGTCACATAAACATTACGAGCTTCTAAACGATCTTGAATCTCTTTTTGTGTCCCAAGTTTTTCTTCGGTGATCATCTTTTTAATCAATTGATGCCGTTCTCTTTTTCTCATATTATCCTCTTAAGTGAATATTTATAACAAGTTTTACATTTATTTTATAACTACATTATACCAAAAAAACTAGATAATTCAAAAAAATTCTTTTCTTTCTCAAAAAATGTAGTAAATTGTGTTAAAATAGTAAAAAAGCCCAAAAGGAGCCCTTATGAATACAAAAGAATTGATTGCTAGCGAGTTGGCTAGCGTCATTGATAGCCTGGATCAAGAGGCTATTTTAAATTTACTGGAAACACCTAAAAACTCAGAAATGGGAGACATCGCCTTCCCTGCCTTTTCTCTAGCAAAGGTCGAGCGTAAAGCTCCTCAAATGATTGCAACAGATATTGCTGAAAAAATCAATAGTCAAGCCTTTGAAAAGGTTGTCGCTACTGGACCTTACGTCAACTTTTTCCTTGATAAATCTGCTATTTCGGCTCAGGTATTACAGGATGTTATCACTGAAAAAGAACACTATGCCGACCAAACCATTGGCAAGCAAGAAAATGTCGTCATTGACATGTCTAGTCCCAATATCGCAAAACCATTCTCTATTGGGCACTTGCGTTCAACGGTTATCGGGGATAGCTTGTCACATATTTTCCAAAAAATCGGTTATCAAACGGTCAAGGTCAACCACCTAGGAGACTGGGGCAAACAGTTTGGAATGTTGATCGTTGCCTACAAGAAATGGGGAAATGAGGAAGCCGTTAAAGCGCATCCAATCGATGAACTTCTTAAACTCTACGTTCGCATCAATGCTGAAGCTGAAAAAGACCCTAGCTTGGATGAAGAAGCACGCGAATGGTTCCGCAAACTGGAAAATGGAGATGAGGAAGCCCTCGCTCTCTGGCAATGGTTCCGTGATGAAAGTTTAGTGGAATTCAACCGCCTTTACAATGAATTGCAAGTTGATTTTGACAGCTACAACGGAGAAGCCTTCTACAACGATAAGATGGATGCTGTTGTAGATATTCTCGCTGAAAAAGGACTTCTTGTTGAGTCAGAGGGAGCCCAAGTTGTGAATCTTGAGAAATATGGAATTGAACATCCAGCTCTTATCAAGAAATCTGATGGTGCAACTCTCTATATCACACGAGACTTGGCTGCAGCCCTCTACCGTAAAAACGAATACCAATTTGCAAAATCCATCTATGTTGTTGGTCAAGAGCAATCTGCCCACTTCAAACAACTCAAGGCAGTACTACAAGAGATGGGCTACGATTGGAGCCAAGACATTGTCCATGTTCCGTTTGGATTGGTAACAAAAGAAGGGAAAAAACTCTCTACTCGTAAAGGAAATGTCATCTTGCTAGAACCGACTATCGCTGAGGCTGTTAGTCGTGCCAAAGCCCAAATCGAAGCGAAAAATCCTGAGTTAGAAAATAAAGACCAGGTTGCCCACGCTGTTGGAGTTGGGGCTATCAAGTTCTATGATCTTAAGACCGACCGTACAAATGGATATGACTTCGACCTTGAAGCTATGGTATCCTTTGAAGGAGAAACTGGACCTTACGTTCAATACGCCTACGCTCGTATCCAATCTATCTTGCGCAAAGCCGATTTCAAACCAGATACAGCTAGCAACTATAGCCTGAATGATGCTGAAAGCTGGGAAATCATCAAGCTCATCCAAGACTTCCCACGTATTATCAATCGTGCAGCAGATAACTTTGAACCTTCTATCATTGCGAAATTTGCGATTGGTTTGGCTCAAGCATTTAACAAATATTATGCACATACACGTATCCTAGATGAAAGTCCTGAGCGCGACAGTCGTCTGGCCCTCAGCTACGCAACCGCAGTCGTCCTCAAAGAAGCTCTTCGTTTGCTTGGAGTAGAGGCGCCAGAGAAGATGTAAATCGCCAAAGTTACTTGATTGCAGAGCAATCTAAGTAACTAACGCCAAATCCTATTCGGACTTTGGCTAGGCGCTTCACTAGTCATGGCCCCTAAATATAATCGATTTAGAGGCCATGACGTCGTAACCAGTACGAGTTGCCTAAACGCTTCACTAATTCACCTAACCAAATAATATCGATTTGGTTAGGCTCATGTCGTAATCTTTTAAAGCACTTGATTATAAAGCAGTCGAAGTAACTAACGCCAAATCCTATCAGGGATTTGGCTTGGTGCTTCACTAGTTCTGGGACATAAATATTATCGATTTATGTCCTAGAACATCGTAACCAGTACAAGTTGCCTAAACGCCTCACTAAATTGGTCAATCAAATCATATTAATTGGCTTAGAGGCTGGCCGTAGTTTTCAAGTCACTTGATTGCAAAGCAATCTGAAAGATTTAGGCAAAATAACATTTATATTTTGTTCGGCCTTGCGGCTGTTCAATGAAACACTTTATTCACTTTTACTATTTATTTATCACACTGGGAGATTCCTTATGAGCCAATATGCTTATATTCTCGTTGTACTTAGCTTGGTTTTCCTTTTTCTGCTCAATAAGTACGAGAAGGAAAGACTTCAAAGACTCTACCAAGAGCAACTCTTGAAGGACGAGACATTTAGGTCTGACATCAAAGAGAAAATTCACACGACTGAAAATATCAATGATGTCATTGCACATATCAATAAAACTTACCATCTGGGAATGTTGCTCTCAAAAGACGTCACAGATCAATTGAAATAATCAAAATCCGAGAAGCTTTCTTCTCGGATTTTTTAGGCTTACCATATTTTCCTTGGAGAAATTTCATTAACGCATGTAAAGTTTTCTGTAATTTTCTATATTTTTTCAAACTGGCCTTGCATTTCTTTTAAGTTTTTTTGTAGAATAGTAGCTATCTATTCAGATTATTCTGAAAATTCAAAAATAGGAGCGTTTATTATGTCACAAGTTACGTTATCAAACCAGTCAACCTGGGCAAGCAAACTTAAGGCAATGGGACCAGGAATCCTAATGGCTTCTGCCGCCGTTGGAGGCTCTCACATTGTATCCTCTACTCAAGCTGGTGGTTCTTATGGTTGGTCTCTACTCCTCTTAGTTATCTTGGCCCATGTCTTTAAATATCCATTTTTCCGTTTTGGTGCCGAATATACTGCTGACACTGGTAAAACCTTGGTCGAAGGCTACGCCGAAAAAGGGAAACTCTATCTCTGGATTTTCTTTGTCCTCAATGTCTTCTCTGCCATGGTCAACACAGCTGGAGTCGCTATCCTTTGCTCTGCCATCATCGCTAGCGCCTTCCCAATGATCGGTCTCAGCATCACTCAATGGTCCCTTATCCTTGTTGCAGTCATTTGGGCCATGCTACTCTTTGGTGGCTACAAACTATTGGATGGTATGACAAAATGGATCATGTCCGCTTTGACCATTGCAACTGTTCTTGCAGTTATTATTGCGGCAATTAAGCATCCAGAATACAGCTCTGATTTTGTCGAAAAGACACCCTGGCAAATGGCGGCCCTCCCTTTTATCGTTTCCCTCTTAGGATGGATGCCTGCCCCTATTGAAATCTCGGCCATCAATTCACTCTGGTCTGCTGAAAAGAAAAAGACCGTCAACTTTAATACAGCGGACGCCCTTTTCGACTTTAACGTTGGTTACATTGGAACTGCTATCCTAGCCGTATTCTTCGTGGCACTAGGAGCACTTATTCAGTATCCTACAGGACAGGCAGTTGAAGCCGCTTCAGCTAAGTACATTTCTCAATTTGTTGGTATGTATGCCTCTGTTCTTGGAGAATGGTCCCGTTATTTGATCACCTTTATCGCCTTTCTTTGTATCTTTGGAACAGTTATTACTGTTATCGATGGTTACTCTCGAGTCAATCAGGAATCGCTGCGACTCTTGATTCGTCAAAAAGAGGATTCTCGCAAATCTTTGAACATCTGGATGACCATTACCGCTATCATTGGTATCGTAATTATTAAATTCTTTGCTGGTCAAGTTTCTACCATGCTTCGCTTTGCCATGATCGGTTCTTTCCTGACAACACCATTCTTCGCTCTTTTGAACTATGTATTGGTGACACGTGAGAATAAAAATCTTCCTTCTTGGCTAAAACTCCTCGCTATCGCAGGATTGATTTTCCTCTTTGGCTTTGCTATTTTCTTTATCTATGCACTTGCCATCGGAAAAGCAGGATAGTTTATAAAATGACACCCTTACGGGGTGCTTTTTGTATACGCGAAAAGCAGTTGAAAATCTCAACTGCCCTTCAGTACTACTTTATTTTTCTGTTTCTAACTCATACAAATCTGCAATGATCGCTGCGACCTTTTTAATATCTCCCAGCATCCCACGCATTTCAAAGTCTGCTAGGACCGGGAAGCCAAAGCGCTGGCTATACTGCTTGGCTGTCAGACAGTATTGATTGTTAAAATTGCGATTACCAGATCCCACCACCCCAAAACACTTACTGGCATTGTCTCCATAGGCGATAAAATCACCCACTGGAGTCGTTAGGATCTCAACATCGCCGTTATCGACACCATTTCCACCTTCTAGATAGGTTGGTAAAAAGGCGACATAGGGGTGATCCATCTCAAAGAAATCTTTCCCTTCCTTAACCAAATCCTTGATATGGATCTTTTGGACCTCAATCCCTTCGTGCTGGGACAAGAGATAGTCCTTGAGTCGGGTTACAAAACTCTCTGTATTCCCGCTCAAACTGATATAAACTAAGGATATTTTTTTCATATTGACCTCGATTTTTATTTTTGGATATTAAAAGAACTACCAAGATTGTAACTTGATAGTTCTCTTTTGTCAATACTTAGGCAACTTCTTCTGCTTCGACTTCTTCGGCCAAATCTTTTTGTTGGCGCCACATCTTGTAAAAGACTAAGGCTAAAAAGAGGACATTAATGATGATAAACAAAATATTCGTTCCTTGTGCTAATGCTCCCATTCCTAAGCCGAGAGTAGTATCTTTGATTAATTGAACCGCATCTTGAACGTTCATATAGCTATAAACCAAACCAACAATCGCTAGTAGAACATAGCCAATATAAGCATAGTTTGCGAATTGCACATTTTTACGTAGGAGAAATACAAAGGCTACTACAACTAAAATTGCAGATAAAACAATCAACAACGTATTAAAAATAGAGTGCGATGACGCTGTTACTTGGTAAGTATAGTTAACCGTGTCTTCTATTTGCTGAGCAGTAAGGGACCCACTATTAGATAGGCTTGTACGAAGCACCTCTTTACTTGGCAATGGACTCAAGATTCCAAACAATGACATAGATGAAATGAGGGCTGATAGGACTAACAAAACCCAAAGATAAATAGGATTCTTTTTCATGTTTTCCTCCATAAGATATTTTGAACATTATAGCATTTTTTGTACAGGAATACAACTTTTACAAGCTGGTTTCAACTTGTTTCCGATAAGCTTTCGGTGATTTTCCGCACAATTTACGGAAAACCTTATAGAAATATCCAACATTACTGTAGCCAACTGCATAGCAAATATCTTCGATACTATCACTGGTCGACAGTAAGAGTTGCTGCGCTGCCTTAATTCGCTGTTTATTGAGCAATTCCGCAAAGGTTGAGTTGGTTTCCCTCTTGATCAGCTGACCGAGATAGACAGGATTGATAAAGAGATCCTTGCTAATATCCTTAAGTGAGAGCTCTTTCTGATAATCACGCCCAATCACCTCCAGAACGCTCACCACATTTTCATTCATGCGGTACTGGCCAAAGAACTTGGTCAAGGTTTCTTTGATATAGGCAACCAATTCTTCAAAGGTGTTAATGGCATGGATAGCTTTGACAATCTCGGTCATATCATCTGCTTTTAGGTGTTCAAATAAATGAAAGACATCCATGACAAACTGAGTGAAGAGCTGCTTTGTGATGGCTACGCGCGGGGTATTCTTCAAAACAACCTTCTCTAGCAGGGTTAATTCTTCGATGATTTGATTGATATTCCCTTGGATAATCACCCGATAAATCGGCTCATAATAAGAAAACAAACTCTCGGATTTTTCTAGATTAACTGAACCGTAGAAGAGGGCTTTTTCAGCGTTGATCTTCCAATTCTCAAAGGACTGCTGGTAAGGTGCTTCAAATGGTGTCACAACGATGCCATCTAGTGGTTGATCAGATATGAAAATCTGCCAGTCTTGTCCCAAAACATAGTAAGGAATGGTAAAAGAGCCCTGCTTTTCCTTGGATAGACCAATCCACCAGCTGTCTTTACCTGACAGGTAGTTCGTAAATCCTGTCTCATCCAATTCTTGACTGAGGGTCTGACTTTGTTCCACCTTTTCCTGAAGCTGCTGCGCAATTTTTTCTAATAAATTGCCCAACTCCACCTTGTCTACTGGCTTGACCAGATAATCCACGACACTAAGGTTCATGGCTTTTTTAACGTACTCAAACTCCTGATAACCAGACAGCAAGATATAATAGGTATCTGGAAGTAGCTCTTTCATTTCCCTAATCATCTCAAGTCCGGTCTTATCTGGCATGTTGACATCGGAAATGACCACATCTACTGGATTTTTCTTAATATAGTCCAAAGCATCATCTGCGTGATTAGCTGTTGCGACGACTTGCATATCCCATTTTTCAAAGGGGATTAATCGCTTGAGCCCCTCTGTCACCATGTACTCATCGTCTACTAATAAAACTTTATACATTTCTACCCTTTCTATTCATCCTGGATGATGATATGGTAACGAACACCTTCTTGCTCAGCTGACTCTACACTGATTTGGTAGCGATCCCCAAAGTAGAGAACAAAGCGTTCGTGTACATTTACTATTCCAATTGATTGCCGCTCCCCACTATAGCTTGCCTCGTGTTCAAAACTTCTCTGAGCTAATTTTTCTTGCAAGCCAGCTAGTTTCTCAGCGGGCATTCCTCGACCATTGTCTTCCACTAGGATTTCAACGAAGCCTTGGCCCTTCAAGGCTTTGATACTGATGACATTATCCGTTCTGCGATGGTCAACACCATGGGCAAAGTAGTTTTCTACTAATGGTTGGAGTGTAAATTTTGGAATCCTCATTTCTTCCAATTCTGGTGCAATCTTGAAACCATAGGCAATGGATTTAGGATAACGCACCATACAGAGATAGCTATATTTTCGGCAAAATTCCAACTCCTGCTTCAAGGTCGTTTCCCGCTCGTCAGAGATATTGTTGCGTAACAAGCTGCTAAATTCATAGATAATGTCCGCCAGTTCATCCTGACTTTGCATGACGGCATACATCCGTAAAAACTCCAGAGTATTGTACATAAAGTGAGGATTGATTTGAGCCTGCAGGGCTCGCATATTGGCATCTTTTTGACTGAGCTCTAGCTGATAGATATCGTGGATATTTTTTTCCAGGCGGTCCAACATATCATTGGTTGTTTCTGCAATGAGAAGCAACTCTTGGTCTTTTTCAGAGGTATCAATTCGAAGGCCTTCTTCTCCTTGAGCAATCACCTCGATCGAATCTACTAGGTCTACGACCTGCTTTTGGTAATTTGAAAAAGTCTGTCTAAGGGTCACGTACAAAATAATGATAAAGAGAATACTTAGCGCAATAATGACAGCTGAACTCGTCAAAGTTCCTGTAAGAACAAAATTTTTAGGAACAGCAACTCGAACCTGATAACCGTGAGAGGTGACACCTACAAACCAGTTTTCTCGCTCGGCTGAGACCTTCTCCCCAATATGGAACATCTCAGTCTCAAAAGGCGAAGTTACTGTTACAGCCATTGGGATATGACCCCGAGTATTGTCAATAGCGCCATGTAAAACATCTGGGGATAGGGAGATATAGATCACTCCTAAATCCTTGTCAGACACAGGATCGGAAACAGGAATGGCAAAACTATTGGCTGTCGGCTTAAAATCCTCCGCAGGAATTTTCTCTCCACTGCGTTTTTCTCTAGTCGAAACATAGACTTCCTTGTAGTCCTGAAGAACAATAGCCACTCCAGTCACAAAATCATTTCGAACATAGAGGTCATCAATATTTTCGTACAGGGAAACCGAGATATAAGGCGAAGTTTTACGCTCTAATTGCCAATAGAAATAGTCTGGTGTGCTGAGACTGAAATACTTGTAAATCCCTTCGATGCGGGCCTGATTTTCAACCAAAGACTGAGCAAGTTGGGTTGACTCTCTGTGATAGTATTCCACTTCACTCACTGTCCGAGTGGTCACACGTTCTGCAACCCGTTGGGCCTCTTTCTCACGTGAATCCCAGTCAGCATACGATAGCATAATCGCAAAACTGGCAATGACCACGATCATGACCAAACTATAAATCCGTAAAAGAGAGTGAAGCCAAAACTGCTTCATTCTATTTTGTCGCCAATTTTTCATGGATACTTTCATAAATAGGTTCCAACATATCACTGATAAAGAAATGCCACATTCCAATTCCTACAAAAAAGAGCAAGGCAGGCATATAATAACCAACTCCTACAAGGAGAGCGGACCCGAGTAAAACCTTGGCAATCGCAGGTAAGCTCATAAAAATCCCGATAAGGGACAGTTTCAAGGTATTTTGGTAGGATAAATCAAAGTACACCTGAAGTTTCAAGGAAACAGTATAGGCTAGAAAGACAAGAGCGACTACAAGGACATTGAGAAAGGTCGCCAAGAGGTGGAAAATCGTCTGGTGGGGCAATTGAACTAGAAGGTATAAACCATAAACTAGGACAAGATCCACAAACACAAAACTATAGAAAGCCAGATTGCTCTTGACAAAATTGCTCTTATACAATTCCCAAGCTTCCTTCAAATGGTAGGCTCGATAAGTATACCCATGCTCCGCATACAAACTCATCAGGGTAGCACTAGCTGGGGCCAAACCAAAGATCACTCCTCCTGCTAGTGTTAATAGCCAGAAATAAGCCGTCGCCATCATTCCCAAAAAGATACGATTAAAGACGAATTCTAGAAATTTTCCCATGCTACTCTCCTTAAACTAACGATGTAACTATTATATCATATTTCAAGCGTTTTCAAAAATATAGAACTCCCATTTACAATCCTCAAAAAGCGTGATACAATTGGTTTTGTTAATTCGCATCAAGGAGATTCTCATGAAGAAAAATATCTTAACCACCCTCTTGGCCGCCGTCCTCTACTTTCTTTGTGTAGGGATTGGAGTCTTCCTAGGACACCTGGTCGACCAAACAGGCAATATGTTCTACGCGCCGGCCTTTTCTGCCCTTGTCGGTGGCAGTGTCTACATGCTTCTTTTGACGAAAGTCCCTCGTTTTGGCGCTATTACGACTCTAGGTCTTTTTATGGCACTTTTCTTCCTAGCTAGCAAGCATGGCGCTGGTGCCTTTCTCCCAGGACTCGCCTGTGGTCTTGCAGCAGATGCCATCGCTCGTCTCGGCAACTACAGAGACCGAATCAAAAACACCCTCTCCTTCCTCGTCTTTGCTTTTAGCACAAGTGGTCCTATCCTCCTCATGTGGATCCGTCCCAAAACTTACGTGGCCACCTTACTTGCGCGTGGGAAATCCCAAGAATACATTGACCGTATCATGGTCGCTCCAGAGTTGGACAAAATCCTTCTCTTTGTTTCAAGCATCCTCCTAGGTGCCTTGATTGGGGCTGTGGTTGGGCAATTTCTAAGTCAAAAAATAGCTGATAAACTATAAGGTAAAAGCCCTGAAGACTAGCAATGCCTAGCTCCAGGGCCTTTTTGTATACAATCTTAAAATTCACTATAGATAAATTCTTGAATATTCGAAAAATCGGTCACAAAACAGTAAATCACGATGCTTAAGATAACCGTATAGAAAAATAGTGTCCACAAGATTAAACGATGTGTGTTAGTTAGCTTGGTTTGCAAATTTGTAAAGTTCTTTTTCAACTTCCATCCATCCTTTCACTCCAACGTGCATCACGTCAAATAAAAAGTAATCATCATACTCTCTGTTTCCATAGTTTAATACGGTTGCACCATGGCTTTTTGCGACATCTTCTATTTTTTTATAAGTTTTTTCCCGCATCTCTCTTGAGACACCAGTGTAGTCATTCCATTTCCCGTTTACTGGGAAAATAATAACCTCAACTTCAATGCCCAATTCTTTGGCAACTGTCAAGAAGAGTTCCATATCTGAATACTCTGGTGACTCCAGGTAGCTCAAATCTTTATTAGAATCTTTCAGCGATGCATAGCGATCTTTTAAGTAAGTATTGTAGTAGTTATTATCAACAGCATAGTCATTATTGTCTGTTTTCTTTTTGACCTCTTCCACAAACTGATCTGTCATCTTTTCCCAATCATAGTCTGGGGTTTTGTCTCCTGATGGGGGATAATCTGATTTCTCATGATTTTCATAAAATTTTCGTTTGAGCTTAAAGGAATACATCGCGTTATCTAACTCTAATAGTTTTTTATCGACAATGGTTCCTTTTCCATCTATGAAATAACTTTTATATTTTTTGTAGATGTCATTTTGTTGCTTGTTCCCCTTGGTAATCTCGATAATGCGATTGATTAGTTTTTCTTTCGTTTCTTTACTAATCTTGTCATTATCTAGCATGCGAAAAATATGTTCCTGAGAAGCCTTGTTCAAAAAGGCATCTTGATGGGTCCCATCTTTTTCAAACCACTGAACCGACTCTACTATAGCTACTTTTCGCTTACTCATAGATCCTTCAATAGAAGCTAAAGTAGAGGCCTGAATGATGTTTTGAGAATAACTAGTCCCAATCTGCATGATATTAAAATCGTTGTAGTTAAAAATTTTATTTGGATGATAGTCTTCATTTATCGTCGCAACCAACTCTGAAGAACCCATTAGAACCAGTGTATTGGGAGTAATATTGCTTGTCAGAATATCTCTACTTTTATACTTTTCATATGAGGTGCTGTAACGAATACTGTTATCCTTGACTTTATAATAATCATCAATCTTCTTGACATACGTCACATTTAAAAGGGCAAGCGTCGCAATTACGAGCACAAGCGATAGTAAAAATGCTTTTAATTTAATCATCTCGTTTTATCCTATCCCTTCGATCTAGCCGATTTCTTTTCAATCTCTTATCTCTTTAAAATCGTCAGTAAGATTTTATAGGGTTCACCTGAAAAGATAAAGAAACCAACCATAACCAAATTCATGGTCACAAACCAACTTAGTAGCTTATACCATTTTTTGTTTTTATTTTTCTTATAAAAATTGCTTTTCTTTTGATACACTTCAAATCCAGCCATCAAGACACCATGGTAAAAACCATAGACAATGTAACTAACACTGAGACCATGCCAAAAACCCATGACCAACATATTGACCATATAGGCATAGGTTGCATTGTGTAGTCTATTTTTAAACCATTTTTTCCTGATAACCTGCATCAATACTCTTGAAAATACAAAATCTCTCAACCAGGTCGACAAGGTGATATGCCATCTGGTCCAAAAATCCTTGATATCGACACTCAAGAAAGGTTTGTTAAAGTTCATCGGTGTCTGAATACCTAGAATGTTACTACTTCCAACGGCCATTAGACTGTAGCCTGCAAAGTCAAAAAACAGATACAAGGTATAGAGGTACATATACTTGATTGAGTAAACGACTGTGCCAGTATTATTTAGAGCGAGTAACATCTGGTAAACATAGGTTGATAAAACAATCTTGTAAAGGAGGCCTAGAACGATACGATACACACCGTCCCCTGCTAACTCTAGATACTCTTTTCGTGGCATGACCTCGTTTATCTCTTTTAAAAATCTCCTACTCCGATCAATTGGACCAGCACTAACTGTTGGGAAAAAGAGCAAAAACTGTAGATAATCTTTTACACTGATATTTTCTTTGATTAAGCCATCCGATATCTCTAGCATGATCTGAATGGTCTTAAAGGACATGTAAGAAATTCCAATAAAGGCCAACAAATGCAGAGAAGTCAGGGCAAAGACTTTATTGATTACCAAAGGAAGAATGGAAAGGAAAACCAGTGGTTTCAGCCACTTTGCCTCTATCCGCTGTGCTAGAAAAACCAGAAAATACTGGTAAACGATAAAGGCGAGCAAATAGACAATCATCGCTCGACTCTTACCATAGATAGCTCCTGCAAATAAGAGGGAGAGCGCCAAAATATAGTAGTCCTTACGTTTTTCAAAAAAGTTTACCACAAAACCAATCAGTAAAACTATAAATAAGAGAAGGAAAAACTCATTCCCCTCGAAATAATTCATACCAGCCAAACTCCTTTACATTATCATCCCTTCTACAGCAAACTTTCTGATTTGCTAATTGGGGACCTTTGTTTATTATAGCATATTTCTAAAAAGAAGCTTTATCCTTCTTGCATTTCGGTGAGAAAACAAAAAGGAGTCCCGTTGGGCTCCTTCTATTTACTTATGACTTAATTTCTTGGTCAAGAAATCTCCCAAGAACTGAATTGTAAAGATAATCAAGATGATAATGATGGTCGCCAAGATGGTCACATCGTGATTGTAACGGTTGAAGCCATAAGCGATGGCTACGTTACCGATACCACCAGCACCAACCGCTCCCGCCATGGCTGTTTCTCCAACAAGGGAAATCAAGGTCACTGTCGTCACACGAATCAAATCTGGCAAACCTTCTGATAGGTAAACACCCACGATATCCCAGAAAGTCGCTCCACTGGCCTGCGCCGCTTCAATAACACCACCATCTAGTTCAGCCAAGACAACCTGCACCTGACGGGCAAAGAAGGCAAAGACTGCAAATGAAAGTGGCACAAGGGCTGCATTTGGACCGATACTAGTCTTGACAATCAAGTGAGAAAGTGGCGACATGATTGCCAAGAGGATGATGAAAGGAACCGCACGGAAAATAGAGGTAATCTTGTCTAAAATCCAAAAGATAACCTTATTTTCCAAGACACCACCTGGCGCTGTCAAGACGAGGAACAGACCTGCAACGAGCCCCAAGAATCCTCCGATGATGAAGGAAAGAACTGTCATATAAAGAGTTAGGTAGATAGCCGTTCCCCAGCCTGCCTGACCAGCCCAGCCCATCTTGTAGACATTTGGTAAGTAAGTTTGAATCAACTCTGTCATTTTACTGTCCTCCCTTCAATACTTTTAACTGCACACCAGCCTGACGGATGGCTTCTTGAGCACCTGCTAGTGCTGCTTTTTCACCTGACAAGACCACAACCAATTCTCCAACAGGAGTGCCATCAAGAATTTCGATATTTCCATAGAGGATATTGGCCGTTACTTGGTAATGTTTGTACAATTCATTCAAAAGTGGTTCGTCTGTCGAAGCCCCTGCATACTTGAGCTGCACTAAAATACTATTCTCAGATAAATGTTCTACGATTTCTTGCTTCTCAATCTTAACCATGGCTTCGTCAATACCTGTTGCAGTAGAGATGAAGTCTTGGGTCAAAGGTTGTTTAGGGTCTGAGAAGATTTCAAGGACACTACCCTCTTCAATCAAACGGCCATCCTGCATGACCGCCACACGGTTAGCAATATCTTTGACAATCTGCATTTCATGCGTAATCAAGACAACAGTCAAGCCTAATTTTTGGTTCAAATCTTGCAACAAGGCCAAAATCTGCTTGGTTGTCTTAGGGTCAAGGGCAGAAGTTGACTCATCTGAAATCAAGATTTTTGGATCATTGGCCAAGGCACGCGCAATAGCCACACGCTGTTTTTGCCCTCCTGATAGTTGTGAAGGGTAGTTTTCAGCACGATCCGCCAAGCCAACCAAGTCCAACAACTTGGCTACTTTAGCTTTCTTTTCTTCCTTGCTGAGTCCAGAATGTTTAAGGGCAAAGGCCACATTCTCCTCGGCCGTTTTCTGGCTCATAAGATTAAAGTGTTGGAAAATCATCCCGATATCTTGACGTTTCCGACGTAACTGCTCCGCCGTCAAAGTGACCTTACCGTCAAAAATCACATCGTCATCAATGGTGATTTTCCCTGCAGATGGTTTTTGCAAGAGGTTAATCACCCGTACAAGGGTTGATTTCCCTGCTCCAGAATATCCAACGATTCCGTAGATATCCCCTTCTTGGATGTGAATGGTCACATCCTTGACCGCTGTGATGGTTCTCTTCTTTTGGTGAAACGTCACATCAATCTGATCTAACTTGATAATATCTCTACTCATAGCTTCTAATCAGCTCCTCTACTAATTCAATATGGGTGTAGTAATCGGCGATTCGCACGTTTTCATCTCCACCATGGTCTCGGCTATTGGCATTTCCTAGACCGAAGGCCACCATTGGTACCTCTAGGGCATCAAAGACCGTATGCATGGGCCCTGTCCCCGCTGTGGTCGGCAAGACTGAAACGCCCTGTGGATAGAATTTCTTGGCCAACTCGATCACATTGAGAATGGCTGGTGCGCTCATATCGCTTCGATAGCTCATCTCTCCCAAGGTATAGTATAATTCTACCTTATCAAAGCCATTTTTGTCTAGCTGTTTCCGAATTTTTTCCAGAACATCATGCGGTTCTAGGCCAGGAACCAAACGAACCTCTAGTTTAGCACTGGCTTCTGCTGGCAAAATCGTTTTAACCCCTTGACCTTGATAACCTGACTGAATCCCTTCGATATTAAGGGCTGGCTCGAAAAAGAAACGTTTTAGGAAGGCTACACGATCCTCTTGTAAGAGAGGCAATTCCAAGCCATAAATGCGACTGATTTCCTCTGGATTGCGTTGGGCATAGGTGTCTACCAAGGCTAGTTCTCGTTCATTTGGCTCTTGAACATCCTCGTACAAGCCTTCTACCAAAATACGTCCATCAGCAGCTCGCAGACTACTTAAGGCCTGGATAAGATACCACGGCGCTGACTCCACGACACCACCATAACTCGAGTGGATATCCACATCCGCACTTTTCACCTTAGCATCAAAGGTCACAATCCCCTTGTTTCCGCCAGAGATTTCCAGCTGTTCCAAGGCGTTCTTGGTTCCTTGTTCCCAGACTAGCAAGTCCGCTCCACGAAGTTTGTCTGCGTGTTTCTCTAAATACTTATCTAGATCCATGGAAGCAGACTCCTCTGCTCCCTCCATGATAAAGCTGATATTGACAGGCAGGTCATCATGGTGCTGCATATACTTTCTCAAAGCACTCAAACGAGCTGTGATGTGGCCTTTGTCATCGTCAACCCCACGCCCATACATAAAGCCATTTCGCACAGAAAGGGTAAAGGGATTCTCTGTCCACACCTGGTCGCCATCCGCTGGCACGGTGTCATAGTGATTATAGAAGATCAAGGTCTTGGCATCCGGACGCGAACTCTTGAAATGCGCCATGACAAAGGGAGCCGTATAAGTCTCGTCAATCTCGACTTCAGCTCCTACACGCTTGAAAATCTCACCCAGATAGTTTGCGACTTCCTTGAGCCCGACCTGCTGGGCAAAGACTGATTTCTTGGAAATTAAGGTGCGCAAGACTTCAAAATAATGTTGGGCCACATGATCCTTCTCAAATTTTTCAATCTGCTCTTGTTCGCTAGGAAAAACCATTTTCTCTCTCTTTCTACTACCTACTTGCGTCCTCAAAACGACAACAAGTGCCTCTTTAAAATCAACTCTCTATACAAAAGCAAGAGGTGGAAACTCTCTCCCACCTCCCTGTGTCTTATTACCAAACTGGTTGGTCCAAACCGTCTGATGTTTCTTCGATAACTTTTTTCACTTCATCAGTGTGGTAAGCCGCGATAATTTTCTTGATGGCATCAGCCTTAGGTGATGATTCCCAATCTTTTTTCGCAACGATGATGTTGTACCATTGTTTTGAGTTTTCATCAGCTTGTTCTTTGAAGAGTGCTTTCTTGTAGTCCAATTTTGCTTCTGTAACGAAGGTATTATTTACAACGGCAGCATCAACTGATGACAATGAACGAGCTGTTTGGCTAGCGTCCAATTCAGTAATCTTCAAGTTCTTTGGATTTTCTGTGATGTTAGCAACTGTTGCAAGGGCAGTTCCAGAAACATCCAATTTGATCAAACCAGCTGATTGAAGCAAGTAAAGCGCACGGCTTTCGTTTGTTGCATCGTTTGGTACGGCGATTTCACCGTTATCTGGGATTTCTTCCACTTTGGTGTACTTGTTTTCTTCCCCATTTTTACCTGAGTAAAGGCGGATTGGTGAGATATAGGTATCTGCAATCGCTACAAGGTCTTTCCCGTTTTCTTTGTTCCAGTTATTCAAGAAGTTGTAGTGTTGGAAGGCGTTCAAGTCTACTTCGCCATCAGCAGTTGCCTTGTTTGGTTGAGAGTAGTCAGTGAACTCTGTGAATTCCAATTTGATTCCATCTTTTTCAACCAATTCTTGGATTTTATCCCAACGCGCTTCTTCAGAACCGCTACGGTTAACTGTTGCAATTTTGACAACTGTTTCGTTGTCTGCTTTCTTTTCTGAATTTCCGCAAGCTGCAAGAGCCAAACCTGCGACTGTAGCAAGAGCTGCTACACCGAGCCATTTTTTAATTTTCATGATTCTATCTCCTTTAAAAATAATACCGTAATAGTATCTCATACTTTATTTGATTTAGCAAATTGTTATTAGATAGGCAGACATATAGTTTGAAACTATATACCTAAAAATTGAGAAATCATCCGCCTTTCTCAGACTGGATGATTTCATACGACTATTTAATATCAGCTTCTGCTGGGAGATACGTGTCTCCGAAGAACTGTTTAGACAATTTTTCAAGAGTTCCGTCTTTGTAGAGTTCTTGGATACGTTTGTCTACAAATGATTTCAACTCATCTTGACCTTTTGCAAGAAGTGGGTAAACGTAAGGTTGTTGGTCGCTTGGAAGTTCAATGACTTTCAAGTTGTCCAAACCTTGGTTCTTGATAACTGTTTCAACACCGATTTTATCAAAAATCTTGTAGTCAAACTGACCATCGCTCAAACGAGACATGATTTGTTGGAAATCAGCCTTGGTATAGTTAAGAACAGTTGGATTGTCTGCGTGTTGTTTGTTATAATCTTCTAGCTGTTTAGCTGATGTTGTCCCTTGAACGACCTCAGTAGACTTGCCTCCGATATCATCAAGCGACTTGATGCTGTCGTCGTCTTTCTTCACAACGAGAACGTTAGGGTTTTTAGCAGTTGGAGCTGCATAAAGGTACTTTTCAGCACGTTCTTTGGTATAGCTGATATTGTTCACAGCCATTTGATAACGGTCGCTATCAAGGCCTGCAAAGACACCTGACCACTCTGTCTTTTCAAACTTGACAGTATACTTGTCTGAGTCTTTAAAGATAGCACGAACAAGCTCAATCTCGTAACCAGTCAATTCACCATTTTCTTCATAGATAAATGGTTTTGGTGAGCCGTTAGTTGCTACAACGATTTCTTTCTTAGCACTTGTTGCATCACCTGATGCCGCATCTTTCTTCTCACCACCTGAGCAAGCTACTAGTACACCTGCGGCAACAAGTCCTAGAGCAGCAAGAGATGAATATTTGACGATTTTTTTCATGTCATTTCCTCCAAAATAGAATACTTTACTATCTTAACAGAAAATATTTTTTTTTGCCATTATATGATATCTATCTCGGTGATAGGTTTTTTTTATGGCTGACTAAAAGACCAGACGCAAGACTGCAATCAAGACCACTCCAAAAAGAACCGTACCCACTAGATTGCGGTAGCGAAAGGCTACCCAAGCCGTTGGAAAGACTGCTAAAAAGTCCAGCCATTTGATTTGAGGAAGGCTCCCAACCTTGCCAGTCACTACGCTTGAAAGAATCAAGGAAAAGATAATAGAAACAGGCAAGAACTTCAAAAACCGCTCAACGATAGCAGGCAAGCCCTTATACTTGATCAAGATGAAGGGAATCATACGGGGAATCCAAGTCACTAGGCCCGAAAAGATAACGACTAACAAAAGATATTTACTGACCATCTAAGACCACCCCCATAGTACAACCTAGCAAGGTCGCAAACAAAACAGCTAGCGACTGAGACACTACTGTCAAGAGCAAAAAGAAGGACACCGCAACAACGGCTAGGATTAGTAGCAGATTCCTTACAGGAACCCGTCTTTGCATAATCTGAAATTGCGAAGTAAAAATCCCGATAAACATCCCAACAAGGGCAAAGTCTAATCCAAAGACTTCAGGATTTGGCAGAAGCCCACCTAAAGCTGTCCCCGCCACTGTCCCAATAAACCAGGCTACATAACTATTGAGATTGTTCCCGTGCATCCACATGGGATGAACCTTGTCTGTATGGGCTAATTCTCCCATCAAAACCCCATAGGTCTCATCTGTCAGGAGACTGGACATGCCGATATTTTGCCAGAGACTAGTATGACGGAAATAAGTCGATGCATGCAGGCTCAGCAAAAAGAGTCGCAAGTTGATCAAAAAGACCGTCATAGCAATAGCTGCCACAGGCGCTTGGACCGCAATCAGTGCCAACATGGCAAACTGGGCGCTCCCAGCATAAACAAAGAGGCTCATCAAGCCCATCTCAACAGGTGTCACATAGGGCGCACCGATAATCCCACAAGCCAGACCAATGCTGACATAGCCAAGGGCAGTCGGCATGGCCGCCTGAACACCTTCCCAAAATCCTTTTTCTTTCATCCTTCTCCTCATATTCTCTCCAATTGAGGCTGTTCATCATCACAGCCACAGCACGGACTATTATAACATATTCAAAGAAGAGAAAAAAGTTTCGGATTCGAAACCTATTGCCAGAAAAAGTGCTGAAGAGGAAGCATCATGGATACATGAGAAATTGATCCACTCGGATAGTATACTTATCGGTTTCTGTGTCTGTAGCATATTTATTTTCTGTTGGATAGACATCCACCCAGAGTTCCCACTGTTGTCCCTTCAACTTGACCTTGTAGCGATAACCGTCATCATAGATGCCTAGTGTATCAGTTGTCATGGACTGGTAATCTGGGAGTTCTTCCAGTTCTTTTTTTATAGTCTGGGATAGATTGTTAAGTACTACTTTCTGCTCCACCTTTGAAGTTACAGGAATATGAACTGTCGCTTCTTCCAAACGATGCGATTTTGAAAATGTAAAGGTCGCTCGGCCTGGATAGCCTTTCAAAGTAAGCTGCTCATAGTGATAGAAAAGGCGACCTGTTTTATAGAAATACGGATCTTCTGCACGCCAAGTATCACGATAAGCTGTTTCCTTTTCTTCCTCTACCTCGCTAGCCTTTCCCAATACTTCTTCAAAAGATTTAGGAGACATGCCGAATGAAAGAGATTCAAACAAGACTAGTTGTGTCTTTTTGATATTCTGGCAAGCTGATAAAAGCATGAGTAAAGCTCCAAGAGCAAGCAAACCACTGATTATTTTTGTAAATTTCATATTTCTACTATACAAGAAAAGTATAGGATTTGTCCAAGATAAAAGAGTCAACCTTAGGCTAACTCTCTATTCCATGGTATCAAAAGCCAGGCTTGGTTTGGCGTTGAGGTCCAAGCCTGCAAAGTTTTCTTTATTCCACTCGCTGACGCTGGCATAGGCAATCATACCTGCATTGTCTCCACAAAGGCGCAGGGGTGGGATGATGACCTTGACATCTGTGATTTCAGCTGCTAGGCGTTCTCTGAGCCCTTTATTAGCTGCCACGCCACCGGCCACGACTAGGGTTTTAACGGGATATTTTTCCAAAGCCTTCTTGGTTTTGGCCATAAGAATATCCATGACTGCTGCTTGGAAAGATGCTGACAGGTCTTCCTTGGACAAGCTCTCTCCCTTTTGCTCGGCATTGTGGTGAAGATTGATAAAGGCAGACTTGAGACCTGAGAATGAGAACTCCAGATTGTCTTCCTTAATCATAGCACGAGGAAAGTCATAAATATCCTGCCCCTGATGAGCTAGCTCATCAATCTCGCGACCTGCAGGATAGGTCAAGCCCATGACACGGCCAACCTTATCATAGGCCTCACCAACCGCATCATCTCGGGTCTCCCCAACAATCTTATAATCACTAGCCTCGGAAACATAGACCAACTCCGTGTGCCCACCGCTGACCAAGAGGGCTAGCAAGGGAAACTCCAAAGGCTCTACGCTCTGAGCTGCCATGAGGTGGCCCGCCATGTGATTCACGGGGATCAGCGGAAGTCCATGAGCCCAAGCAAAAGCCTTGGCAGCTGACAAACCAACTAGCAGTGCTCCGACCAAGCCTGGTCCGTAGGTAACCGCCACAGCTGTTACATCCTCTTCGGTAATCCCTGCTTCTGCTAGCGCCTCCTCGATGCAGGCTGTGATAACTTCGACATGGTGGCGACTAGCCACTTCTGGCACTACGCCCCCAAAACGTTTGTGACTCTCAATTTGACTCGCAATGACATTGGACAAGAGCTCATCGTCGTTTTTCAAGACGGCGACACTGGTCTCATCACAGGATGTCTCAAATGCTAAAATATATCTATCCTTCATCTATTTCTCTCTTCATGATGATGGCGTCCTCGACTGGGTCATGGTAGTAGGCCTTTCGCTCAGCGATGACCGCCATCTTTTCTTTCTTGTAAAATGCTTGCGCTCGTTGGTTTGACTTTCTGACTTCTAGGAAAATCTCCTTGTCTGCTGGCAATTGAGCAAACAAGGCTGACGCAATTCCCTGACCCTGATAGGCTCCTTTGACAGCAATTTGCAGGACTTCTGCCTCAAAGAGATTCTCCTGAACAGCTAGAAAACCAATCACTTCTGCCCCATCATAAGCAACAGCATACCATGTCTGGTCTTGAGACAGGTCTGCTTGGATTTGTTCCAGCGTCCAAGGACTGACTGGGTAAACAGCTGCCATGACAGCATAGATTGCTTGAGCTAGGTCAGGCTGTCTTTGGATTCGTTTGATTTCTATCATAGGCGTTTAATGTAAGGCTCGCCAGACTCGATATGGTTCTTGAGCCAGTTTTCCTCAGCTTCAACACGTTTGAGGTAATTTGGTACAAAGTCGTGCAAGGAGTCTGCTTTCTTGTCCCAAGCCCACAAAGCTAGATTAGCTGCATTAGGTAAGCTTTCTTGGTAGCTAGCTTGTGGTAGCTGTTCTTGGATCTGCTCCACAAAGGGGCCAACTTCTCCGACAAAGGTCACCTGTTCAGCATCCGTGACTTTTTCTAGCACTTCCGCAAAGGACAAGTGTGCTTCTGGCATGACAGGTTTGGCATTTTCATAAAATCCTGCATAAACATTGTTGCGACGCGCATCCATCAAGGGAACAAGTAAGCCTTCTTGTTGGCGTGGAACCAGAGCCAAGAGGCTAGACATGCCAACTAACTCAATGTTTAGGGTATGAGCCAAGGTCTTGGCAGTTGCTACCGCGATTCGTAAGCCAGTATAACTACCTGGTCCTTCCGCCACCACAATTCGATCCAAATCCTTGGGTGTCCAATCCAAACTGGCCATCAAAAAATCGATGGCTGGCATGAGGGTAATACTGTGATTCTTCTTAATATTAATCGTCGTCTCGGCAAGAACCTGCTTGTCCTCTAAAATAGCGAGAGAAAGAGCCTTGCTGGACGTATCAAAAGCTAATACTTTCATAACACATTCCTATCTTTTTGTCTGTTTACTATTATACTACAAAAGCCAGCGCATGGGAATTTTCTTTATTTTGAAACAAAAGGGCCTGCCACTTAGACAGGCAATTCTGCAAAAAAATTAAAAAAAGTTGTAGTTTTTTTTGAATGGAAAAGTGAACAAGGAAATTGAAAGGTTCTTCGTAAGAAATGTAAATAAGTCATATATGCTTTAACTCGATTTTCGATGTTAGAAATCATCGTCATAACAATAAAGATAGCACCTAAAAATAAAAAAAGTCCATCCCATCTATCAAGACGGGGTGGATTTTCTGTATATCTAGATGAATAATTGACTTTAAGCATTTAAACCAAAGTAGAAAACGAGCCAGACAACATAGGTGACAAGGAGGAGAAAAATTGAATAGAGCGTCACAAAAGCAAGCTTCCAAAGGAACTTTGTTTTGCGGTGTTCCAGATGCACAAACAGGGCATTCCCCCCATAGACACAAGCTACAAAGACTACAAACATCAAGAGGCGAACCCCTACTGCAAATTCAAACAAACTAAACATTCTTAATCCTCCTTTTGGTATTCCTATTTTTATATAAACTGTTGACAATGTTGGTCTATCAATGTTAAAATGTAATTCAACACTGGTAGGAAAATCAGGTTGAGTTGTTGACTCTTCGGGTTGCAGTGCTATCCCTGAAACTTTGGTTTCTAAAGAACTGAAATTGCGATTGAACAATTCGCCCCCAGTGTTTGACGGCTCTTGACTTCGGTCAGGAGCTTTTTGATGCTTTTAAAGTTGATTCCCTCAGTAAGTTATAGTAAAGTATAAATATCGAGAGGATAACATAGGGCGACTGGTGACAGAGCGTTCAAAGGTACCAACTTCTGGTACGGGTGTGGGACTGCCCTCAGCTTTGAGCTGTAAAGACCCCTGACTACCATTGGTCCTCTCTTTTTGCTTACTCTTAAATTAAGTGCTTGTCTTTACCTTTTAGTAAGCGCTCCACTCCATGCTATTTCTACATCGTTATACTTATAGATTGACTTCTTAGCCTCATAGATGATAGAATTAAGTAAAGGCTGAGATCGAGTTTGATTTGGTGACAAGTCATTCAAAGGTTGCGATGCATTCGCTTCAGGTAGAGGTGCTGCCATCTGGACTGCTCCAGGAAAATCCCCGAGTTTTGTCTCAGCCTTTTTATTTGCTCTTGAGATTTCTCAAGAGCTTTTTCTTTTTTCAAAGATATCATTCTGTCCCAACCATCCACTCCAACGATTAATGAAACTAGAACTGTATTCTTCCTTAAATCTACTATCTCTTTAGATTCCCCCTTTAATTATAACACCTAAGTGCTCTCCGACCAAATCCTACCTGTCTTTTTGTTCCTTCTTCCCCTCCCGACTTTCTCCATTTCCGTCTTTTACTAATTTTTCATTTTGTGGTATAATTGAAATAATTGTAACGAATCAAGGTCAATCTAGACACAAAATGGAATGAAATCAAGCAAATCTCTACTAAAAGTTTGGAATAAGCTGACCTGTAAATAGAAAGGAACTATATGATTTACAAAGTTTTTTATCAAGAAACAAAAGAACGTAGCCCACGTCGTGAAACAACACGCTCACTTTACCTAGACATCGATGCCAGCTCAGAACTTGAGGGCCGTATCGCTGCTCGCCAACTTGTCGAAGAAAATCGCCCAGAGTACAATATCGAATTTATCGAACTCTTGTCTGACAAATTGCTAGATTACGAAAAAGAAACTGGCGCTTTCGAGATTACGGAGTTCTAATATGGCCTACACTCTTAAACCTGAAGAAGTCGGCGTTTTTGCCATCGGTGGTCTGGGAGAAATCGGGAAAAACACATACGGAATTGAATACCAAGATGAGATTATCATCGTTGATGCTGGGATTAAATTTCCAGAAGATGACTTGCTGGGTATCGACTACGTTATCCCCGACTACTCTTACATCGTAGACAATATCGACCGCGTCAAGGCTGTTTTGATTACCCACGGACACGAGGACCACATCGGTGGGATTCCATTCCTGCTCAAGCAAGCAAATGTCCCTATCTATGCTGGACCACTTGCCTTGGCTTTGATCCGTGGAAAACTCGAAGAACACGGCCTCTTGCGCAACGCCAAACTTTACGAAATCAATCACAACACTGAGTTGACCTTTAAAAATCTCAAGGCAACTTTCTTTAGAACCACTCACTCTATTCCAGAGCCTTTGGGGATTGTCATTCATACCCCTCAAGGAAAAATCGTCTGTACAGGTGACTTTAAGTTTGACTTTACTCCAGTTGGGGAACCTGCGGACTTGCACCGGATGGCAGCCCTTGGTGAAGAAGGCGTGCTCTGTCTCCTGTCTGACTCGACAAATGCGGAAGTGCCAACCTTTACCAACTCTGAAAAAGTCGTTGGTCAGTCCATCATGAAGATTATCCAAGGCATCGAAGGACGTATCATCTTCGCATCCTTTGCCTCAAATATCTTCCGTCTCCAGCAAGCAACGGATGCCGCTGTTAAGACTGGACGCAAGATTGCGGTCTTTGGACGTTCGATGGAAAAGGCCATTGTCAATGGAATCGATCTTGGCTACATCAAAGCTCCTAAGGGAACCTTTATCGAGCCAAATGAAATCAAAGATTACCCTGCAGGCGAGGTTCTGATCCTCTGTACAGGTAGTCAAGGGGAGCCAATGGCAGCCCTCTCTCGTATCGCTAATGGAACTCACCGCCAGGTGCAACTCCAACCCGGCGATACCGTTATCTTCTCTTCTAGCCCAATCCCTGGAAATACTACTAGCGTCAACAAGTTGATTAACATCATTTCTGAAGCTGGTGTCGAAGTCATTCACGGAAAGATTAACAATATCCACACCTCTGGACACGGCGGTCAGCAAGAGCAAAAACTCATGCTCCGTTTGATCAAGCCGAAATACTTCATGCCTGTCCACGGTGAATATCGCATGCAGAAAGTCCACGCTGGACTAGCGGTGGATACTGGTGTTGAAAAGGACAATATCTTTATCATGAGTAATGGTGATGTGCTTGCTCTTACTGCTAACTCAGCTCGTATCGCAGGCCATTTCAACGCGCAAGACATCTATGTCGATGGAAATCGTATCGGTGAAATCGGCGCTGCTGTCCTCAAAGACCGCAGAGATCTATCTGAAGATGGTGTCGTTCTAGCAGTCGCAACTGTTGACTTCAAGTCTAAAATGATCTTGTCTGGTCCAGATATTCTCAGCCGAGGCTTTGTCTACATGAGAGAGTCTGGCGACTTGATTCGCCAAAGCCAGCGCATCCTCTTCAATGCTATTCGTATCGCGCTGAAGAACAAAGATGCTAGCGTGCAATCTGTCAATGGTGCTATTGTCAACGCCATCCGACCATTCCTTTATGAAAATACAGAACGTGAACCGATCATCATCCCGATGATCCTCACACCAGATGAAGAATAATACTCTTTGATTTTCATTGAATATAAGTCAAAAAAACAGCACCGTCTTCGGAGCTGTTTTTTCTACGCTTTCTTTTCTTGATTTTTAGAAATACTACGATTTTTACCTTCCAAATACACCATCAAAATAGAAATATCTGCTGGGTTTACTCCCGAAATTCGGCTAGCTTGGCCGATGGTTTCTGGATTGATGAGTTTGAACTTCTGGCGGGCTTCTGTCGCGATAGAATCAATATCATCCCAATCAATATTGGCTGGAATGCGTTTTTCTTCCATGCGTTTCATCTTGGCAACCTGATCCATGGCTTTGGAAATATAGCCTTCGTACTTGATCTCTGTTTCAATCAATTCGATAATCTTGTCATCCAAGTCCTCAGCAGCTGGTCCGATAAATGCAACTACATCTTGGTAAGACACTTCTGGGCGACGAAGGAATTCTTTGGCTGTCACTGCATCTGTCAACGGCTTAAAGCCCATCTCCTCAACCTTGGCATTGGTTTCCTTGACCGGCTTGAGTTTGATGCTGTCTAGACGTTTCATCTCATTGTCAAACTGATTTTTCTTGATTTCAAAACGAGCCCAACGTTCATCATCAACGAGACCAATTTCACGTCCCATCTCGGTCAAACGCATATCTGCATTGTCATGACGGAGGATGAGACGGTATTCAGCTCGACTGGTCAAGAGACGGTAAGGTTCAATGGTGCCCTTGGTCACCAAGTCGTCAATCATGACCCCGATATAACCGTCACTGCGCTTCAAAATCAATTCAGGCTTGCCTTGGATTTTCAGAGCCGCATTAATACCCGCGATAATCCCTTGGCCAGCAGCTTCTTCGTAACCAGATGTACCATTTGTCTGACCAGCTGTGAAAAGTCCTGAGATTTTCTTGGTTTCTAGTGTCGCACGCAACTGATGAGGCAAGACCATGTCATACTCAATGGCATAACCAGTTCGCATCATCTCAGCATTTTCCAAACCTTTGATGGAATGAACCAAGTCACGTTGGACATCCTCAGGCAGACTGGTTGAAAGTCCTTGGACATAAACTTCCTCTGTATTGCGCCCTTCTGGCTCTAGGAAGAGTTGGTGGCGTTCCTTGTCCGCAAAGCGTACAATCTTGTCCTCAATCGATGGACAGTAACGAGGCCCAACTCCCTTGACCACACCTGTGAACATAGGCGCACGGTGGAGGTTGTTTTGGATAATCTCATGACTGGTACCGTTGGTGTAGGTCAACCAGCATGGCACCTGGTCCTTGACATAGTCCTCATCACGTGAAGTGTAGGAGAAGTGATTTGGCGCTTCATCTCCTGGCTGAATCTCTGTCACATCGTAATTGATAGAGGAAGCCTTGACACGTGGAGGCGTTCCTGTCTTGAAACGACCAATTTCGAGTCCCAGTTCCTTGAGATTGTCAGCAAGGTTAATCGAAGCCAGACTGTGGTTAGGACCTGACGAATACTTGAGGTCTCCGATGATGATTTCCCCACGGAGTGCAGTCCCTGTCGTCACGATAACAGCCTTAGCAGCATATTCTTGATGGGTAGCTGTACGCACACCGACAACCTTACCATCTTCCACCAAAATCTCATCAATCATGGTTTGACGAAGGGTGAGATTCTCTTGATTTTCAACTGTCTTGCGCATCTCCTTAGAGTAAAGCTCCTTGTCAGCCTGCGCACGAAGGGCACGGACAGCTGGACCTTTCCCAGTGTTGAGCATCTTCATCTGGATGTAGGTCTTGTCAATGGTTTTAGCCATTTCACCACCAAGGGCATCCACTTCACGCACGACAATCCCCTTGGCAGAGCCACCGATAGAAGGGTTACAAGGCATAAAAGCCAGCATTTCAATGTTGATGGTCGCAAGCAAGACCTTACAACCCATACGGCTGGCTGCTAGGGATGCTTCTACCCCCGCGTGCCCCGCACCAATTACAATAATATCGTATTCTTCCGTAAAATTATAAGTCATTTTCTCTCCTATTCCTCAAGATGAATGTGTCTTAGTTGGCCGTCCCAGTCTGGTAGAGCTGTTTTTAAAAAGGCTGGAACTAGTTGGAAATTCTGGAGTTCGTCCAAGTCAATCCACTCACAAGGCTGCCTTTTCTCATCTTCCTGCATGGTCAATGGAGCATCTTCCAGCAAGTCTACCAAATAATGAAACTCGATGTTGTGATAGGAAACACCGTCTTGTTCAAAACGATTTTCAACTACGAAAGCTAGCTGCCCAGCTTGAGCTTTGACACCCAGTTCTTCCTTCACTTCACGGACTACCGCGTCTTCCGTGCTTTCATTGACTTGAATCGCACCGCCAATAGTGTAATACTGGCCCTTATCTTTGGTGACTAGGAGCTTGCCATTTTGGAGAATCAAGGCTGCCGCCCGAACACCAAAAACAGTATTTCCTACTTTTGTCCGAAAGTCTTGTTGAGTCATTTTTATCCTTTCCCTTAAACGACACAAAAACAGTCAAAACTCCAAAGAAGTGCAGGACAAAAAAGCCTGCAACATCCATGAGCTTTGACCATCATTTCTATTGCTTTTATTATTGTAGCAAATTGAGAAAATTTGTCAATCTAAATGTACTGACAAACCTGTCCATCTCGATAAGCATTATCAATCAAACCGCCACCGAGACACTCATCGCCATCGTAAAAGACAACTGCCTGTCCTGGTGTGATGGCGCGTTGCGGTTCCGCAAAGATGACCTCTGCCTTATCTCCTTTGACATGTACTGTCACCTTAGAATCAGGCTGACGGTAGCGGAATTTAGCCGTACATTCTAGCGTAAATTCCTCTGGCATCTCACGAGTAAAATGAACTTGACTGGCTTCTAGGCTGGTTGACATAAGCGAATCATGGTAAAAACCTTGGCCGACATAGAGGATATTCTTGCTTAGATCTTTTCCGACAACGAACCAAGGGGCATTGTCACCACCGTGTTGGCCACCGATACCGAGTCCGCCACGCTGACCAATCGTATAGTACATAAGGCCGGCATGCTCACCCATATCGCGACCATCCACAGTCATCATGCGACCAGGCTGAGCTGGCAGATAGTTGCTGAGAAAGTTTTTAAAGTTCTTTTCTCCGATAAAGCAAATCCCTGTCGAGTCTTTCTTCTTAGCAGTCGCAAGTCCTGCTTCTTCTGCGAGTCTGCGAACTTCAGGCTTTTCCAAATGTCCCAGTGGGAACATGGTTTTTTGGAGTTGTTCTTGCGAAAGTTGACTGAGGAAATAGGTCTGATCCTTGCCATTGTCCACGCCACGAAGCATGTGAACGATGCCATCCTCATCACGCGCCACTCGAGCATAATGCCCAGTCGCTACATAGTCTGCACCCAAGGTCATAGCATAATCCAAAAAGGCCTTGAACTTGATTTCCTTGTTACACATAACGTCTGGATTTGGCGTGCGCCCTGCACGGTATTCCGCTAGGAAATACTCAAAAACGCGGTCCCAGTACTCTTTTTCAAAATTGACAGAGTAGTAAGGAATGCCAATCTGGTCTGCCACTGCAGCCACATCCTTGTAATCTTCGGTCGCCGTACAGACGCCGTTTTCGTCTGTGTCATCCCAGTTCTTCATGAAGATACCGATCACATCGTAGCCCTGCTCCTTGAGCAAGAGAGCCGTCACCGACGAATCAACACCACCACTCATCCCCACAACAACACGTGTTTTAGAGTTATCACTCATGGTAAGTCTCCCATCTATTCGTTTATTCACGATTGAAGGTCGTGTGTGCTTTAACGATTGAAGGTCGCTTGAGCAGTATTCATTATAACACGCTTGGTTGGAGAAGACAAGAAAGAGGCTGATAAATCATCTCAACCTCTCTTTCTTCCTTTGCAAACGAATCAATTTTCCCCTTTAAGTTCTTTCTTCGCTTGTTCTATCTGGTATTTCACTTGCTCAAAGCCGGTTCCTCCTAAGGAATTCCGTCTCCGAACAGCGGTTTCTGGACGCAAGTAGATATAAATATCCTCTTCAATCAAGGGATGGTAGGCTTGCAACTCCTCCAAATCCCAATCTTGGATGTTTTTACCATGCTTGATAGAGTCTAGAACCAATTTCCCTACAATTTCATGCGCTTCTCTAAAAGGGAGTCCTTTTTCAGCCAAATAATCTGCCAGTTCGGTCGCATTCGAAAAATCATTCTCTGTGGATTGCTGCATTTTGGCCTTATTAACCTGCATGCTCGATAGCATACCTGCCAACACATCCAGAGAATTTAAAATCGTTTCTACTGTATCAAACATGCCTTCCTTGTCCTCTTGCAAATCCTTATTGTAAGCCAGAGGCAAAGACTTCATGACGGTCAATAGCCCAAGCAAGTTCCCGTAAACTCGGCCTGTCTTCCCTCGAATCAATTCCGCCATATCAGGATTTTTCTTCTGGGGCATGATAGATGAACCCGTTGAAAAGCTATCAGACAAGCTAATGTACTGATACTCAAAACTGCACCAATTGATGATTTCCTCACAAAAACGACTCATATGCATCATCAAAATGCTGGCATTTGACAGAAATTCTAAGATAAAATCACGGTCACTCACTGCGTCCAAGGAATTGGTATAGGGTTGTTGGAAACCCAATAAATCACTCGATAATTGACGATCGATTGGAAAAGTTGTCCCCGCTAAGGCAGCCGCACCCAGTGGAGATAGGTCCGTATGTTTCAAGTTAAATGCAAAGCGCTCGCTATCCCTTTGGAACATATTATAATAAGCCATGAGATGATGGGCAAAACTAATCGGTTGGGCATGTTGCAAATGAGTATAACCTGGCATGATGGTTTCCACATGTTTTTCAGCCAAATCCAGCAAAACACTGTTCAGATTCGCCAACTTATCCAAGACATGGCCAAGCTGCTCCTTTAGATATAAGTGCATATCCGTTGCGACTTGGTCATTCCGAGAACGAGCCGTGTGTAGTTTCCCAGCCAGAGGACCAATTTTCTCTGTCAGCAACACTTCCATATTCATATGAATATCTTCATTTGCAATATCAAAATGAAGCTCTCCTGCCTCTAAATCTCGCAACAAAGCTTGCAGACCATCTTGGATCTGCTCTGCCTCTTCCAAGCTCAAAATGCCAGTCTGTCCTAGCATTTGAACATGAGCTAGGGAACCCATCAAATCAAATTTCGCCAGCTGATGATCAAAGGAAATACTCGCACCGAACTGTTCTACCCACTCTTCCACAGTGCCTTCAAATCGACCACCCCATAATTTTGTATTTTTCGGCATATCCTGTCGTCCCTTTCTATCGCATCACTACTCAACATTTTTCTGAACTTCTGAATAAACCTTAGTCGGAAGCCCCCAAAGCTTGATAAATCCAACAGCCGCATCTTGGTCAAAAGTATCCGCACTAGTATAAGTCGCCAAATTTTCATCATAAAGAGAATTTGGAGATTTCCGCGCTACTACCTGAGCGTTTCCCTTATAGAGTTTAACTTTTGCAGTTCCATTGACAACTTTCTGTGTCTCCTTGATATAGGCAATCAAAGCCTGAGTTGCTGGGCTAAACCACAAGGCATTATAGATGAGATTGGACAACTCATTTTCGATAATAGGTTTGAAATGAGCCACTTCTCTCACAAGAGTCAAGTCCTCAATCTCCTTATGAGCTGCCAATAAAGTCACAGCACCTGGACACTCATAAATCTCTCTTGACTTAATACCGACTAGGCGATTTTCCACATGGTCAATACGACCAACACCGTGTTTGCCTGCAATTTCATTTAGCTTTTGAATCAAAGTAGCCACTTTCATCTTCTCTCCATTGAGGGAGATAGGCACCCCGCAACTAAACTCAATGTCAATAAATTCTGGACTGTCTGGTGCCTCTTCTGGAGAAGATGTGATTCCAAATGCTTCTTCTGGCGCTTGGTTCCAAGGATTTTCCAAGACACCACATTCATTTGCACGTCCCCAAAGATTTTGATCGACAGAGTAAGGATTGTCAAGGTCAGCTGGAACTGGAACGCCGTTTTCTTTGGCATATTGGATTTCTTCTTCACGAGACCATTTCCACTCACGAACAGGTGCAACTACCTTTAAATTGGGATCCAAAGCTGCAATAGAGACTTCAAACCGAACTTGGTCGTTTCCCTTGCCTGTACAACCATGGGCAATTGTAGTTGCCCCCGTCTGATGAGCTATTTCAACGAGTTTTTTTGAAATAAGAGGGCGACTCAGAGCAGATACCAAGGGATACTTCTGTTCATAGTAGGCATGAGCCTGAAGGGCCACTAAAACATAGTCATTAGCAAATTCTTCCTTAACATCAATGACATAAGACTCAATAGCCCCAACCTTGAGAGCTTTATCATGGATGAACTCCAAATCTTTTCCTTCACCCACATCCATACAAACAGCGATCACATCATAGTCTTTTTTTAACCATGTAATAGCAACTGATGTATCTAATCCACCTGAATAGGCTAAAATAACTTTTTCCTTACTCATTTCTCATCCTTCTTTCTATTTTTCGATAGAGGCTTTAAATGCATCGTCAATCAATTTGTCCAACTCCCCAGAATCCTTCAACTTCTGGATGGTTTTGTCAACCGCCTCTTTTAATTCTTTACTATCTTTTTTCATCGCAACAGCGTAGGAATCTTCCTTGTCATTGTCAAAATCAAACTCAGCGATGGCTAGGTCTGGATTATTCTCTACAAATCCTTTTGCCACTGGTTCCTCAAAGATAACCGCATCCAGTTGCCCTGATTTTAAATCTGTTATCAAATTTCCATTTTTAGGAAGTGAAACGAGAGAAGCATTCTGCAAGGTTTCTTTGGCCAGAGTTTCCTGGATAGAACCTTTCTGCGCTCCAACCTTTTTCTGAGCCAAATCCTTGACTGATTGGTAATTCGTTAATTCAGATTTTCTTACGATAACCTTATTTTTCGAAGTGTAGTAGGGAATTGAAAAATCGTAAACTTTACTTCTCTCCTCCGTTTTAGAAACACCTGATATGGCAAGATCGGCCTTACCTGAATCAAGGCTAGCCAGTACATTGTCAAAACTCATTGGAGAGAACTCCACTTCTACACCCAGTTCCTTTGCGATGGCTTTGGCGAGCTCAACATCTGAACCTACAATCTGATTTTTCCCATCGACCAATTTCTGGTATTCAAATGGAGCAAACTCTGGATTTAGTGCCACCACCAATTTTCCTTTAGCTTTAATGGCTTCAACACCTTGGGATTGAGTGTTACTACAAGCAAATAATAAGGGAAACATAAGCAAACCAAACATCGTCATCAACACCTTCTTCACTTTATTCATAGAAGAGCCTCCTTTTATTTTTATACCTCATTATTGTATAAATAATACTCTTCTCATCCTTGTTTGTCAAGAAAAAACTGTATTTTATTTCATTTTAATCAAGAAAAAGCTTATTATATGATATATTTTTACATATAATAAGCTTATTTATACTATTTGAATTTTAAAAATACAATTACCCAATTACAGGTAAGATGAAGAGATCAATGAACTCGCCACATTCTCTTTCACAATTCAATGACTCGATGGCATTGTTGAGCTACATAGGCATCGTGGGTAACGATAATGACCGTTTTCCCTTCCTTGTTCATATCTAAGAGAAATTTTAAAACCAAATCTCGATTTTCAGGATCTAGAGAACCGGTTGGTTCATCTGCTAAAAGGAGCTGACTCGGTTTTAAAATGGCTCTAGCAACTGCGATTCGTTGCTGTTCCCCTCCAGATAACTCTGAAACCTTCTGATATAGGGTTGACGACAAGCCCACTCTCTCTAAAATTTCTTCTATCTTTTTAACTTTATCTTTCTTGGACAATTTCACATACTTTAGAGCAAGCATGAGATTATACTCTACTGTTTCATTATCAATCAGAGCAAAATTTTGAAACAGATAGGAAATGTGTTCGCGGATAATCGCTTGCGACTTAGCAGAATTGACAGGTACATTTTTCTGACCGAAAATTTCATAATGCCCACTATAATCACCATCTATCAAACCCAATAGATTTAATAAGGTTGACTTGCCACTACCACTCTTTCCAACTATCGCAACTAAGTCCCCTTGGTTAATCTTCAGAGATAAGTTCTCCAAAATAACTTTTTTTCCAATGGTTTTCGTAATATTTTCCAACTTTATCATAAGATGTCCCCTTTCAATAACTGCGCCACATTTCGTTTTTCCATCTTAGAGCTCAAGAAAAGTACAAACAGAATATCTAAGCATGTAAATCCTGCGAAAAGCAAGGGTGGAAAAAGAGCATGAGCAAAGAATAGCAAGGCCATAAAAGGGAGGCTATAGACAGCTAATAGAAGACCCAGCAAGGAACGGTAGCGATCTATCAATTTCCAGCCCATAAACTTCTTGGTAATAATATCTGTTCGCTTCAACAAGAAAGTTGTTACTAGTAAGAAGTAGGAAATCATCATACTAAGGAGACCAAACAAAGCAAAGAGTAGATTAAAATTCCGAACAGCATCTCGATAAGAATCTACTTTCTCTTGTTGAATGGCTTGAATAGATGAAAACTTAAGATAGTTCCCATCTGACAATTTCTCAACTAACTCTGTAATCTCTTTTTGATGTTGAACCGTATTTTCGATTTTAATGGGATTATTTAAACCTGTTGTTGACAGGGAAGCTTTTTCATCCCACATCATATCAGAATCATTGACCAAGCTAATAATTGGATTGTAGAGATTTTCCTTTCGCTTATCACTATATGGGAAAAATGACCAATCTCCTTCATAATAGGCAATCTCGACATCCACCTCCTCTATCGTTCGTTTTTGCTGCTCTTCATACTTCATTGATTGATAGGTAATCAACTTCCCCAAGAGCTGGTTTTTCTCTTCTTCACCTTTCGTACTTGCTGGCATCAAAATAACTTTTTTAGTGCTGGTATCGGGTAACTTGAATCCCTTGCTCTTTAGAAAATTGCGATTAGCATAGTAAACATCCACCGTATCTGTTAACTGATATTGCTGAATCTGTTCTGATTTGACAAAATTTTTTACAGGAAGACTGCTACTTTGCACATAGCCCGCCTGCGTTTTTTCTACCAAATCCTGATAAAATCGATAGAAATAATCCACTGCTTGCCCTGAGCCTGCCAACTGCTCTTGCCACAGGTTATCATTGAGTTGGAAAGTTTCTAAGGTCAGATAATTTCCTTGACTGATCCACTGTTTCTGGTAATCCAACTCTTTGTTTTCTTGCTCCAAACTTTTTCCTACCCCAACTAGCAAGACTGTCAGTAAAATAGTAGTTCCAATTTTCATCAAATAATTAAAGAGTAGACTAAATTTGAAAGATGAAAAACCTTTCAGCAAAGAGCTGATTGTCATTTTTTGAATTAAGAGGTAAGTCAACCAACTGATAAAGAGATAAAGTTGCAAAAGCAAAAAATGCGACAACCATAACATTGGGAACAAATCTTTTGGCTTGTAATCAAGCAAGAAACATACTCCTAGATTGATCACAAGCGCCCCACCTAGGAGGAGGTAGAGGTTGCCTTTCACAACATCAGCTAAAACAGCCCGATCTTGAAAACCCAGTAATTTTTGTACCCCAACTCTTTTCATATCCATCATCGGTTGATACACTGTCACTAACACAAGAAGTAAAATAGCCAAGACAAAAACAATGGCAGATAAAAGCAAATCTCGATTTATGACTTCCACTGCACTTTTATAGGTCGGCTCTAGCAAGGTAGCCTGGTCTATCTTGAAAAAATCGCTCCATTTCTGTACAATCCTATCCTTGTCCATCTCTTGTGTAGAAGTTATCGTATAGCGACCATTTAAACTACGAGATGTATCCTTGATATAGGTTTGAAAAGTCATAAGCTGAATAGGCTTGGCTTTTAGAAAAGTCGGAATCGTACCAAGTTTATTGGAAATTTCTTTATTACTGTAAACTCCCTCACCATCTGTGGTAAAATCAAGAGAAGAAATCCCAAACTCTTGGTAGGGAAAGGTATCTTTATCAAAAACACCAGACTTGACCACCTCATCACCACTGTCTGTTTTGATGATGGAGACTTTATACTCCTTTGATACATCCTCAAAAAATCGAAGAACAGATGCTGCAGGTTCATTAATATCTTTCAAATACAAATCCAAAGAATCTACAGTCTTTCCCATTTCCCGAATCCGCACCACTTCTCGTGTGTAGTTTATATTAAAAACAAAAAAAGTGGTACACAAAAGCAGGAGTAACATACAGAAATTACTGATTTTTTTCATAAAAGTACCTCCTTAGTACTTTATCATCTTAGTCGTAGAATTTATTCCCTTTTTTCACAAATTTATTTTAGATTTCTTTTTTACTTTTTATACTACTATGATACAATATTTTTAATCAGTTTCTATTTTCTGTTAACTTTTTTCACGAACAAGGAGGAGATCATGCGCTACGATTTTGGAAATGTTTATAAAGAAATACGTGAGTCAAAAGGATTAACCCAAGAAGATGTCTGTGGTAGCGTCCTTTCAAGAACCAGCCTATCAAAAATCGAAAGCGGGAAAACAACTCCTAAATATGAGAATATGGAGTTTCTTCTCCGACAAGTCAATATGAGTTTTGAAGAGTTTGAATATATCTGTCAACTTTATCAACCAAGTCAACGCACAGAAATTATGCAAACCTATCTCAATATGAGCTCAATCCTAGGGACTAATGAACTCGAAAAACTATTTCAAAAATGTCAAGACTACCTCAAAACTCACCACGATCTCCCCATCAAAGAGATACGAGATATGCTAGAAATTGTTATCTATATTCGCCAAAATGGGACTAAAAAACTGTCAATCGAAGTTAACAATACTGTAAAGAAGCTATGGAAGAAGATAGAAAAGCAGGACACTTGGTACGAGAATGACTTAAAAATTCTCAATACCATTCTCTTTACCTTTCCTATAGAACATATCCATCTCATCACTGGAAAAATCTTGCAACGCTTAGAAGTCTATAAAAACTATCAACATTTATATGACTTGCGAATGGCAATCCTACTCAACCTCTCCACCATTTACTTATACAATCAAGATAGAAATATGTGTAAACAAATATGCTATACTTTACTAGAAGATGCCAAGAACAAGAAAAGCTACGATAGGCTTGCTATCTGCTATGTCCGTATTGGGATTTGTACGGATGATTCTAAACTTATCCAAAAAGGTTTCTCCCTTCTGGAACTAACCGATGAAACCTCCATGCTATCTCATCTCAAAAAAGAAGTAGAGACCTATCATCAACCAAAGGAAATATAAAAAAGTCGAGGGATTTCCTCGACTTTTACATATTTTTCTGTTAGCTAGTTCTTAATACCAACCGTTGTTAAGCCAGAAGTTCTTGGCAGCTGTCCATGAACCGTAACGTCCTGCAACGTAGGCATCTGCTACACGTTCTTGGTTTTCAGCTGAGTAGTCACCGTTCAAGTATGAATCTGTCAATTGGTAACGTCCGATGTAACGTCCGTTTGTAGCAGTGTAGCTACCGCCTGATTCTTTTTGAGCGATCCATTCTTTGGCTTCTGCTTCAGAACCACTTACAGTAGAAGCTGCTGCAGTGTTGCTTTCTGCTGCTGGAGTTGCAGGTGCAGCTGGCGCTTCATAGGTTGTTGTTTCAGTTACTTCTTCTGCAGTTTCTTCCGCAGCTGCTGGTGCTTCATAAGTTGTTGCTGAAGCTGCAGCGGTTGCAGTTGCTGTCGATGGAGCTGTTCCTTCGATAACCAAAACTTGGTCAACATAGATAAGGTGAATATCTTTGATGTTGTTTTTTGCTGCCAATTTTTCAACAGTTGTGTTGTACTTCTCAGCGATTTCTGAAAGAGTATCACCTGATTTAACTGTGTAAGTTACAGTTTCTTGGGCAGATGCAAGTGATGGAGCAAAGAAAGCAAGCAAAGTTGCTACTCCTGCGATAGTTGTTTTAATTTTTTTAGTTGTTAATGACATATCTAAAAATTCTCCTTCCATTGGATATATCTATGATACCTTTTAAATGTTACCGTTGTTTAACGGTTTTATGTAGAAATATTACAAAAATGTTTTATATTTACCGTTTTAAGGAGGTTTTTGTCACAAAAGACCTTATTTTATACTATCTTTAATCATTTTAAGCTTTTGATAAGGGAAATAAGCGCGGAGGTCCATTCTTTGATATAATAGATATAAGAATCTTTGTAAGGGGAAACAGATGCACTCACTTCGTTTTCAATCTGTCTTTGACATTATCGGACCTGTCATGATTGGCCCATCAAGTAGCCACACAGCTGGAGCTGTTCGCATCGGGAAAATCGTCTCTTCCATCTTTGACGATACGCCGACAGAAGTCGAATTCCAATTATTTAATTCATTTGCCAAAACCTACCGTGGTCATGGAACCGACCTTGCTCTCGTCGCTGGTATATTAGGTATGGATACGGACGATCCCGACATTCCAAATAGCCTAGAGATTGCCCATAAACGTGGTATCAAGATTGTCTGGACCATTCAGAAAGACAGCAATGCCCCTCATCCTAATACCACTAAAATTACTGTGAAGAATGAACACAAATCCATTAGTGTGACAGGAATTTCCATCGGTGGAGGAAATATCCAAGTTACGGAACTTAACGGCTTTGCTGTCTCTCTCAACATGAACACACCGACCATCATCATCGTGCATCAAGATGTTCCAGGTATGATTGCCCATGTTACTGAAGCCCTCTCTCGTTTCGATATCAACATCGCTCAGATGAATGTGACTCGAGAAAAAGCTGGAGAAAAAGCCATTATGATTATCGAAGTCGATAGTCGAAGTTGCGAAGAGGCGATTGAAGAAATCCGAAAAATCCCTCATCTCCACAATGTCAATTTCTTTAAGTAGGAGGAAACATGTTTTATTCTATCAAAGAATTGGTCGAGCAGGCGGATCTAGACTTCCAAGGAAATGTCGCAGAACTCATGATTGCGACAGAATATCAACTAACCGGTCGGGAACGGCCAGAAGTTCTCCTCCTCATGGAACGCAATCTAGAAGTCATGAAAGCCTCTGTCGAGCTCGGCCTCAGTGAAAACAAATCCCGTAGTGGCCTAACGGGTGGAGACGCGGCCAAACTAGACCGCCATCTCAAAAGTGGAAAGGCCTTGTCGGACCTTACCATCCTATCAGCAGCCCGTAATGCCATCGCGGTCAATGAACACAATGCGAAGATGGGCTTGGTCTGCGCTACTCCAACCGCAGGAAGTGCCGGCTGTCTGCCAGCCGTTCTCACTGCTGCTATCCAAAAACTTGACCTCAGCCACGAAGAACAGCTGGATTTCCTCTTTGCTGCTGGTGCCTTTGGACTAGTCATCGCAAACAATGCCTCTATCTCAGGCGCTGAAGGTGGCTGCCAGGCCGAAGTTGGCTCTGCCTCTGCCATGAGTGCCGCAGCCTTGACCTTGGCTGCAGGTGGAACTCCCTATCAGGCTAGTCAAGCCATCGCCTTTGTCATTAAAAATATGCTGGGCCTCATCTGCGACCCCGTCGCTGGTTTGGTTGAAGTTCCCTGTGTTAAGCGCAATGCCATGGGAGCCAGCTTTGCCTTTATCGCAGCAGACATGGCCTTGGCAGGTATCGAGTCTAAGATCCCTGTTGACGAAGTCATCGATGCCATGTACCAAGTCGGATCGAGTCTTCCAACTGCCTTTCGTGAAACGGCCGAGGGTGGACTCGCCGCCACACCTACTGGTCGCCGCCTACAAAAAGAAATCTTCGGAGAATAAGCTTATCTATATCTATTAGGAGAAACTATGCCCTCTATCTCAGCAATCTTTTTTGATCTAGACGGAACCCTGGTTGACAGTTCCCTCGGGATCCACAATGCCTTTACCCATACCTTTAAAAAGCTAGGAGTTCCAAGCCCTGATGCCAAAACCATTCGTGGTTTTATGGGACCGCCCCTTGAAAGTAGTTTTGCAACATGCCTTCCCCAGGAACAAATCTCTGAGGCCGTCCAGATATACCGCTCTTACTACAAGGAAAAAGGGATCCACGAAGCCCAACTCTTCCCCCGAATAACGGAATTACTCCAAGAACTTTCACAAAACTACCCTCTCTACATCACTACAACAAAGAATACTCCGACTGCCCAGGATATGACTAAAAATCTGGGAATCCATCATTTCTTTGACGGCATTTACGGCTCTAGTCCTGAAACGCCACACAAGGCGGATGTCATCCGTTACGCCTTGCAAATGCATCAACTTCCTGCAGACCAAGTCCTCATCATCGGAGACACCAAGTTTGACATGATTGGAGCCCAAGAAACTGGCATTAAAAAGTTCGCTGTTACTTGGGGATTTGGAGAAGAAGCTGATTTGCTCAGCTATCAGCCTGACTGGATTGCCCGTACCATTGATGATATCATTAAGCAACTATAAATAATACAACATACAAAAATACTCCTAACACTAGTGAACTAGGTTGAGGAGTATTTTTTATATATTGTTACTATCAGAAGGAATCAACTCCATGCTTAAGCAGTAATTTGATCCTGTTCTTCAGTATCTGTATCTTCATCCTTCTTACTTGGCCAAGCAAGCATGACAATAAGCGCAATCGGTCCAACGAGAGGAACCAAAGCAATGAAGATAAAGGCCCAGTGGAAACCAGCGTCTCGTAAGCAGCGAAGCGACTCAGACGTTTTTAAATAGAGTAAAAATATCTTAATATTTTCGTACCATTTCTTCAAACCGAGAGTCTTCCGTATTCTCTTTATCTTTTTCACTATTCTCTATCACTTTTTCTCCAAATCGTTGACTTGGCATAGCGAGCATAACGAGCAGTGTTATTGCACCCAAAGGAACAAATACAATAAAAATATAGGCCCAATGGATACCCACATCTCGTAAGCGACGTACTATCAGTGCTAGTAGAGGAACAAACTCTATTATAAACAAAATAATACACATACTGAAGACCGCAATATTCCTGATGGCTTTATCAGATTCTACTCCAGTAAAAAGTGAGTAGTAGGCGGGCAAGAAAATTATCATATTTAGCAGCCAAACCCACCAAAATTCTGGACGTGTGGAACGACCAGAAAAATTTGCATAGCCTTTGAAAAAACTCCTAATAGCACTCAGCATACAAAAATCTCCTTTTGATTTTAATACTTATTTCGCAAAGTTATGTTACCAGCTTAAAAAAGAGGTAGTTTTTAGATTGTCTGAAATCACTCTCCTAATAGATCACATAACATCGTCCCTTGAATAGTTGCGCTTATTAAACCTTTGAAAGATCCGATGTTCTCTACTCTCTATTTATAAAAACCAGCTTTCTGATTCTCTCAGAAAACTGGCGATAGTTGTTTCATTATGAAGGTAGATGGACACTCTTACTCAGCATGAGTTGTTTCGTTTGCAAAGGAAATGATGGCTTTTTTGAGCTCATCTCCGCTGAGTGAACGGAATTCTTCAATCTTTTGATCAATGGCTTCTAGAGGCATGACGTTAACCTTACCAACGAAAATCTTGTCCATGACTTGGTTATCAACCAATTCGGTCGAAACCAAGAGTTCTTCATAGAGTTTTTCTCCTGGGCGGATACCGACCTCAACGATTGGAATTTCACTTTCAGTGTGTCCGCTTAGAAGAACCATTTTCTTAGCCAAGTCATAGATCTTGACTGGTTTGCCCATATCGAGGATAAAGACTTCTCCGTCCTTGGCATAAGCGCCAGCATGGATTACTAGACGGCTAGCCTCTGGAATGGTCATAAAGTAACGTGTCATACGGAAGTCTGTCACCGTTACAGGACCGCCTTCAGCAATCTGACGTTCAAAGACAGGAATCACGCTACCACGACTACCGAGAACATTCCCAAAACGAACTGCACAGTAGGTTGATTTGCTGCGTTGGTTAAAGCCAGTGACAATCAATTCTGCCACGCGCTTGGTTGCACCCATAACATTCGGTGGATTGACCGCCTTATCAGTCGAAATCATGACCATCTTAGGCACTTTGGCCTCATCCACAGCCTTGGCAACATTGTAAGTTCCGAGGATATTGTTTTTGAAGGCTTCTTTTGGATTGCGTTCCATCATCGGAACGTGCTTGTGGGCAGCAGCATGGTAGACAATGGCTGGTTTGTACTGCTCAAACACCTGCAAGAGTCGGTCATAGTCCTGAATATCTGCAATAACAGGAACATAATCAATCCCTTGGAATGTACGGATCAATTCATGATAAACGAGATAGATTGAGTTTTCACCATGTCCAAGCAAGACAATACGCTCGGGATTAAAGCGACTAACCTGACGACAAATCTCTGAACCAATCGAACCACCTGCCCCTGTCACCAGGATGGTCTTGCCTGTAATCTCAGTACCCAGACGCGATTCGTCGAGACGAATTTCCTGACGGCCCAAAAGGTCTGTGATATCAATTTTTTGGAAACCACTACCTGGTTGATGGAGTCCTTGAACGACTGTCTCAACCTTAGGCATCTTGTAACATTTGACGCCTAGCTTATTACACATCTGCAAGATGCGTTCGTACTCTGATGGGTCAAGCGAAGGGATCGCTACGATGACACGCTCGATTTGGTGACGTTTAGCTAATTCAGGTAGATTATCATAAGAGCCCAGAACTGGGATCCCACCTAGTTTTTGTCCCTTTTTCTTTTCATCGTTATCCAAAATCCCCACTAGCTCAAGGTCGCTAGTTGGATGTTGGTAGCTGTTCATAAAGAGGGCGCCACCATCACCAGCACCGATCAAGAAGGTACGGCGATGCTCTCCATCTCCACTACCTTGCTTGCGCTTAGAATAAATCAGCTGCCAAGTGATACGAGGAAGCAAGATGAGGAAGGTACTCAACAAAATGAAGAGTACGATGAAACGGATAGAAAACAATGGAAGAAAGGCATAGCAGATTCCATAAGAAAGAACACTGCTGAGCATCACTCCGAAAAAGATTTTCATGAAATCCGTAATCTTGCTATAACGACTAATACTAGCATTTAGCCCCCAAAACGCAATCATGATTTGATAGAGGAGGAAGGCTAAAAGAGTGTAGATCACGTAATCCACAGGCGCAGGATTTATAAGGCCATAAAACAAGATATAAGATACGATGATGGAAACCACCATACTCAGAATATCGAATATCCCCCAAAACACTTGTTTTTGCTGTTTATTTAAAATTTCAACCAGATCAATCACATAATCTGTTAGTTTTTTATTCATAGGAATTTACTCCCCCTTAAAAGAGTCAGATGATACTGTTGTTATGATAACCTGAATCATTCAGTCTATCGGGGCTTACTTTCTCTTTCTTAAAAGTTTGACGAAGATAAACTGACGTACAAATCCTGGACAAAGTGCAACAATTGCCTGAATGGCTACACTTTTAGCATATTCCATGTAAGAAATTTGCCCTCGCTCAAGCATCCGTTGGCGAGCTTGACGATAGAGTTTGAGGTAACGCAAGCCACCTCGACGCTCAAACATCCCTGCACCGACACGAACCTTACACAAGATTTGATCTAGGTTCCCAGTCTTGGCACCTGCAGCAATCATATTGAGCCAAAGGAGGTCATCCTCCATGTAAAGGCCATCTTCATAGTTGCCTGCCTTGAGGACCATGCTCTTTTTGAACATGACTGTCATATGGTTAAAGGCGCTTCTCATTCTCTGATAAGCCACAATGTCTGCATGCTGAGTTGGAACACGACGATAAGACACAATCTCATCTGGATTGTCAATGAACTCTGCGATATGCCCGCCTAAGAGATCGAGATCTTCTTTCTCCATTAGCTGAAGCTGTTTCTCAAAACGATCCGGAACAGCTAAATCATCCGTATCCATGCGGGCAATAATGTCATACTGGCACTGTAAAACACCGTATCGAAGAGCCAAGCCTAAACCTTGATTTTCTTCTAAGGGGCACCGTTTAACTGGAATGTCTGACTGAGCTTCCACTTCATCTAGCACCTGATAGAGTTCGGGTGTGAGCGGCCCATCCTCAACAAGAACAAGTTCGCTCGGTTTCAAGGTCTGGTTTTGAACACTTTTGATAGCATCTCTTAAAAACGTCGGATTTTCCTTTACATAGACCGACATCAAGACGCTGATTTTTTGCTTTTCAGGCACAGTTTTTCTCCAATGTATAGATTTCCTTCCACTATTTTATCACAAATTCTCCTAGTTTCCTATTTTTATATCAAATCAAGGAAAATTCTAGTAAAGAAATCTGTCACTTTTCACTATATTTTCACTTCCATTGATTGAACTGTCTTGGCTATCATTACTTGACATTATAAGGAAAAAACCTTAAAATAAGCTGTTATTAAAATCATCCTATCGAGGTTTTTATGAAAAAACAATCACTCTTTTTTGTTCTAGGAATTGTCTTAATCGGGACCGTTTTACGCTCTCCTTTTACTGCTCTTCCAACTATTTTAGGAGATATCGCTCAGGGACTAGGAGTGGAGGTCAGCTCACTTGGGATTTTAACCAGTCTCCCTCTCTTGATGTTTGCTCTTTTCTCTGCTTTTGCGAGCCGCTTGGCACAAAAAATCGGGTTGGAACACCTCTTTACTTACTGTCTCCTCCTCTTAACTGTTGGCTCTGTCATTCGGATTTTCAATCTTCCCCTTCTCTATCTAGGGACCCTAATTGTGGGAGCAAGCATTGCGATCTTCAATGTACTCCTCCCAAGTATGATCCAGGCAAATCAGCCTCAAAAGATTAGTTTCCTAACAACTCTCTATGTCACTGCCATGGGAATTTCGACAGCCATCGCTTCTTATCTTTCGGTCCCTATCACCCAAGCTAGTTCTTGGAAGGGCCTCATCCTCGTTCTCAGCTTTCTCTGTCTAGTCACTCTGCTAGTCTGGTTGCCAAATCATCGCCACAACCACCACCTAGAAAGCCAGAAAGAAAAGCAAGTCAAAGAGAATATTCTAAAAAGTAAAGATGTCTGGGCTATCATTGTCTTTGGTGGTCTTCAGTCCTTGCTCTTTTATACAAGTATGACCTGGTTGCCAACTATGGCTATTAGTGCTGGTCTTTCTAATAGTGATGCGGCTCTCCTCGCTTCTATTTTCTCACTGATCAGCATTCCTTTTTCAATGACTGTTCCAAGTCTAACGACTCGTCTATCAGATGGTCACCGTCGAATCATGCTGGCAATTATCTCTATCGCTGGGATGACAGGAATTGCCATGCTCTTGTATCCAAGCAACAACTTCCTCTACTGGCTAGTCGCTCACCTCTTGATTGGGACTGCCTGTAGCGCTCTTTTTCCTTATCTCATGGTTTGCTTTTCTCTTAAAACCAGTTCTCCTGAAAAGACGGCCCAGCTATCAGGACTTGCGCAAACAGGGGGCTACATCTTGGCGGCCTTTGGTCCTACCTTGTTTGGTTACAGTTTTGATCTTTTCCAATCTTGGGTTCCAGCGGTTCTTGCCCTACTAGCTGTTGATATCATCATGACCGTCTCACTCTTTATGGTGGATCGGGCTGATAAGATTCTTTAATTTTTCTAAAATACTTCTCAGATATAAACAATGCAAAGCCAGACACTGTCTGGCTTTTTTGGTGCTTATACCAACAAGAAGCACCATCCATCTGTTAGCAGAAAGATGGCATTTTTGATATAATAAGATGTATAGAAACTAATTGTCATAGGAAAAATACATTAGTTCATAAGATAGCTACTATTTTAAATGAGGTGTACAGAATGAATGAACAGAAATACAATTTGGAAGAGAGTTTAGCAGAGTTAAATAAGCTCCTTAACTTATCAGCCAAGGCGACAGATAAGGCTAGCCGTGAAGCTCTAGCAGAAAAGGCAAGAACAATTTATGAACAATACCCTGAATCAGAAGACATTGCGTTGCGGTATGCTATGACTTTGTTTTATTTATCAACCAAGCAAACTGAATTAAAAGAGCTAGAGACTACTGCTGAGAAATTAAAAGTCGTGCAACAACAATTCTACGATGCACATGATATTGCTTTGCTATATGCCATGATTTTGGTTAATTTATCAAACAAGCAGACTGAATTGAAAGAACGAGAGGCTACTGTTGAGAAATTAAAAGTCGTGCAACAACAATTCCATGATTCACATGATATAGCTTTATCGTATGCTAGAATTTTGTTCAATTTATCAAGCAAGCAGACTGAATTGAAAGAACGAGAGGCTACTGTTGAGAAATTAAAAGTCGTGCAGCAATGCTTTCCAGACTCACCTGATATGGCAGAAGCATTGGCTAAAATTTTGTTCAACTTATCAACCGAGCAGACTGAATTGAAAGAACGAGAGGCTACTGTTGAGAAATTACAGAAATTGCAACAACAATTCCATGATTCACATGATATTGCTTTACCGTATACTAGGACTTTGGTTAATCTATCAAGCAAGCAGACTGAATTGGAAGAATTGGAGACTACTGCTAAGAAATTACAAGTCGTGCAGCAATACTTTCCAGACTCACCTGATATGGCAGAAGCATTGGCTAAGATTTTGTTCAACTTATCAACCGAGCAGACTGAATTGAAAGAGCTGGAAACTACTGCTGAGAAATTGCAAGTCGTACAGCAACAATTCCCTGAATCGCCTGATATAGCTTTACCGTATGCTATGATTTTGTTTTCTTTATCAAGCAAGCAGACTGAATTGAAAGAGCTGGAAACTACTGCTGAGAAATTACAAGTCGTACAGCAACAATTCCCTGAATCGCCTGATATAGCTTTACCGTATGCTATGATTTTGTTTTCTTTATCAAGCAAGCAGACTGAATTGAAAGAGCTGGAAACTACTGCTGAGAAATTACAAGTCGTACAGCAACAATTCCCTGAATCGCCTGATATTGCTTTGCAGTATGCTATGATTTTATTCAATTTATCAACCAAGCAGACTGAATTGAAAGAGCTGGAAACTACTGCTGAGAAATTACAAATCGTGCAACAACAATTCTATGATTCACATGATATAGCTTTGCTGTATGCCATGATTTTGGTTAACTTATCAAGCAAGCAGACTGAATTGAAAGAATTGGAGACTACTGCTGAGAAATTACAAGTCGTGCAGCAACAATTCCCTGAATCGCCTGATATTGCTTTGCAGTATGCTATGATTTTGTTCAATTTATCAACCGAGCAAACTGTGTTGAATGAGTGGGAGGCTACTGCTAAGAAATTAAAGGAATTGCATGAACATGAACCCTTCCAAGAATCTGAAGAAATTGCTTTTATATATAGTATGGTCTTAGCAAGCTTATTTGAACACCAAAAAGAGTTAAGTGAACGTCTTCAAACCACAGAGACAATTAAAAATCTCTATGAACAATTTTCCAAATTTATGTTACAAAATTTTGATGATTTATTTTTTAGTAATGATAATGTTTGTGACAGTGATGAGTACAAGCTATTCAACTTTATCCTAAGAGAAGGTCTTTTAAAGAATACTAAATATGCTGTTTTACAAACATGGGCAAAGCATTATAAAGAAGACTCGAGTGAACTAAAGAACTTGCTATCTATTTATCAACTTGTTCAAAAAATCAAGTATCACCTTGGGCTAAAAGGTGAAGATAAAAATCAGGAGCTTAAATTTGGCCATTACACCAAGGGGAGCACTCTCCAAATTATGTTAGATCAAGAGAGGACTGATAAGGAGGATTTTTCAGTATCTGGAAAAACTCGCTTGTATAATGCAAATTATATGAATGATCCTGAGGAAGGAATCGTCATAGAAAAGATATTAGGCTTAGATAGACGAGATATCTTAGAACCAAGCTCATGGTTTTTAATGAGTTTTACAAACAAAACGGATGATCTGGCCATGTGGTCCCAGTATGGTGATGATGCTAAAGGTGTTTGTCTGGTACTTCGTGAAGATGATTTTTCTAGATTTACTTCCTTCAATGATGTTTCTTGGCGTAAAGAGGCCATCCCCTTAGTAGAGACAATGAGTAAGATAGAATCTACTCTATCGTACGATTTAAAAGGCTCGCCAAATGAATTAAATAATATTAAACCAACTGTAGCTGTTAAAGATGAAGAAAAAAGGTCGAAATCTGAAAAAAAAGAGAATGTACCAAAAGGGGATAGTGATTATCTCTATAGAATAGCCTACGTTAAAAATATAGGTGAAGATATAGAACTTGAGCAAACTGAACTATTTAGTAAGTCCGAAATAGAAGATTTAGCAAAAATGTTGAATAGTTTAAAGAAAAAACTAGATAGTGGTTCAAAAGTTACGGAGAAGAACTATCAAGATGCTATTGCTGAGTGTATAGAAGAGATTCGCTACTTATTTAAATCTGTCGATTACAAATATGAAAACGAACTTCGTATCTTACGCTATTCCAACCTAGATCCTAGCAATAAGGAAATCAAAATTGATAAAACTTCTGGAGTAGGTAAACTTTATGTAGAACGAAAAAATTCCATTCAAATCGGTGAGATCATTTTCGGTCCTAAGTTTCCGAATCCTGAGTACGTGACTCCTTTATTAAAACTTTTAGATAAGGAAATTAAGTATAAGAAATCTACGATAAAATTTAGATAAAGGCTGATAAAATCCCTTAAACTTCTAGTTTTTACTAGGAGTTTTTTTATATGTAAAATTTTTACACATATTTCTTGACAGGGCTTTCAACTTGAGATACAATATATTTGAAAAGAGTATATATAAAATTTTTATATAATATTAAGGAGGTTTCCCATGTACTTCCCAACATCCTCTGCCTTGATCGAGTTTCTCATCTTGGCTGTACTGGAGCAGGGGGATTCTTATGGTTATGAGATTAGTCAAACCATTAAGCTCATCGCCAATATCAAAGAATCTACGCTCTATCCCATTCTCAAAAAATTGGAAGCCAGTGGCTTTCTGACCACCTACTCTAGAGAGTTTCAGGGGCGTATGCGCAAATACTATTCCTTGACCAATCGGGGCGTAGAGCAGCTCGTTACTCTAAAGGAAGAGTGGACGCTCTATACCGACACCGTCAACGGCATCATAGAAGGGAGTATCCGCCATGACAAGAACTGACTATCTGACTCAGTTAGAAACCTATCTCCATAAACTGCCCGAAGCTGACCGCATTGAAGCTATGGACTACTTTAAGGAACTATTTGACGATGCAGGCCCAGAGGGCGAAGAGGAACTCATTGCCAGTCTAGGCACTCCAAAAGAAGCTGCCCATGATGTCCTCTCTGATCTTCTCGATAAAAAAGTCAATGAAGCCCCTGCTCAAAAGAATGACCGCCAACTGCTACATATTGCCCTCCTGGCCCTGCTAGTAGCTCCTATCGGAATTCCGGTCGGGATTGGCATCCTCATGGCCATCATCGGTATTATTATCGCGGCTGCCTCCGTCATTCTAGCCTTCTTTACCGTCTCTGTGACGGGTATCCTGCTAGGTGGACTTTTTATCGTAGAGAGCTTTAGCGTCCTAGTCGAAGCCAAATCTGCCTTTATCTTGATTTTTGGGGCCGGTTTGCTTTCTATCGGTGCTTCTTCTCTTGTTCTACTAGGTATCTCCTATGTAGCCCGTTTCTTTGGTCTCCTAATCGTCCGCTTGGTGCAATGGATTCTTAAAAAAGGAAAGAGAGGTGACAGACATGCGTAAATTGACAAAAGGATTTCTCATCTTTGGTGTGGTTTCTACAATCCTTGGTTTTATCATGATCATTGTAGGCGCCCAGTCCAATGGTATTCAAAGTTTGCTTGCCATGTCAAAAGACCCCGTCTATGACAATCGTATCGAAGAAGTGACCTTTGGAAGCGAAGTGGAAAAACTTGATTTGACCCTTGAAGAACACAGCCTAACCATCACAGAGTCTGTAGATGACAAGATCCATATCACCTATCATCCTTCCGTATCTGGTCGTCACGATTTGACTACTGGTATGAGTGACAAAACACTGAGCGTCACTGACAAACAAGCCTCCCAACATCGTTTTCTCGGTTCAGGAATCGAAAGCCTACTTCGTATCGCCAGCAACTATTCTAATCGTTTTGACGAAGTCGTTCTCTCCCTACCCAAAGGAAGAAAGCTGCAAGCTATCACCGTCTCAGCCAATCGTGGACAAACTAATATTCGTCAAGCCAACCTTGAAAATGCAACCATCAAAACAAAAGGCTATCTCTTAAGACTAACAGAAAGTTCTATCAAGAACAGCACATTAACGGCATCTCATATCATCAATATCTTTGATGCCGAATTGACAGATAGTCAGGTCAAGACGGAGGGAGCACACATCTATGCTGAAAATATCCAAGTTCACGGCAAGGTCGAGCTAGAGGCTTATTCAACTCTACAACTCATTCTCTCCCAGAAAGAGACTGACCGTATCAATCTAGATCTTTCTTCTCAGCATGGTGGTATCTATCATAAACCCAAAGAAGAACATCGTGGACAAAAAGAGAATGAACTTGCCAACCCCTACAAGACAGACAAAGCAGATGTCAAGGACCTGCTCATTGCAAAAGCCAACCAGGATATCTACCTACCTAAAGAAGAGCACTCTTCTCCATCTAGAAATCATTGACAAAAACGCTTTCATCTGCTAGTCTAAAGATAGAAAACGACCATAAAAAAGGAGGTTCCACCATGACACAAGAATGGTTTGAAAGTGCCGATCTTGAGAAGAAATCACCTCAGACAAAATCAGAAATCCAGCCCAACGAGCCTGAGACTTCAGAAACTGTGGAGACCGAACTACAAGTAAGCCAAGAAACATCTGTCTCACCTAAAGAGTCGGAAAAGCATGAGGAGGAAGCTCCCGAAATGACTGAGGAAACCCAAACCGAGGAAGAGGGAGAAGGGAAAACTGAAGAGGAACACAAGCAAGAAAACCCTGCAAAAGAGAAAAGTATCCTCAGCAAGGCTTTAGAAAGCCCCTATATCCCAGATATTGACCCTCGTAAAACAGCCAGATTCAAAGAAGAAATCGCACTGTTTTGGACTTGGCTGCTGGATGCTATCCAAGAACCAACTGCCAGCAAGACTACGGACCAAAAGCATCGTTACAGTGTCTTTGCCCTGCTCACCTTGCTGTCGTCAATCAACCTTTTCTTTAGTATCTATCATATCAAGCACCTCTACTACGGCTATATGGCCTCTATTGCCAATAGTTTACCTAACCAGCTCCCACCTTTAGATCTCTTTGCTGGACTTTCTATCTTGGTCGCTAGCGCTCTATTTTACTTTTCCATCATTTTGGGAGGCTTTACTGTCCGACGTGTACTGGACCAGGAGAGCGACTTCACATTCCAAGAAGCTTGCGATCGTTACAGCCGACTCTTTGCTATCCCGCTTGTCTTAACGGCTCTAGCAAGTTTCTTTGCACTTTTTGGCGGCTTGCGATTCGCTGGCATCCTCACTCTTCTAAGCATGACCATCTTTGCCCTTGGCAATCTCTTTGTGATTAGCAAGCCAAGTAAGGCTAGTAGCCTTGACCCATTTTATCGTTTCTTGCTAGCTGTCTTACTTGATGGCGCTATTCTCTTACCCTTCTTCATTGCAGAGCTCGCGCTGACAGTTGACTACCTTCGCATCCTGACATTCTTTTAACCAAAATCCCTGCCATTTGTTAATGACAGGGATTTTTATGTTTACTCTTTTTTTGAACCGTGTCTACTTGATAGTTGCCAATCCTTCAAAATCTTGTCCTAGTATGGGTTGTACTTCTAATTGATTAGCATCTAATTGCTGGTAAAATGCTTTTGGTAGTGACTCTAGGAATTTTTCATAATCCAAGCGGGCGATGGCTTCATAGTCTTCTACTTTTGAGCCATCACCAGAAATCGCCACTAGGTCAATCTCCCAAACAAGCTCCTTGCCTGCCAGCTGCTCGGTATAAGGAGCTGGTACAAAGGGTTCCTTTGGCAAAATCGTCTTGACTCCCTGGGCTAGGTGATAGATACCGTGCACCTTGCCTTGGGCGTCTGGGTAAAATTTCACACTGGCAAGGTAGGCATCAGATCCTTGAACCTTCTTGACCAGCTCTTCAAAACGTGCCAATCCATCCTCAGCCAAAAAGCTCTCGAGGTATTCCTTGTTGAGATAGATAGGCGACAAGAGTCCTTGGCAATATACTAAACGAACCGCCTTATCCGCTAAATATTGCTTGACCGTTTGTCGGAAATAAGCTTCAAACTCAAACCCTTCTAACCCTTCTACCACTTGCCCCAACTTACTCGATAGGGCTTGGAGGAGAGCTTCTACAATCTCCCAGTCTGCTCTGGTAAGGAAGTCTGGAATCACCACTTGATAGCCTTTTCGGCTATCCGCATAGTTGATTTTGAAAAGAAATTGCGACTGGCCTACAATCCCACACTCGATATACTCGAGACGATTGAGGGGTTGACGGAGATAGACTGCATCATAACTGTGTGACTCCAAGCCCTCCACCAAGGCCAAGATGGACTTGGCAGTCAAGACCTCCTGTTGTCCTAGAATACTATCTTTATTTGGGATAAAAAATGTTTTCGCCATAACTGGCCTCCTTTGAAATCGTTTACATACAGTATAACCTATTTTCCTGAAAGATACAGAAACAAACTTTAGTTTTTTAGATAAAAAGCATAGAAAAACAGCCCTTTAGGACTGTTTGATGTTATACAGTAGCTGCTTGATCCAAGCTTTCACCAATTGCTGCTAAACGCTCGATGACTTGATCTTGTGTCAATTCATTTTCTGAAACATAGCGGTTGCGTGGGTGAACACGGCACTCGTGTGAGCATCCACGAAGGTACTTGTCTTCATTTTCTTCTGATGTTAGGATACGACGGTTACAGAAGGGATTTCCACAGTTGACATAACGTTCACATGGTGTTCCATCAAACCAGTCTTTCCCTACGATGGTTGGGTTGACATGGTTAACATCAACTGCGATACGCTCGTCAAAGACGTACATTTTCCCATCCCAAAGTTCACCTTGGACTTCTGGGTCTTTACCGTAGGTTGCGATTCCTCCGTGCAATTGGCCAACATCTTTGTAGCCTTCACGCACCATCCAACCTGAGAATTTCTCACAGCGAACGCCACCTGTACAGTAAACCACAACACGCTTGTCCATGAATTTTTCCTTGTTGTCGCGGACCCACTGTGGTAACTCACGGAAGTTGCGGATGTCTGGGCGGATAGCCCCACGGAAATGTCCTAGGTCGTACTCATAATCGTTACGTGTGTCAAGAACCACTGTATCTTCGTCAAGAAGGGCTTCTTTAAACTCTTTTGGAGACAAGTAAGCACCTGTTGTTTCAAGTGGGTTGATGTCGTTGTCAAAGTCGTTGTCTTCCAAACCAAGGTGGACAATTTCTTTCTTGTAGCGAACAAACATCTTCTTGAAGGCTTGTTCATTTTCTTCGTCAATCTTGAACCAGAGGTCTTCCATGCCTGGGAGGCTGTGAACGTAGTCCATGTATTTTTGAGTTGTTTCGTAGTCACCTGAAACAGTCCCGTTAATTCCCTCGTCAGCGACGAGGATACGGCCTTTGAGACCGATTGATTTACAGAAAGCCAAGTGATCTGCCGCAAATTGCTCTGCGTTTTCAATTGGAGTATAAAGGTAGTAAAGTAAGACACGAATATCTTTTGCCATAAGATTTGTTCTCTTTTCTATTCTTAAATTTTCAGAATTTTTCATTCAACTATTCTAGTATACCCACTTGGGAAAACGAATGCAATTTATTTGACCGGAAATTGTAGAAAGAGTCCTACCCCTGCACTTCATCAGTAACCATAGCGAATCGCAGATAATTCTCTCAATTTTTTATTTACATCCTAAAAATCACTACCTCCCCTAGAGAACTAAGGAAGGCAGTGATCACATTTTTAGGAATTAGGAATGAATACACGAAATCAATCGATTTTATGATTTTTTGTTTTTCAAGAATTCGTCGTATTGTTTTTGCATTTCGTTCAATACTTTTTCGTAGGCACCTTCAGATTTCAATTTTTCCATCAATTCTGGAATAGCTTTATCTGGGTCTACAGTACCAGTGTTGATAGCTGTATCGAATTGTTGCATTGTGTTAGAAATTGCTGAGATTTCAGATTTCACATTGTCAGTGTTAAAGATGAATCCAAGTGCTGGAGATTCTTTAGCTTCTGCCAATTGTTTCTTAGAATCTTCGATTTGTTGGTCTGTAACGTTTTCGTTGATGTAAAGAATCCAGTTGTTACCAGTGTTCCATCCACCCATGTGAGTATTTCCTTTGTAGCCATCAAGGACGCGTACACGGTTTTCTTTACCTTCAATTTTTTCCCAGTTCTTGCCTTCTGGACCGTAAACAAGACCGTTCAAGAGTTCAGGGTTCGTGTTCAAGAGGTTCAACACTTCCATTGATTTTTCTTTGTTCTTAGAGTTGTTTGAGATAACAAAGTTGGCAACTTGTGTTGTTTGGTTTTTCTTGATAAAGTTAGTGATTGGTTTGATTTGGATGTCTTTGTTAGCAACGCGTGAGAGCAAGCTGTTACCGTAGTCAGCTGGTCCTACTGTTTCTTCACGAACGAACCAAGTATCTTGTTGAAGGTCAAATGAAGTGTCGCTTGTTGCTACGTCTTTTGGAATGTATCCAGCTTCATAGAATTTGTGAAGAGTCTTCAAGTGTTCTTTGAAACGAGGCACTTCGTAACGGTTTACAATCTTAGTAGTGTCTCCTTCAAGGTCGATAACAAATGGAAGTCCGTTTGGTACTGGGTAGTCAAAGTTATCAGATGGAATAAAGTTCTTCGTAACCGCAAATGGTACTACATCTGGAGCTTTTTCTTTGATTTGTTTCAAGACTGGCTCAAGTGTTTCGTATGAAGTGACACCTGAAATATCGATACCGTATTTAGCAAGAAGTGTTCCGTTGAAGGCAAAGTTTTGAGATGATGCAACGTTAGCTGCAACTGGTACTGCATAGATCTTACCGTTTACAGTGTTCCCTTTGATATAAGCTGGGTCAAGTGCTTTGTAAAGCTCTGCTCCTTCTTTTTTATACAATTCTGTCAAGTCAGCGTAAGCACCTTTTTGAGCATTTACGACATAGTTAGATGCAAATGCGATATCATAGTTTTCACCAGATGATGTGATAACAGACATTTTCTTATCATAGTCACCCCATCCAAGGTATTGGATATCCAATTTAGCACCGACTTTTTCTTCGATGATTTTGTTTGCATTTTCTAGCAATTCATCCAAGTTGTCTGGTTTGTCACCGATTTGGTACATTTTGATTACAGGTTTTTCACCTGAAGTAGTATCAGCAGCTTTTTTGTTGTTACCTGTAAGGTTTCCACAAGCAGCAAGACCAGCAGCCAAAGCGACTACGCTAGCAGATGCAAAAGCATATTTTTTCCAGTTTTTCATGATAAAAACTCCTTTTTTTATTTTTAAACTTATAAACGATTTAATGATTTGTAACTTCAGTCACTAAGATGAAGTTGGGAAGGGAGAAACGGTGTTTCTCAACAAGTGCTATTCTTTCACACCACCGATCGTCAACCCTTTAACAAAGTAGCGTTGGAAGAATGGATACAGAATCGCGATTGGAAGGGTTGCAACAACAACCATGGCCATACGACCTGTTTCTTTCGGTAGAGCAACTCCCAGTTGGCCAGATAGGCCGACTGCTTTTGCAATGTAGTCCATATTTTGTTGGATTTGCATGAGCAAATATTGCAGTGGATACAAGTTGTCACTCTTGATGTAAAGAAGGGCGTTGAACCAGTCGTTCCAGAAACCAAGAGCTGTCAAAAGCGTGATGGTTGCGATACCTGGAAGTGACAAGGGCAAACAGATCTGGAAGAAGATCCGGGCTTCACTGGCACCATCGATACGAGCAGATTCGAGAATGGCTTCTGGAATGGTCTTCTTGAAGAAGGAACGCATCAAGATGATGTTGAATGGTGAGAGGAGCATTGGAACAATCAAGGCCCAAACGGTATCACCCAGTTGAAGCAGGCGAGTAACCACGATGTAGCCTGGTACCAAACCAGCATTGAACAACATACTAAGAAGAGCGAAGATCGTAAAGAATCTGCGGTACTTAAAGGTTGTCCGTGAGATGGCATAGGCATAAGTGGTTGTAATGAAGACGTTGGTCACTGTTCCGACTACGGTTACAAAAACTGAGATAAAGAGCGCTTGGAGGATCTTATCTTTAAACTGAGCTAGGAACTGGAATCCATCTACACCAAACTTCGAAGGGAAAAAGCTATATCCATACTGGAGGATGCTCTTTTCATCTGTCACCGAAATGATGATAACGAAGATAAAGGGCAAGATACAAGAAAGAGCGATCAAACCAGAGATGATACTAAAGAAGATATCTGCTTTCTTACTGAAGGAGTGAATGCCGACATTATCGATTTTTTCTTTTTTAATTTTCTTTTCTGCCATATTCTCCTCCTTTCTAGAACAAAGCTGAGTTTGGATCGACTCGTCTTGCAAGCAAGTTTGATAGGATAACCAGTATCAAACCGACAACGGATTGGTAAAGACCGGCTGCTGAAGCCATACCGATATCTGCTGTCTGAGTCAAACCATTAAAGACATATACATCCAAAACGTTGGTTACATTGTAAAGCTGACCAGCATTGTGTGGGATTTGATAGAAGAGACCAAAGTCTGCACGGAAGATATTTCCGACTGCAAGGATGGTCAAGACTGTCACAAGCGGAGTCAACTGAGGAATGGTTACGTTGCGAATACGTTGCCACTTGCTGGCCCCGTCCACTGTTGCTGCTTCGTAGTAGGTTGGGTCAATCCCCATGATCGTCGCATAGTACATGACACTGCTATATCCAAAGCCTTTCCAAATACCTAGGAAAAGGAGAAGGTATGGCCAAATGCCTAAGTCAGCGTAGAAGTTGATTTCCTTCATGCCAATAGATGTTAGAAAATGGTTGAAAACCCCTTTGTCGATGTTTAGGAAGGCATCTGTAAAGAAACTGATGATAACCCATGATAGGAAGTAAGGGAACAACATAGACGTTTGGAAAATCTTAACCATTCTCTTAGAGCGGAGCTCGCTGAGGATGATGGCAATCCCTACTGATACAATCAAACCGATAAAGATAAAGCCGAGATTATAGAGAACGGTATTTCGAGTGATGATAAAGGCATCTTTTGAGCTAAACAAGAATCTGAAATTATCTAACCCTACCCATTTACTATTCACAATACTATCTATGAAACCATTACTGGTCATATGGTAGTCTTTAAAGGCGACCACATTCCCAAATACTGGAATGTAAAAGAATAGAATCAACCAGAGTGCCCCTGGTAAAACCATCAAGAGAAAGATCCAGTTATCTCTCAAGGTCTTTGAAAACTTTTTCATAATTTCCTCCCTTTTTATTCCTAAAAACTGATTTCATCGAATTTTTAGGTTTGATAACGATTACATTATTAGTATACTCCTATTTGAAGGCTAGGTTAAACTACTAATTATAGAAAAAACTCCACAAATTATTTTTTGTGGAGAAGTTTTTTATAAGAAATAGGTTTCACGAGAAACACTCTGAACAAGGGACACTGTTCTTGTTTTTATACTCAATGAAAATCAAAGAGCAAACTAGGAAGCTAGCCACAGGCTGCTCAAAGCACTGCTTTGAGGTTGCAGATAAAACTGACGAAGTCAGTAACATCTATACGGCAAGGCGAAGCTGACGTGGTTTGAAGAGATTTTCGAAGAGTATTAAGTCGTATAAATCGTCGATGCGGTCGCAATAGTGTGCCACTGATTGGCTGTAGTTGCTGCGAAATCCTTGTCTGCGTAGAAATCAGTAAATGGTAGGATTTCAACTTCTAGCTCGTCGATGCGATCAATCTGACCTGCCAGATAAGCCTCGATGCGACTTTCTGCTCGTTTGATACGTTGCAAGAGTCCGCCCATACGGATATCGACTGTATCCAAGCCAAAGACCTTGTTTTCTTTCAACCATTGGTGGCTAAAGAGAGCATGGAAGTGTTCAATCTCGCTTCTGAGTTTTGGTAATTCTTCTCTGGCGATTTGCTGCAAGCTGACTTTGTCATCGACTTTATAAGTTTCACGAATGCGTCGTCCAACATCTACTTTACTGCTTAAAATCTGGTTCAATTGAGCCTGAGTTTCAAAGAGATAAGAGTAGGCACCAGCTTTTTCTTTGATAGCAGCAAGGGTCACAGCAGCCTGAGCGAAGTGCGGTTTGTCCTGTTCAGGTGTCATGTGTCTGTCAAGAATCGGACAGAGAACATCCTGATAAAAGACATAGCGGTTGGGATTGATACCACTGAGATTGCCTGGCAAGTCTGGCAAGAGATTGGCAAGGTCAATCTGCATAAAGTCCTCAACTGATAGACCCGTATTGGTCTTGAAGTGAGCAGACAAACGATCTAGGTCATTGCGGTAGCTGAGTTCTGCCCAGATTTGCAGACTTGGTAGGATAGAGAACTGTGCAGTTTCCCCACCGTTATCCCCCCAACCCGTCACGATGACTTCTTTGATATCATTGGCGCGGCAGGCTTTGTTGGCTTCTACAGCAATGAGACGGCTGAAATGGTTGTTGGGTGTGAAACCGATCCACTTCCAAGCTCCGCCTGCAAAGGCAAGGTCTTGGCTAATCTTGTGGTGGTTGCGGAAATTGCGATTGTACTTTTCTTCGCTGTCTTGATAATAATCCCAGTAAACCAAGGTCACACGGTCTTTTAGACGGTCTAGGTAGACATGCGTTTCCTCTGGAATCTCCACATCACGGTCGTACTGACCATCCGCTGACATGAGTTTGAAGAACATATCGCTCCACATCTGGCAGTGGAAACCATACTTGTCAGCAATATCCAGCACGCGCTCTAAGTGTTGACACATGAGAAGACTACGGTCTACAACACCATTCAAGATGAGGTAGCGTCCCAAACCAACCAAGTGGGCTTCATCCATCCCGATATTGACCTTGCGAGTCTGCAGTTTAGACAAAGTAGCAAACATCCCATCAATCAGGTCATAAACCTTTTCTTCGCCGATAAGGAGAATGTCCTCCACATCACGGAGTTCCTGCACTTCTTTGACCCCCCATTTGACAAAGGCTGACAAGTGGGCCAAGGTCTGGATACAAGGCACAAAGGTCATATCAAACTGCTGGGCATAGGCTTCGATTTCCTGCAACTCCTCTGCTGAATAAGCCCCGCGGAAGTAACCAAAGTAAGGTTGCCCCTCAATCTGGTAGGTATCTTCCATGTAGAGCTCGAAGGTTGAGTAACCCATGAGAGCCAAGACTTCAATCATCTGTTTGGCAGAAGCCACATTTAGCACTGCATTTCGCGAACAGTCTGCCATGTAGGCCAACTCTTCGTAAGCAGCTTGTTCTTCAATCTCTACCTTATCACCTTCTACTAGAGCTGTTGCCAATAAGGACAAGGTGCGGTAAAGTTGGTGAGGTTTGCTATAAGTCAGTTGATAGTGGCCTCCCTCACCCTTGATAGAGATAGAGACTTGGTCAGACTGAGCGACTGCTACCTCTACATCTGCTAGCGAAATATGCTTTTTAAGCAACTCTAATGCTTGCTCTTGTTTGGGACTAAGTCCTGTAAAAATTACCATTGGTTTTCCTCCTGCAGCCAGTTGACAAGGGCACCATAGAGATTGGCATCTGCATGATAGGTGCAAGCTTGGATAACTGGTGCGACCGTGTATTCTTCGTAGGTTTCGACAAATGCATCAACAGCTTTTTTGACGCCTTGGATAAACTCTGGATTTTGACTGATAGAGCCTCCCAGACTAATGACATCTGGATCGATCAGATACTGGATATTGAGCAAGCCTTGAGCCAGATTACGGTTCATGCGCTCAATGGCTTCTTGGCAGAGGGCATTGCCTGCTGCAGCTTCTTGGTAAATCTTACGACCATCCCAGTCAGTCTGACCAGATTTTTCAATTACGTAGCGAACCATGTTTCCTGTAGAGGCTAGTAGCGACCAGTTGTTGAGTTTTTCAGCTGGTTCAATGATTGTCATATAGCCAAACTCACCACCTAAGCCGTGGCGACCTCGGTGAAGCTTGCCATTGATAATCATGGCGCCGCCGATTCCTGTCCCAATCACGACACAGGCTGCATTTTCAATCTCTGGATGAGCCAGCAGTTCACTAAGTCCAACACAGTTGGCATCATTTTCTAGATGGACAGGGAGTTGATGATGAGCAAGGGCCTCATACCAAGAAAAGCCATGGATGTAAGGGACGGCACTGATTCCCTCAATCACACCCGTTTCTTGATTGGCCGCGCCTGGAACACTCATAGCAATGCCCTTATAATCTTGCTCCGACAGACGTTGGTCTAGCCATGCCAGTAAATCCTCCAGGTTTTTTGGTGTCGATGTACTTGTCTTATCTAGTATTTTCCCATCAGGGGTCAGACTGGCAAACTTAATCCCAGTCCCTCCGATATCAATGGTTGCAATCGTCATATTTTCACCAAAAAAGGGGCGAATCAGTAGTTTATCCTTACTCTTTCGCCCCTCCTTTCTATCTCATAGTATTAGTTATCAAACACTTTAAAACTGTTAGATTTCTTCTTTTTTAATCAATTCTGTACGAATTTCTTGTGGCGCTAATAGTCCTGAATGAACTGGATATGGTCGCTCAAGTAAGTCAAGAATAGTTTGTTGGTGTTCTGAGATGCGCACATTTTCTTGACTCATATTGTAGTAACGGAGTACATATCCTTCTTCATTTTCCGCCACTTTAAAGGCTGTTGGGCAAACTTGTGGTAAGCTGAGTGCCGCATGACTCAAGAGGCTACCAGTTGCTGCAACACTTCCTTCTTGTTTAGCGACCTGAAGACTAGTGAATGGTGTTTGGAAGGCTTTGGCACGACGGAAGGCTGAGAAGCGTTCCCCTGCTTGGTGGCATTCAAGCGCAAACTCAACTTCAAACTCACGCAAACACTGAGCCTCTGGCGTTGGGAAGTAACCCCAGTCACCTAGTTCACCTGAGGCACGAAGAATGGTCACTGCAATGGTATCGTCGCCAAGGATTTCATACTCGTGTAATCCTTTATTGGCTACCGTCACCCCTTTTTCATCATCATACAGACTGACAAAGGCTTGTTGGTGTTGTGGATTTTCAGGATTTTCCCAAGAAGCTGCTGGTTTGTTTGGTCGTGTTACTACCTCATAGATGCTTTCAGAGTCATTGCTTGGACGCGTGTTATGAGTCTTAACCAAGAGACGGATACGGTGGTCCTTGGCAGTATTGGTAAAGCGAGTCTTGAAGCGAATTTGTGGATTGTCAACAAAGACGGTCATCTCTGTTTCCAGAGGAAGGGTTGTCAATTCTTCTGAGCGCCCAGCTTCACGCGTCATAAACTCGATGATGCCTCTTTGTTCCGCATCCAGTTTTTCGTCTGCACTTACTGGAATTGTCAATTCATGCTTGAGCAAGATCTTGGCAAAACGTGCTGTATTTTCCAAGACTTCATAGCCTTTGAGTTCTGCGTAGATAGGCTCTGTTCCTTTTGGTTGGAAATAGATGTACTCATTTCCAATGTCACCACGGTCTTCAAAGCGAACAACATCCTCATACGCTTCATGAGTTGTCTTGTCGTAGACTGTGATGTTTTCATCCACACTTACCGTTACAAATGGCGTATCAATCACTCCATTTTGGTAAATACCGTCACGGTGTTCTTGTTCTCCTTCCAGCAATTGGAAGGTTGTCCAAGAAAGTGGTGCCAGATGAACAGGTACTGTCACGCGCACTTGTCGAGCGATACGAGCCTGACGGAACTTGTCTTTTGGCAAATCATACTCAAAGTTAGCTCCCAGATCTTCGATTTTCGCTTCTACAGCATGCCCTTCCAAGTCTTCGACACGGTAGCTTGGCAAGGTCAAGGCTGCCATCTTCTTATAGCCTTCTGTTGGGTGCAATTCCTTGAAATCACAAGTCGCTACATCAATCACTGTGCTGACCGTATCAACCTTGTCGTGCAAGCCTGTGTTGATGACGGTAAAGAGATGGTCGCTTTGGGCTTCGTGGGTTGCGATTTTGCCCTTCCATTCGTTGAGAAGGTTGGTCTTAACAAAGTTTCCGACTTGGCTGACCTTGGCAAAACGTGTCTCCATCTCACGGTGAACCTCGTCCACACTACAGCCACAGATACTATCATGCGGCGCATTTTGTAGAAGAACTTTCCAAGCATAGGTCAACTGGTCCTTGTGGTTGTGCCCACCAGTGATGACAGTCAATGGCTCCACCACTTGTTCTAGCAAGTTGCTATTTTCTTGGAAGGCTTGTTTGAGGTAAATGCGTGATGAAGAAGTGTTGGCAAGTGTGTACCAACCATCTGTTTCCTGACTTGTCAACTCACCTGTAACCGTTGATAACTGCTCCGGTAGAGCACTTTCTACTGCATGGACATAGTCGTCAAATGAACTATGCACAAAGGTCACATCTGGGAAGAGTTCATTAGCCACACGAATAGCTTCGCTCAGATTTCGCTGTACAGGCTGGTGGTCACAGCCGTTCATCATCAACCATTGGTTGGTCGAAGCATAGTCACGCACGTCTGACAATTTTTGTTTCCAAAAGGCCAAGGCTTCGTCCTTATCAACTGGGATTTCATTCCCATTACTATACCAGTTGGCAAAGAGGATACCGAGAACACGACTTCCGTCCGCACCCTGCCAGTACATTTCTGAAAACTGGGAAGTAAACTGCTCATCTTCGAGAACTTGGTTGTCAAATCCAATCGGCTTGACACCACGCCCAAAGGCTGCCACGTGAATGCCTGATTTTTGAAGGATTTGGGGAGCTTGTCCCATATTTCCAAAGGTATCTGGGAAGTAACCAATCTGGGTTGATTTGCCCCATTTTGCACATTCAGCTTGACCAATCAAGGTGTTGCGGACGTTGGCTTCGCTGGAAATCAAGTAATCATCCTGCAAGATGTAAAAGGGACCAATTTTAAGTTTGCCTTCGTCAATGTAACGTTGGACCTTGTCGCGATTTTCAGGGCGAATTTCCAAGTAGTCATCTAGGACAATAGTTTGTCCATCCAAGTGGAAACTCTTGAACTCAGGGTCATTTTCAAAGAGATCAAAAAGATTGTCAAATAATTCCACCAACTGCATCCGGTGGCTTTCAAAAGGTAGATACCACTCACGGTCCCAGTGACTGTGTGAGATAATATGTACAACAACATTTTCCATGAAGTAAAACCTCATTCTAACTTAAATTTTTTAACGTTTTAAATGTAAATTTGTGATTCTAACAAGAATCGATTGAGCGAAAGTGTGCTCCTTATACTCAATGAAAATCAAAGAGCAAACTAGGAAGCTAGCCGCAGTCTGCTCAAAGCACTGCTTTGAGGTTGTGGATAGAACTGATGAAGTCAGTAACCATACCTACGGCAAGGCGAAGCTGACGTGGTTTGAAGAGATTTTCGAAAAGTATTAGCGGATATCCAGATAATCCAAGACCAACTCACAGAACATCATGTTGGCCCAGGAGAACCATTCACGAGAGTAGAGAGTCGGGTCATTCACGTGGAAGCTTTCGTGCATGACACCTGTGCCACCATCGCAGGCAACGAGCTGATCGAGCAAGAATTTCTTCTCTGCCTTATCTCTTGTTGTCAAACCTTGGATAGAAAGGGCGATTGGCCAGATATAGCGATAGAAGGTATGAGAACTTCCGAGACCGCTAGCGTATTCTCCTTGGTAGAAGTATGGATTTTCAGGGCTCAGAATGGTCCGACGAGTTGCTTGGTAAACCTCATCGTCAATGTCGCAGTAGCCCAGATAAGGCGCAGCCAACAAACTTGGTACGTTTGGATCATCCATGATGCTAGCATTCCCTAAACCATCCACTTCAAAGGCGTAAATCTTTTCACCCTTGCTGTTGGAGGTATAAGCGTAGTTTTCGATTCCTTCTTGAATCTCTGCTTGCAGACGTTTAGCGTCTGCGATGATGTTTTGGCTATCAGCTAGATCTAGTTCTGCAAAGATTTCTTGGACATAACCCAAGACAACGACTGCAAACATATTGGATGGAATCAAATAGCTATACTGACAGCAATCATCACTCGGTCGAAAGGCTGACCAAGTCATACCTGTCACCGCAAAGTCAGGTCCAAAGCCATCATTTACCAAGGTGTCTTCCTTGCGGTCCGTATCACGGACAAAACGATAAGGAGAATTCTTGTGGTCTTGCTCCACTGTCCATAGATGAAGAATTTCCTTGGTCGCTGCGACAAAAGTCTCATCAAACTGACTGGTCTCGCCAGTCTCTTTCCAAAGGAGATAAGCCAACTGCAAAGGATAGCAAAGCGAGTCCACCTCATACTTGCGTTCCCAAATCCAGCCATTAAGGTCGGTATGGTCAGTCTCGTGGTGACCCCTCCAGTTTTCCTCAATGTTAAAGGAATTGGCATAAGGATCCTTGAGCACCAAGGTCATCTGACGCTTAACCAAACCTGCAATGGTCTGACGCAGGAGAGGATCTCTTTTAGCCACATGAAGGTAGGGTCTGAGTTGGGCAGTCGAATCCCGAAGCCACATGGCAGGAATATCTCCTGTGAGTACAAAGGTTGAACCATCTTCTAGGATCTCAACCGTATTGTCCAAGGTGTCAGTATAGCAACGCTCAAAGACATCCACCCACTCCGGATGGTCCTTAGCCCGCTCTGCTACTTCATCCAGCCATTCTCTAACAATTTCTTTCGAATAAATCATCGTGCAGTTTCCTCTTTCAAACAAGTTTCATGTTCAGTATATAGTTTTTGAGACAGAAAATACATACACAAATGATAGTCATTTTTCTACAAAATTGCTTACTTTCGAACCCCATATCTAAAGGTCTCATTTTTCTGATATAATGTAGAAAAACAGCTAAAGGAAAGACTATGAAACCACTACTTGAAACCATCGATACCCGCTTTGGAACTGCCAGTAAGCATGCCTTTTCTCGTGGAAATACCCTGCCTTACGCAGGCGTTCCTTTTGGGATGAATTACTTTGTACCCCAGACCAGTGACCAGGAAGGAGCTTGGTTTTTCGATCCGCATTTGCCCATCTTTCAGGGGATTCGATTAACCCACCAGCCCAGTCCTTGGATTGGGGACTACTCTTGGCTGCTTCTGACACCTGTCACAGGCCAACTGGGCGGAGACAGCCTCTTCCACCGCCAATCTTCCTATGATATGGATAAGGCCTCTTTCCAACCTCATTATCTGAAGATTTTCTCCCTGCGCTATCAGATTGAAAGCCAGCTTACTCCAACTTGCTACGGTGCTTCTATTCGTTTGGAGCAAAAGCAAGGCAAAGCCCTCTCCCTCTATCTTCATGCAGCAGATGAACTGACAGTGGAGCAAGTAGATAAGCGGACTCTTTCCCTACGACAAGAAGGTAAAACTGAGACTACCAAAAATCCACTGATACTGTTTACCGCCCTACAAATAAATACGGATATTCTTGCTGTCAACCAAGAAGGCGGAGACTGGCGAATTGACCTGACAGATAGTCACGCCGAAATTCAGCTAGCAACTTCTTTTATCTCTCCTTCTCAAGCTCTGCTTAATCTACCTCAAAAGGACTTTGATAGCTGTAAAGCCAGTGCACAAGCAGACTGGGAAAATCTCCTCCACCGTTTTGATATCGTGGAGACAGGGGAAACCGACCGGACCTTCTTTGACCACTGCCTTTACAGACTCTTCCTCTTCCCACAGACTTTTTATGAGGTTGATGAATCAGGGCAAGCCATCCACATGGATCTGGCTACTGGTACTGTCAAACCCGGCGTCCTCTTTAGCAACAATGGTTTCTGGGATACCTTCCGCACCACCTTTCCCCTCTTTGCCCTTATCATACCGGAACACTATCACCGCTTTCTAGAAGGTTTCCTCAATAGCTACCGCGATACTGGATTCCTGCCAAAATGGCTGGCCCCAGATGAACGTGGCATGATGCCTGGTACCCTTTTAGATGGCATTATCGCAGATAGCGCCTGCAAGGATATGGCTCCCGACTTGGAAGAAGAACTCCTCCAAGCCATGCTTGAAACAGCCACCAAATCCGACCCTCTCGGCATCAATGGTCGTCACGGTTTGGCACAATACCAAGAACTAGGTTATCTCTCTACCGACCACCACGAAAGTGTCAGTCACACCCTTGACTATGCCTATAGCGACTTTTGTATCGCCAGCTGTTCCAAAAAACTAGGGAAAACAGAGATTGCTGACACTTATAACACTTCTTCTCAAAATTTCCGTCATCTCTTTGACTCTGAGACAGGCTATATGCGTGCGCGAGATCGTCAAGGCAACTTCCGTCCTGACTTCTCTCCTTACAGTTGGGGACGAGACTACGCCGAATGTTCTACCATTCAAGCGACTTTGGGCGTTCTCCACGACATCCCAGGCTTAATCCAGCTTATGGGCGGAAAAGAAGCCTTCAGCCACTATCTTTTGAAAGCCTGTCAGGGTGCTCCCCTCTTTGAAACCACCGGCTATGGTTACGAGATTCACGAGATGAGCGAGATGGCTACCGCTCCTTTTGGGCAAATCGCCATTTCCAACCAACCTAGCTTCCACATCCCTTATCTCTTTCGCTACAGCGACTACCCTGACTACACTGCTCTACTCATCAAAACCTTGCGTCAGAAAGCCTTTCACCCCAGCTGGCAAGCCTATCCTGGCGACGAAGACAATGGCAGTCTCTCGGCTTGGTACATCTGGTCAGCTCTTGGATTCTACCCGATCTGTCCGGGCAAACCAAGTTACGATCTCGGAATTCCTCTCTTTGACCATCTCCGTATCTACCTGGCTAAGGAAAATAAATGGCTGGATATCCATACCAAGCAAAACCACAGCCACTTCAACTTTGTCAAAGAATGTCGATTGGACAAGACCATAGTATCTAGCATTCAACACCAAGACCTCTTGAAAGCTGAGCAACTGACCTTCACCCTCAGCTGGCTACCAAATCACTCCTAACCAAAAGAACCTTTGCGTCGCGCAAAGGTTCTTCTTTTATGAAACTTGGACCTGAAGCTGATCAACAAGCTGACCATCTACCGTCAAATTCAGATAAAAATCTAAGCTTTTATCTCCTGCAAAATACAAGGTTGGTAGCGTTAGCTTTTTTTCAGTCTCGCCAACTTGAAACACAAGGACTTGAATCTCGTCCCGATAAACGACACCATGCACACCCGTCCCTGGTTGAATCGAAATCTTAGCTTCTAAAGGACCACTACATTCTCTGCGCTTAACTGTAAAGTGGACATTTTCTCCCTTGGTCACAGCTAGACTTTTTTCTGAAAACTCTAGTTGCTGAACAGCTTCTTTTTTTGACAAGCTAGGTGTTTTATAAAGTGAAATCTTAGTTAATACTGGCAAATCCTGTGCCTCTGTGATGATTACACGCACCTTCTGAGCCTCTACCATGGATCCTCGCAAAAGGCGTTTATAACCCACTGTAAATCCTGATCCAAACTCCTGCCAGACACCATCCAACTCTACCTGAACATGGAAAGCAGCGATGCGTTGTCCTAGCTTCAAATCTTCCCTCAGCTCGATCACATCAAAAGTTTTAGGTGACTCTAAATCGAGCTCTAATTCGATTGGCAACTCTGCATCACTTGCCCAAGAACTAGCCTCCAGTCCATCTGTCAGATGATGACAAGCAAAGTCTGAGAATAGGGCAGGACCAGATACCTTGCCTCCCAGAGCCAAATCTTCTCTATAGAGCTCATCACAGTAGTCCCTAAATTCATACAATCGCTGGATATCCCTTTCATCAAAGAGGCCATCTTGGTTCGGTGGGATATTAAGCAAGAGTGGAGTTCCCCGCCCTACCGAGTGAAAATAAATCTCAACCAACTCCTCGAGAGACTTGGGATCCTGATCCTCATGGTAAAACCAGCCTGGCCGAAGAGAAACATCTGCCTCACCGATTGAAAATAACGTCCCAAAGGGGTCTCCTTGCTGTAGATAATCTAATTCCGCCTCTGTCCCCAACTGGTCTGGTTTGACTTTTTGCCACAAGGGATCCCCTGCATAGCCTCGTTCATTTCCAATCCAGCGGATACTGGTCCCTTCAGTTGAGAAAATCAAACAATCGCCCTGCAAGTCACGAATGGTTTCAAACCAGGTCTCAAACTCATAGTTGACTTTCTGGGCCCCTTCCCCTCGAGCACCATCCATCCACACCTCAGTGAACTTACCGGCATTCCCATAGGCAGGATTTGACAAGATTTCCTTCAATTGAGCCAGATAGTAGGCATTGTAAGCCGCTTCTCGCTCCACGTGATAGAGGGGACTGTGAGTATCCCAAGGAGACAAATACACTCCCATATCCATGTCAAACTCAGTTACAGCTTTGGAAACCTCAAGGAGCAAGTCCCCTTTTCCATCCCTCCAAGGGCTAGCCTTGACCGAATAGTCTGTATGGGCTGTCGGGTAGAGAACAAAGCCATCGTGGTGCTTCACCACCAAAATCAGCTTTTTAAAACCCGTTTCTTTAAGCACTCGAACCCATTCACGCGCATCCAACTTAGTCGGGTTAAAACGCATAGGATCCTCTTGCCCACTTCCCCATTCCTGGTCATAAAAGGTATTGGGACCAAAATGGATAAAGGCAGCTAGTTCATCCTCTAAATAATCCAGCTGGGCCTGACTTGGTAATGGTCCATGCGGTTTTATGTTCGTCATCATCTCACATCTCTTTCTCTTGTTCACAAAATTATCCACAACTTGTGGATAAGAAAACATGCCTAAAAACTAGTTTCTCCAAAATCCAGCTCTTAGACTTAGAGGCCTTCACCCTAAACAGACCTTTGTCAAACAGCTCTGTACTAGGGTTTCTACTAGCTCTCTAGCAAGTTACTAATGTACGGAACTAGTATCAGGGTGCTTCAACACCCTGAGTTATATGTCATTTTCCCCTAGACTTATCCACAGACTGTGAATAAACTAGTGTTCCAGACCGCTCTCTCCTTGACTATAACAAAAAGCGATAGCAGCGTCAATATGACTAAGCTCCCTTCCTAAATCCCCTGAAAAGATTCTATAATTTGTACAATCGTAGCTTTTGCATTCGCCAGCTAGTGAGAATCAGCCAGTAGAAAATGACCTCTTTATCACATTGTGAACAGCACAGCTGTAGTACTATAGCGCCCACAACCTACTCAGATAATCGTTTCTAGCAAAAAATCCCGCAGATTTGCGGGATTCTCTCTTGCATCAATGCGCCAACATTTCTTGGGCGATTTCTTGACCAGATAGGTTATCTGGGTAGTAGGTTGGCCAGTTATCCATCTCTTCAAAGAGGGCTTCTTGGCTAGTACCTCCAAAGAAGATATGGAAATGTTCTGCCTTGACTGGGGCGATATTGTGGTCACTAAACTGAACGTACTTGAACTGTCCAGCATCCGCATCTGTCGCTTCAAAGAGGAAGCGCACCCCACGATTTCCTTTCTTATAAGTCAAGATTTTCTTGCCGACATACTTGTAGGTGAATTTCTTGCTTTGGCCACCTTGAACAAATTCCATAGTGTTATCCGTGATGTTAATCTTGGTCACATCTGTCTGGTAGCCTTTTCTATAGTAGGCCTTGTACTCATCCTTTGTCATCTTGCCAGTCAATTTAGCCTTGTAGTCAAAGACTTGATCGAAAGTACCATCTTCAAGGAAAGGATAGACAGATTGCCAGTTTCCAGCATAGTCACTCAAGGTACGGTCTTTGACATCTGCATCCTCAAAGTAACCATTGTGAACTGTCTTCGTATCCTCTGCTTTTTCAGGCTCGATTTCTGGTCCTTCTTGGTCTGTTGTCTGCTTCAAAGCCTTGAGGTTTTTCTCCATCACGGAGATATAGTCTTCACCGGCCTTGGTTGCTTCTTCTGTCAGACTCTCTAGCGGATTGAGCACGTCTAGTTTGACGCCCGTTTCTTTTGAAAGTGTATTAGCTAGGGCTTGTGAGGCATTTTCTTCAAAGTAGATATAAGAAATCTTGTTTTTCTTGATATACTCTGTCAATTCAGCCAGACGAGCAGCTGACGGTTCTGCATCTGGAGAGAGACCTGAGATGGCGACTTGTTTAAGTCCATAGTCCAAGGCAAGGTAGTTAAAGGCAGCGTGCTGGGTCACAAAGCTCTTTTGTTTAGCTTGAGACAAACCATCTGTGTAGGCCTTGTCCAAGGCTTGCAATTTTTCAATATAGGCAGCTGCATTCTTTTCAAAAGTCTCTTTTTTATCAGGATAATCTGCTGACAAGCTGTCACGGATATGCTCTACCAGTTTGATGGCGCGTGCTGGTGAAAGCCAAACGTGGGGATCGTAGTCGTGATGGTGACCCTCACCGCCTTGATCATGCCCTTCCTCTTCTTCCTCACCACCTGGCAAGAGGAGCATATCACCTGTCGCCTTGATGGTTTTCACCTTTTTTTTATCCAAGGATTCTAGCAATTTTGGAACCCAAGTTTCCATATTTTCATTTTCATAGACAAAGGTATCTGCATCTTGGATTTTGGCAACTGCCTTGGCAGACGGTTCATACTCATGGGGTTCTGTACCAGCACCGATTAGAAGTTCTACATTAGCAGTATCTCCTGTGACTTGTTTGGTAAATTCGTAGACAGGGTAAAAGGTTGTCACGATATTTAGCTTCCCATCTGCCTGTTTTTGATTGGAACAAGCCACTAAAAACAAGGCACATAGACTAGCTAGTAGTAAGCTAATTTTTTTCATTTCATTCTCCTATTTGATAAAACGTTTCAGTAGGCTGACTAACAAAAAGACAGCTACAAAGATAATGGTGATACTAGCGCTGGCAGGGGTTTCTGCATAGTAGGAAATGTAAAGTCCTGCTACCATTCCCAAAAATCCAATAGCACTGGCAAGCAACATAACGGATTTAAAGTTTTTCCCCAGACGAAGGGCAATACTAGCTGGCAAGACCATAATGGTCGACACCAATAGGGCTCCTGCTGCTGGAATCATGAGAGCAATCGCCACCCCTGTCACCATGTTAAAGAGGATAGACATAGTACGAACGGGCAAACCATCCACAAAAGCCGTGTCTTCATCAAAAGTCAGGATATACATTGGTCGCAAGAACAAGAAAGTCAAGAGTAAAACGACCGCAGCAATGACAAAGAGGAAAATTACCTGCTCCTGGCTAATGGTCACAATCGAACCAAAGAGATATTGGTCCAAACTCATGGAACTCGAACTTTTCCCCTTACTCATCACGATAAGAGACACTGCAAGTCCTGTTGACATGAGGATGGCAGTTCCAATTTCCATAAAGTTCTTATAGACTGTCCGGAGATATTCTAGAAAGACCGCAGCGATTAAGACAATAGCAATGGTTGAAATGGTTGGAGAAATCCCCAAAACCAGACCAAAGGCAACCCCTGACAAGGAAACGTGACTAAGAGTATCACTCATCAAACTCTGACGACGTAAGATAAGGAAGGTCCCAAGAACTGGTGAAAAGAGGCTCATGGCAATGACAGCCAAGAAGGCCCGCTGCATGAAGTCATAGGATAACAAACTAAGCATGGTCCACCTCCTGGTCGCTTTCGTGAACGTTGAAACAACGCCATGGCGAATCTTGGTTACGAACTAGATGGATATTGCGATCCGCATAGCCCTTGACCTCCTCAGGATCATGAGTAATCATCAAAACAGCCTTGCCATGATGATGAGCACTATGGTGCATGAGTTCGTAAAATTCATTTTTGCTTCCAGCATCCATCCCTGTCGTTGGCTCATCCAAGACAAAGATATCTGGGTCAGAAGCAAACATCCGAGCAATCACTGCTCGTTGCTTTTGCCCTCCCGAAAGGGAGCCAATTCGTTTGTCACGGTGTTCCCACATACCAACTGAGTCTAGACTGGCCTTGATATGCTCCTCATCATGGGCGTTCAAGCGACGGAACCAACCCTTTCGCGGATAGCGACCCGACTTGACAAATTCATAAACTGTACTTGGAAATCCTGCATTAAAACTAGCAATTTGCTGGGGAAGATAGGCTATCCTAAGCTTTTTCCCATGAGTATTTGTCTTTGAGATGGTTACCTTGCCAAATCTTGGCTGCAAGATGCCTAGACTCGCCTTGATAAGCGTTGTCTTAGCAGCTCCATTTTCACCAGTCAGGGTGACAAACTCCCCACTATCAACACTGTAGTTGATGTGCTCGAGGACAGGTTCCTTGTCATAATAGAAAGACAAGTCCTCTACTGTAATATACCGCATTATTTGATTTCTCCTACTAAAGCAGTTAAAAACCGCTGGATAACTTCTTGTTCATTTGGAGTAAACTGACTTGCCACTTGTTCATAGGCTAAGAGCGTGTGTTCATGATGATGGTGGTGTTCCTCTGCCACTGGTCGAGCTAGTTCTGTCAGTTGGTAAAAAATCACACGCGCATCCTTTGGATCTCTGGATGTCTCTAACATGCCCTCTTTGACCAAAGATTTGATAGCCTTGGTCACTGCCGCCTGACTGACATTAAGGCGACGGGCCAACTCCGAGTTGGTTAGGGATTCTTCCGACAGGAGCATAAGGATGTGTTCCTGAGTATTGGTCAAGGCAACGTCACTCGTGCAATGCCCGATTAGAATTTCATGCTGGTTCTCAGATCTCAAGATCACCTCGTTTAAAAAGTTATCGATTTCCTGCGCAAGCTGTCTCATGTGTTACTCCTTCCCTAGCTATCTTTTTCGTAAAAAAACATAGATAGCCACCGATTCTTTACTGGTTAATTATATCATAAACCAAAAAAGAGTCAAGGGAAAAAGGCGTAAAAACGTTTCCCTAGACTCTTCTAGATGTGAAATTTAACCTATTTTAGCTTTGGTTTTCGGCTCGATAAGATACCTGCCAAACCAGCTACCATTCCCATCAAGAGCAAGAAGATGGACTGTTCACTTCCTGTATTTGGGAGAGCTTTTTCTGAGACAACTGCCTTCTTGCTAAATTGACCTGCCACCTCATAAGTAAGTGGTACATTTGTAGTCGCATCATTAGCAGCCGCATTCGTTTGAGGCGTTTCTACCGGCAGACTAAAAGTTGTAGAATCCACAGAAATCGTCCGTGAGTTCGGGTTGATCTTTTCATACTGGGTCAAATCAGCGGTTTTCAGATACTCTTCAAAGGCTGCATCCATAGACGGGCCTTCTTCACGCGCACCACCTAACATCGTGTAGCCATCACCACCTGCAGCTAGGAAATCATTGGTTGCAAGATAGTAGGTTTTTGCGAGGTCCAGTAGTTCATAACGACCAGTTGCACGGTTTTTAACCTGGATGGCCAAGACACGTTTGCCTGATGGTAGGTTAGTATCATAGTAGACCTTCACACCTGAAACTTGCAAGAAACCACCACTTGGTTCTAACAATGGTTGCCCGTTCTCATCCAAGACCTTCTTGCCATCCTTATCGACCTGCAAGATAGAGCCGAGTGACTTTTCAAACATATCCAAAACTTGTTGCCCAGTCACTTGGATTTGTGAAATGGTATTTCCAAATGGAAGAACAGCAATGACATTTCCTTTAGTGATTGGTTTTCCTTTTGCAATGGTTTCACGCAAGCCACCACCATTTGTCACAGCGATGTCTGTCGGATGGCTAAATCCTGTTTGACCATACTGATAGAGCGAGTCTGCCACGACGTTTCCGAGGTTGGTTTCACGGACCCGAACATTTTCACGATCACCGTTTAGTTCTACAGGGCTGTTTGAAACAATCTCAACCGCATTTTCAGCATCGTATTTTTGTTTAATGTCTTTGACTAGTTTTTCAACTGTTGGATTGGCTGGTAATTTTTTAGCATCAGCAGCCGGAATCTGAGTTGGATTGCCCAAAAGCTGACGGGATTTGTAGGTGATTTTCCCTACATTGTGAAGGTAGCTTCCCGTCTGGTTATAGGTAACATTGTCTCCATAGGTCGTTGATTCTACTGTATGAGAGTGACCATCGATTACTGTTACGCGTTTCCCTTTCAAACGAGGATTTTTAGACAAGGCTTCTGCCAAAGTTGAACCACGCCATTCTACTGGGGTTGTGGTATCCACACCCAAGTGAGCCAGCACAACATAGTGTTTGTAGTCCTTACCTTCTGCACGAGCCTTAGCTTGAACTTCTTCGATGACCTTATTGACTTCAGAGATTGGATCTGTAAAAGTTACCCCTTTGACATTTTTAGGGTGAGTTTTGGTTGCTGTTTCAGGTGTTGTCACCCCGATTACAACAAACTCATCACCTTCCACAGTCTTATCTTTATCAACGATTGTAGAAGCTTCAAAGAGACGAGCACCATTGACGTAGGTATTTGAACTAAGTAATGGGAATTTCAAGATTTCCTTGTATTTCTTAGCTTCGTCCAAACCAAAGTCAAACTCATGGTTTCCTACTGCCATGGCATCATACTGCATCTGATTGAGAATTTCAGCACGCGCTTCACCCTTAGTAGAGTTGGAAATCGGTAAACCTTGGAAAGCGTCTCCCGCATCAACAACTAGAGTATTTTGATTTGATTTCGCACGTTCCTGCTCAATGACTGTCGCTAACTTAGCATCTCCAATAACTCCCTTTTCCTCTACGATACGACCGTGGACATCATTGGTGTGCAAGATAACGGTGTCCTTTTCTTCGCTTTTAGGAGATTCAACAGGAGCTAACGGAGCTTCTGCAGGTGCAACTGCTTCTGAAGTTGCCGAAGTTTCCGGTACCGCAGGGCTCTCAACAGGAGCTGGAGTCGCCGACGTAGCAGGAGTCGCTACGACAGCTGAACTTTCTGCAGGAGTTGTTGCTTCTTCAGCATAGACTTGTCCAGCTAAGAAGGCTGGAGCTAACAGGGCTGTCGACAAGACAGGTAACAAAGAACGTTTGTTCATTTTAAAATCCCTTTCTTTTCTTTTTCTCTTTTATATTATACGCTATTTCTAAAAATTTTGAAACTTTTGACCTATTTTCATCTTAAATATTCGCCATTTAAACAAAAAAGCTTGGGTTTAAATCCCAAACTTTTAGCTTATTTTATTGGAAATCTTTGATATTCCCATCATAGGTCGCCCAGTCCTTGCTAAAGAAGCGGTCATTCATCTTATAGTCTGGAGCTGGAGTCGGATCCGTCAAGAAGGGATTGACAACCTTATCAAAAGCCAACCAACCCAACCAACCAATATGAATGGTGTCCTTGACAAAGTACGGATCTCCGCCTTTTTTAGAAAAGTCAGCAATGTTGGTGAAACCTTGACTTTCTAACTGGTAACGAATTTTCTCCACTGCATGCTGGTACATCTCTTCACTGAGCCCTGTGTACTCCATCCACTTCTTGTTAACCGGCTGAATAACAAAGAGTACATTGACATTCGACTTAGCAAATTGATTGAGGACCAGCTGCAAATCATTGTACTCGGAGGACTTGAGGAAGTTGTAATTTTTTTGATACCCTTCCCATTTTTTTAAATCCTTTTGAATCTCTCTCGTATAGAAATGATTTTCCATCCCCATATCGTTATTGGTCGTATTTGCTTCTGCGTCCTTACGAACAATTTTTTCTAACTCATCATAAGAAAATTGATCCGGAAGATCTTTTAAATAGTTCTCCACGTGTTCCTTGTACTTGAGTTGTCCTCGAATGGAGAATTGTCCAAAGAGAGCGGATTGTTTTTCATTGAATCGCGCAAAAATATCAATAGCAACCTGATCAACATCTGATAATTCTTCACCCTTTGACAGTTTTTGAACAATGCCTTTTAATGCAACATTAGGATTCTGCTTTAACAATCGAATAGCCGCATGCTTTGCAGCAATGTCACCAGATTGATTTCCCAAAAAAGCTGTCAATTGGTCACTGTTAAAAAATCTCTGAAACGCTGCAGGTTCATAATCTGTCTCCGTAAACCACTGAGGCGAAATCACAAATACAGCCTGCTTATTCTCTATTTCTGGCAAAATTTGCTGTAGGCCAAAATATTGATTGAGAGAGGCTGCTCCTGCTTGTCCTAGAAAGTAAGGACGATAGGGACGATGGTATTTTTCCGCTAAAACAGCTGGATGGACACTATCAAATCGAATCCATTCACTGGACCCTAGAAAAGGAATAAAACGCATATTTGGATCCGTAAGAGCCCTTACTTTTTGGCTTCTCTCTTTAAAACTCTCTGCACTAACAGAAGCCGCCGAATATTTCTCCTCCGTCAGATTATGACTTGTTGTACCTGGATAAAAAAAGATGAGTAGAAGAACCAAAAATCCAGCAATGAAGATAGGCCCGAAGATCAGCCACAAGCGTTTAAGCATTCTTCAACTCCGTAATACCTTCTACGATTTTATTAGCCGTATTCCAGTCATCACGACCGAATTCCGTCACTGGAACACGAATGTCAAAACGGTTTTCAATCTCAACAATCAATTCAACCGTTCCCATGCTATCCAAGACACCAGCATCAAAAAGATCTTCATCCATCATGTCAGAAACATCTTCCATAAACAACTCATCAATAATTTCAATAACTTCTGATTTGATATCCATTTTTCATATCCTTTTATTTTTTAAACCATAAATCATTCAAAAATCCAGAAAAGATTAAGAATGAAACCATCACGACATGGAAGGTGACAACCATGCCAAGCAACTGAATCCAGCGATTCTCAGGTAAGGAACCCTTTCCAGCTTTTTTCCGTTCTTTATTGAGTGTTTTTTTCTTACGAACCCAAGCATCATTGATGACCAGCCCAATCCCATGAAAAAGTCCATAGGCGATGTAGTACCAGGTCACACCATGCCAAAATCCCATAATCAGCATATTGAGAATATAGGCTACACTTGAAGTGACATTGCGATTTTTAAAGACCTTCTTTCTGGTCAACACCATGACCATCCGCATAAAGACAAAGTCACGGAACCAGAAAGACAGACTCATGTGCCAGCGATTCCAAAACTCTTTTAAATCCCTTGACAAAAAGGGCTTGTTAAAGTTGATAGGACTATGAATCCCCATCAAGTTTGAAATGGCTAAGGCAAACATAGAGTAGCCCGCAAAGTCAAAGAAGAGCTCCAGGCCAAAGGTGTACATGACCGCTAAAGCGTAGAGGTTAAAGAAACCACCTGTCTGCAAGGCCAAATTTTTCAGCGGAGGCAATAATGTCTCTCCTAAAATGTGAGCCAAGATAAACTTGTAGAGGAAGCCAAGCATGATATATTTGACAGCCTCTTCTAGCATATCCATCAGCTCATCCCGCTCAGGAATGGTCTCGTAATTTTCATTGAAGCGTTTAAAACGATCAATGGGACCACTTGAGAAAGTCGGCATAAAGAGAAGAAAACGTAAGAATTGCCAAATCGTTAAATCCTTGATGACACCGTCTCTCAACTCAACGATAACCCCAACTGCACGAAAGGTTAAGTAAGAAATCCCTAAAAAGCCAAACAAAGATTGAGGTCCATGAATAGCAGGAGATACTTTCACAAAGACGATTGGCAATAGAGATAGAAAGCTAATCAGGTAAAATATCCATTTACTATCCCGTTGTTTCCTGTACCTTTTGTAGAAAGATACAAGCAGCACTTGCCAAATAACATAAAGGATAAGAGCGCTTATTTGATTCGTCTTTCCACCGACCAACATGGTGATGATAAAGAAGAGACTAACGAGCACCTCGTACAAGGCAAAACGTTTCTTGAAAAAAAGACCGATAAAGATAGGTAAAGTCGCAACAATTACGTATAAAAAGTACTGAAGATCACCATAAGGTTCCAAATGAGGTAGCTGTTTATAAAGCTCCATCATCTACTGTTTACCTCGTTAATCAAGCCCTTGATATCAATTTTACCATTAGGCGTTAGCGGCAAACTATCTCGATAAAGAAACTTAGACGGCATCATATAAGACATCATGATATCTGCTAGGTCTTCTTTGATAGCCTTGGTAATATCGATATCACGTTCAAACTGCTGACGGGCACCGTCTTTTAGGATGACATAGGCCAATAGATTTTGCACCTTGTGATCCTTGTTATAACGTGGGACAGCAACAGCCGACTCGATAAAGCGAGACTTGTTGAGGTTTTGAGAGACATCTTCAAGCTCAATGCGATAACCATTAAACTTAATCTGGAAATCCATGCGTCCACCATAGAGAAGCAAGCCCTCATCTGTCATGGTTCCTACATCCCCTGTGTGGTAGGCTGGAAGACCTTCGAACTCAAAGAAAGCTTCTGCTGTTTTTTCAGGATTATTCATATAGCCTTTTGAAACAGCTGGCCCAGAAACAATGATTTCTCCTTGCTCACCATTTGGAACTTTCTTACCTTCCTCATCAATGATAAAGGTCGGAGAATCCGCCTTGGTATAGCCGATTGGCAGGCGTTTGAGAGTCGTCAACATCTCGTCTGTTACAGCAACTGCTGACAAAGCCACTGTCGCTTCTGTTGGTCCGTAAGCATTGATAATACGGGCATCTGGGAATCGCTCGCGTAGTTTTTGAGCTGTTTTGACCGTCAATTCTTCACCATCAAAGTAGAAATGCGTGATTCCTGGCAATTTCTCACTATTAAAGTCTTCTGACAACATGGCCATATCTGCAAAGGACGGTGTTGAGGTCCAGATAGCAATGGGCAGTGAAAAGATGGTCGCAAAGAGTTTTTTGAAGTCCTGAGTAATGGCCGAAGGAAGAGCGAAAAGCGTGCCACCAAGTGCCAAAGTCGGTGCCCAGTACATGACAGATAGGTCAAAAGAATAAGGGGGCTGAGCCAGCATTTGTGGACGACTTGGCGTCGCAAATTCCTTATCTGTAATCATCCAGTTGGTAAAGCTGAGGAGATTATCATGGGAAATCTGCACTCCCTTAGGCTTACCGGTCGTACCAGAAGTAAAGATGATATAGTAGTTGTCATCTCCCTTGACTGGATGGATCATCTCGTAGCTAGAAACTTGAGCAAAAGCTTCATGGACTTGCTCTAAATTCAGCATTGGTGTGCTAGTTTGCTCTAATGGAAAATCCGAGATGGCAATAATCAAACTTGGCTCTGCAACTTCTACGATAGCAGAAACTCGTTCCAAGGCCGAATGGCTATCAATTGGAATATAGGCATGTCCCGACTTGGTCAGCGCAACAAAGGTAGCCAGCATCTCATATTCCTGTCCGCCAAAAACGACGACTGGAGATTTCTCAGGTAAGCCTAGTTGATCGATGGTTGCAGCCAAACTATCCGAATCAGCCTTCAGATCACCATAAGTATGTTCTTGGCCTAAAACATTGTAGACAGGATATGTTGGTTGTGTTTGAGCAAAGTGCTCAATCGTTTCAATCATATCTTTTATTGGTTTATTAGACACTGTTCCTCTTCTCCTTTAAACTAGAACTCATTATAAATAAAGGTGCCTTGGCTCTGACCAAGGTAACTAAAAAAATAAAGCAAACCAAGCAAGATTACAAAATATAGAGCCGTCCGGCCTAAGAATACATGTAAATTTCGTTGTTTTTTCATAAGCTATCCATTAATATATTATTTCTATTAACTATCAGTATGTATTGTTAGCATCTTATCTTCCTAACATTTTACCACTTTATCAACCTTTTTTTCAACTGTTTACCATAACTTAAAAATTGGTTTTAGCTTATTTTAAGATAAGTTAAAATATTAATGTTTTGGCCATCAAAAAAGAGCCTGAGATTTCCATCTCAAACTCTGTTGCCAATAACTCTTTTATCTTAGAAAAGTGAAAATACGAGAACTGCTAGGGCTGCACCAATAACAGGTCCTACAACAGGAATCCAAGCATAAGACCAGTCCCCATCTCCCTTGTTTGGAATTGGAAGAAGGCTATGCATAATGCGAGGACCGAGGTCACGAGCTGGGTTCAAGGCACAACCAGTTGTCCCACCTAGTGAAAGACAGATACCGACAATCAAGGTTCCCACTGCAAAGGTTCCTAGCCCTGCTTGAAGGTCATAGAGACCCAAAGCAAAGATTGTCAATACCAAGACAAAAGTCCCAAGGATTTCACTAATCAAGTTTGACACAGTATCTTTGATAGCTGGTCCAGTGCTGAAAGTTGCTAGAATATTTCCTGCATTTTCTTCCGCCTCATAGTGTGGTTTGAATTGCAACCAAACCAAAATCTGAGCCACCATCGCTCCTGCGAATTGGGCTAGGATATAAGGGAAAACAGAAGCCCAAGAGAGCGTTCCTTTTAAGGCCATCGCAAACGTCACAGCTGGATTTAGGTGGGCTGGACTGAGCGTGCCAGATACAAAGGCCGCAACGGCTACAGCAATTCCCCATCCCATAGTAATCACGATCCATCCTGAATTGTTGCTCTTGGTTTTGGGAAGAACCACACCTGCAACAACACCATTTCCTAGGAGGATCAGGATTAAGGTCCCCAAAAATTCTCCAAATAATTCTTTCATCATATCTTTGTCTCCATTTAAATGAAGGGGCTGGCGACAAGGAATGCTGCCCTCCCCTCTCTTCTAGTTTTTCTTAATTTTTTAGTTCTGCCAAATCGTTTTGAGCAAGAGCTGCTTCGACATCCGCACGGTAGGCTGCTTTTTCTTCTTCGGTCCAATCATAGAATCGTCCCATTTCATCCAGAACTGGCTCAACGATGCTATCTAAACTATCACGCATAAAGAGCATGTGGTTGGTACGACGAAGAAGAAAGTCAACTGGGCTAAGAGCCAACTCATTGCGCATTGCATAGTGAAGGGACAAGGTATCTGCCAAGCTGAGTCCTGGCGCTTGTTCCAAGCTGTGAGCAAGTGCAAAGACTTTCGGTGCATTTGAACCGTAAAGATTTGCGAGATACTGGGCTTCCTTGCTATCCAAGCCACGTGAAACTCCAAGTTGAGCAAAGGCTTCAATTTCTGAGTCCACATTTGCTGGGTTCAATTCTCCACCTGAAACAGGGTAAGTCTTAGAGTTGATGAGTTTAAAGCTACGGTCAAATTCGGCTTTGAGGATGTCAACCACACGCTCCATAGCTCCTTCAGCCATCTTACGGTAGTCTGTGATTTTACCACCAGCAAGAGTCAACAGGCCATTGTCATCACGGTCCAAGCTCGAACCACGAGAAACTGCAGATGGGTCCAAATGTTTCTCAGATGTGCTGCTTTCAAGCTTGCTGACAGCAGATTCAACATCTTCACGCGTTTTTTCTTTCGAGAGATAAGCTTCGACAGTCGCAATCAAGCTATTGAAGCTCTCATCACTAATGGTTCCGTTATTCCCTCCATTGTAGTCAGAAGCGCTATTGCCTGCAATCAATGGACGAAGACCAGCCCAGCTGCTTTCAATATCAGCAACGGTAATGTTTGCTTCTGGGAAGCGGTTGTTGACAATGCCAAGTAGATAATCTACATCTTCCTGCGTCACTTTTGGATGTTCCAAATCACCTGTGTAGTCTGTATCGGTTGTACCAAAGTAAGTCTTGTTTTCACGTGGGAGAACAAAGACCATACGACCATCTCCCAAACCTGTGTCAAAGTAAACTGGCTGTGAAACCTTGATCTTGCTTGAGTCCACCACCAAGTGAACTCCCTTAGTTGGACGCATTTGTGAGAATTGCGTTCCCTTATTAGACAGATTGCGTACCTTGTCGCTCCAAGGACCTGTCGTGTTGATAACCAGACGAGCCTTGATATCAAAGACTTGGTCTGTCAACAAATCACGAGCCACGACACCTGTAATCTTACCACTTTCGTCAAAGAGGAAGCCTTCTGCCTTCACGTGGTTGGCAATGAGGGCACCATCTTGGTTGGCACGTTTGATGTTTTCGATCACGAGACGCGCATCGTTGTTACGGAAGTCAAGATAAACTCCACCTCCTACCAAACCTTCTTTCTTCAAGTTTGGCTGGCGTTCCAAGACTTCTTCTTTGCTCAAAACCTTGTTTGCAGCAGGCGTATTGTTAACCCCTGCCAATAGGTCGTACAAGTCCATGGCTACTTTGAGACGGAAAAGGCTAAATGTTGCTCCATCCTCGTCGTAAACTGGCAAGAGCATTGGATCTGGTTTTGGAATATGTGGAGCGACTTGTTGAACCACCGCACGCTCAGAAACTGTATCTGATACCACTTCCACGTCGAATTGTTTGAGATAACGTAGACCTCCGTGGACCAATTTTGTTGAACGGCTAGATGTTCCTTCTGCGAAGTCCTGCATTTCAATCAAACCAGTGTCAAGACCACTGGCTGCTGCCTGCAAAGCTACACCAGCTCCTGTAATCCCGCCACCAATAACCAAGAGATCCAAGGTGCGTTCCTGCATTTTTTTAATTGACAATTCACGTGTTTTCTTTGAAAATTCCATATTTACACACTTTCTATCTGAGTCACTTTATTCTTCCAATATTAGTCATCTACTTCCGCAAAGACTTGAGTTGCTTTCACAGCCTTCTTCCAGCCCTTATAGAGTTGTTCCTTACGAGATTCGTTCATCGATGGTTCGAAAAGTTCTCCTGTCTCGTTCAAGAGTTTCAACTCATCCAAGTCCTTCCAGTAGCCTACTGACAATCCTGCCAGGAAGGCTGCCCCTAGGGCAGTTGTTTCCAAGTTTTTAGCGCGTGCGATATCAATTCCCAAGATGTCAGCTTGGAACTGCATGAGGAAGTTGTTCATGGCTGCACCACCATCTACCTTCAAGACTTGGATAGCTGTCTGAGCATCCACTTGCATGGTGTCGATGATGTCACGTACTTGATAAGCGATAGATTGCAAAGTCGCCTTGATAAAGTCTTCTTTAGTTGTTCCACGAGTCAAGCCAAAGACAGATCCTCGAGCGTTTTGGTTCCAGTATGGTGCCCCTAGACCTGTAAAGGCAGGTACGACATAGACTTCGTCATTATTGTGAGAATTAAGAGCATATTTTTCAGACTCTGGTGAGTTTTCCACCATGCGAAGACCGTCACGAAGCCATTGAATGGCACTTCCTGCGATGAAGATAGAACCTTCCAAAGCATAGTAAACCTTGCCGTTAATACCATAACCAATCGTTGTCAAAAGGTTGTTTTCAGACAACTGCATTTCTTCACCAGTGTTCATGATGATGAAGGAACCAGTTCCGTAGGTATTTTTAACCATACCAGGATCAAAAGCCAACTGACCAAAGAGGGCTGCTTGTTGGTCACCCGCCATACCAGAGATTGGCACTTCTCCACCGTAGAAATGGAATGGAGCTGTCTTGCCATAGATTTCAGAATTAGAACGAACTTCTGGAAGCATAGCCTTAGGAATGTTGAGGATTTCCAAAATCTCATCATCCCACTTTAGTTGTTTAATGTTATAGAGCATGGTACGAGCCGCATTTGAGTAGTCCGTCACGTGAGCCGCACCGTCAGTCAATTTCCAAACCAACCAAGTATCGATAGTACCAAAGAGCAATTCACCCTTTTCAGCTCGCTCTTGAGCGCCTTCTACATGGTCCAAAATCCAGCGAACCTTGGTAGCAGAGAAGTAAGCATCGATGATTAAACCAGTCTTTTCATGGAATTTTTCCACATAACCTTGGCTTTTTAGTTGTTCAGCCAGAGGAGCAGTTTGGCGTGATTGCCAAACGATAGCATTATAGATAGGGAGCCCTGTTTTCTTATCCCAGACGACAGTTGTTTCACGCTGGTTGGTAATCCCGATGGCTTCGATTTGACTTGGTTTCACACCACTTTCGATGAAAGCACCCGCGATAACTGACTGAACAGAGTTCCAAATTTCATTGGCATTGTGCTCAACCCAACCTGCTTGAGGGAAAATCTGAGTGAACTCTTTTTGGCTGGAGCTGACCTTTTCTCCTTTTTTGTTAAAAATGATGGCACGAGAACTGGTAGTTCCTTGGTCAATAGCCATGATGTATTTTTCTTGTGACATGTGCTGTCCTCCTGATAAAATCTTGAGGGGGTTCCTCTTTACAGTAACTAGTATACAAAATAAAGCGCTTTCTTGTCTATCAATTTTTTTAAAATTTTTAAAAAAAGTGAGGAGTTTGTGCGAATTTCACAAAAAAGACCTGAAAAATCAGGTCTTTTAGGCAAATAGCATCTGACGGATCGTAGCTAAATCTTCGATGTCCAAATCATTTTTCAAATAGTAGATAGGTGTTTGTTCTTTCTTATGGATAGGGTTATTGGTAACCAGCAAATCATAATGACGAGTACGGTCATAGGCTTCGATAGTAATGAAGCGATTGTACTCCAAATATCGTTTTAAAAGGGCTGACATTCTCGAAAAAACAAGGAAGCCTGCTGTTAGATCTAGCCCTATTCTCAGATGTTTGCCTATATTTTCTGCCATATACTCCATCAACTGAAGCCATTCCCAAAGGATTTTTTTATCCAGATCCGTCCCCTGATGAAAGGCTGGCAAGGAGGCGAAAATTTTCTGAGCAATATCTCGAAAGTCATGCTCCATCAGCAAATAAGGGTGCCGATGCTCTATCTGATACTTGTATCGATCTTGCAAGATATAGCCCTTGTAGAGATAAACTTGGCTACAAAGTTGACTCAGTTCATAAGTGATATGGTCCTCTGTATAGTCCCCTAATAGCTTCTCCTTCTTCATTTCCTGGATCATTTGTGTCAGTAAAGCCGCAAGTTCTCCCCCAAAACCAAGGATATACTCCATGGTATGAAGGGGCAAGATACGATGGGAAAGAAGGAAAGAGAAGAAAATCATCATCTCCCCATCCTCAGTTCCTAGAGGGATATGTTGCCCAGCAAAAAAGGACGGAGCCTTTCTCAGCAAACGAAGGTAGAAAATATTGTCAAAATACCCTCGCATTTTTTCTTCTATGACTTGAAACTGACAGGCGTTAACCCGAAGGCGCTGTTGACTGATGTGAACCCAGAGAACCAAGTCCAGTTTCTGACCTGAAGACAAGCTAGCACCGCAGATTTCTTCTAAGCTGGCAATCTCCTGCTTTCTCTCTGGCTTCTGCATATGTCCTTCCCATTCCTGACTGGACCACAACTTGCGAAAAAGGCAGAAATAAAAGTAACGAATCTGATGCTCTGGACCTCGCCAACGACCATTTTGGATGGATAAGTCAAACTCTGACAAAATCTGATTTAGACTAGCTAAATGGCGACCAAGCGTGGCCTCGCTAATCATTAATTCTTGAGCCAATTGATGGGCTAGGAACTGTTGGTGATAGAGAAGGTAAACCAAAATTTGGTACTTAATGGCATTGTCTAAAAACAAGCTCCGAATCTCTCTTCCCTTGGTATCTGCACTAATCGACAAACGCAGATTTTCATCTTCCAAGTGAATGGTCAGCTCTAGCCCTCTTTCCCAGGCATTTTCGTTAATCAGAGAAATGTACTTGGTTAAGGTCGCCTTTGAAAAACCTGTTTCTTCCATGGCTTTCTTGACTGTTGTCTGCGAATCTTGTAATAGAAAGGAAAGGACTAAAAATTGACCAGATTCTGCTTTTTCCATCAAATCACCTAAATACATTTGTTACCCCTTTCATTCTCTCCTACAAGCATAGCATAAATCTTTCAAATGCTGAAATAATCTGTTTCTCATTTTATTTTAAAGCCGATTTCCTCGTCCTTATTCCACAGAAACAGCAAACACACGACTCCCCCTTTGGGCATTTTTATGCTAAAATAGTAGCTATGGATAAAATTATTAAAACAATATCAGAAAGCGGAGCCTTTCGTGCTTTTGTCCTTGATAGCACCGAAACTGTCCGCACTGCTCAAGAAAAACATCAAACTCAAGCCAGTTCAACTGTCGCACTTGGTCGTACCCTTATCGCTAGCCAAATTCTCGCAGCCAATGAAAAAGGAAATACCAAACTAACAGTTAAAGTTCTGGGAACCAGCTCTCTCGGTGCCATCATCACGGTCGCAGATACCAAGGGCAATGTTAAAGGCTACGTTCAAAATCCAGGTGTTGACATCAAAAAAACTGCAACGGGTGAAGTCCTAGTCGGTCCTTTTGTTGGAAACGGTCAATTTCTCGTTATCACAGACTACGGTACTGGAAATCCCTACAACTCCATGACCCCTCTCATCTCTGGGGAGATCGGTGAAGACTTGGCCTATTACCTGACAGAAAGTCAACAAACTCCTTCAGCAGTCGGCCTCAATGTTCTTTTAGACAAAGAGGACAAGGTTGAAGTTGCCGGTGGTTTTCTTCTCCAAGTCTTGCCCGGGGCCAAGGAAGAAGAGATTGCCCGCTTTGAAAAACGCATCCAAGAAATGCCAGCCATCTCAACCCTTCTGGAAAGCGATGATCATATCGAAGCCCTTCTCAAGGCTATCTATGGTGACGAATCCTACAAACGTCTATCTGAAGAAGAAATTCGTTTCCAATGTGACTGCAGTAAAGACCGTTTTATGAACGCTCTTGCCAGCCTTCCAAACTCAGATCTTGAGGAAATGAAAGAGGAAGACCACGGGGCTGAAATCACTTGCCAATTCTGCCAAACAACTTACAACTTTGATGAAAACGACCTGGAGGAACTCATTCGTGACAAATCTTAATACACCCTTTATGATTGGCAATGTTGAGATTCCCAATCGTACCGTTTTAGCGCCTATGGCTGGCGTGACCAACTCAGCCTTTCGTACCATCGCAAAAGAGCTCGGAGCTGGACTCGTTGTGATGGAAATGGTCTCTGACAAGGGAATCCAGTACAACAACGAAAAAACACTGCACATGCTTCATATTGACGAAGGAGAAAATCCCGTGTCTATCCAACTTTTTGGTAGTGATGAAGACAGCCTCGCTCGCGCAGCAGAATTCATCCAAGAAAATACTAAGACCGATATCGTCGATATCAACATGGGCTGCCCAGTTAACAAAATCGTGAAGAACGAAGCTGGCGCTATGTGGCTCAAGGATCCAGACAAGATCTACTCTATTATCAACAAGGTCCAATCTGTCCTTGATATCCCCCTCACTGTCAAAATGCGCACTGGCTGGTCTGATCCATCCCTAGCCGTGGAAAATGCCCTCGCTGCTGAGGCTGCAGGTGTCTCTGCCCTCGCTATGCACGGCCGTACCCGTGAACAAATGTACACAGGTCACGCAGACCTTGAGACTCTTCACAAGGTTGCTCAAGCTTTGACCAAGATTCCATTTATCGCAAATGGTGATATCCGTACGGTCCAAGAAGCCAAACAGCGTATCGAAGAAGTCGGGGCTGACGCTGTCATGATTGGTCGCGCAGCCATGGGAAACCCCTATCTCTTCAACCAGATCAACCACTACTTTGAAACAGGAGAAATTCTCCCTGACTTGACATTTGAAGACAAGATGAAAATCGCCTACGAACATTTGAAACGCTTGATTAACCTCAAAGGAGAAAACGTAGCCGTTCGTGAATTCCGCGGTCTCGCTCCTCACTACCTCCGGGGAACATCTGGAGCTGCCAAACTTCGTGGAGCCATTTCACAAGCTAGCACCCTAGCAGAGATTGAAGCCCTCTTGCAATTAGACAAAGCATAATACACAAAAAAACCGTAACTCACTTGGAGTTTACGGTTTTTTAGATCCTAGGAAAACCTAGGTACTATTATTGAATCAAGGCAACGCTCGAAACTTTACCATCCGCACCTGTTGTAATTTGGATGATTTTTCCTCCACCGATTTTGGCATTATACTTGCCATCATCAAGGGTGTAAGAGTAGCCTCTGATAGAATAGTTTTCTTTCTTTCCATCTGCAGTTTCTACTGTAAACTGGCCCCCTGATGAAACCGTAATAGTTTCGCCATTTGCTCCCTTCCAGTTGCCTGCAGCTGCTGAGAAATCACCATCGACCATGGTTAAAACACCCTTGTAGCGTTTGTTGTGTTCTGCTTGCTTGTCTTGAAGTTGGCGGTCAGTTGTTGGATCATAGCCTGACTGGTTAGACTGAGCTTGAGAACCTTGCTGAGTTGAAGGTGCCTGAGATGGAGCTTGTTGACTAGGAGCTGCTTGTTCTTGTCTTGATTCAGGTGCTGGTTTCGCTTGTGACTGATCTGGCGTTGTAGAAGACTGACCTGAAGATGCCTGAACCTTTTCAGATGAAGCTGAGCTTGAAGATTTTTGTGTCTTGCTTTCTTTGCTAGAAGAGGCTGCTTTAGAACTTGATGATTGACTTGTCTTGGCAGAGCTACTGGTTTGAGTGGTTTCATTTTTATTTCCACAAGCTCCTAGTAGCAAGGTAGAAGCCAATACAGTCGCTGCCATCAATTTGATATAGGTTTTCTTTTTCATTTTTCTACTCCTTTGTAACATTTTTGAAATGTTAAGAAATCTTTTTGTAATATAATTGTAACATTGGACTTTGAATCTGTCAACTATTTAGAGAAACTATTTTAAAAAATTTCTCTCTACTATTTCTATTCGTAATCGAAACGAAAAAATAGAAAATTTTTTAGATAAGAGTCCTATTTTTTACATCATCTTTGTGTAATCGCTTGCATTGTATTAGACAAAGGAATATAATAACATCGAAATAGAATATAGGAGGTGCACTCTTATGCTAAATAAGTATTACAAGTATCTTCCTTGGTTGATTTTGGGAGCTATTGGCTCTTATCAATCAGCCACTTACTATGCGCGAACTGCATTTGATGTCTTCTATCTGACTGCAATCTTTTTGATTGTTTATATCGCTTTGTTATTTTTACATGAGATCTATCTCAAGTATCGATACAAAGACTTCTTTACTCACATGTTGAGTAATCCTAAGAAAGATAGCCATTCATAAAAAATGATGATAAATAAAGAGGTCGGGAACTCTTCCCGACCTCTTTATTTCAATCGATAGGTTTTTCTTGGTTTCTTTTTGGGTACTCGTTTGAGTCCAACTTCTTCTACGTATTCGCCGTATTTTACGAGAAAGTTATTGCTGACAATTGGGCGACCGGGATTGATGAGATTGACCAGTTCAGTCCCTTCGTAGACAGTGAATTCCTCCTCCAGCAGATAGAGGAAGGTCGGATTCCAGTCGAGACGGCCTTGAATTCGTTTGATGGATTCTTGGATAATGGCATAATGGTCAAAGGCGAAGGCTTGCTCGTCCAGCTCCACTCCCTCTAGGAAACATTTGCCTGTCTGAAAATTGACATCTACAAAAACGACATCCTTGGCATCATCACCCGCCTGAACGAGGTCTAAGGCACGACTAGGTAGGTACACTAAGTGGGCAATGGTCACTGTCCAGCCCCGTGGATCACGACCGGGGGTCGATACCGTCATCAATTGCTCGATTTTCTCCAAAGGTAGATCGAGATTGACTTCTTCTCTCACCTCGCGCTGACAGGCATGCGCAGCATCTTCTCCCTTGTCCATAAAGCCTCCAACTAAGGCCAAACAGTTTTGATAAGGGTGGGCCTTGCGACGGATTAGCAAGAGTTTAATTTTTCCTTCGACAAAGCAGTAGGCTACCATATCCACTGTCACACTTGGTTTTTCATATTGAGGGAGTTCCTGCTTGTAGTACCAGTCTAAAAACTCCTCCTGACTGGCATGGATTTCATAATATTCTTTTTCCGTCATCCCGGCTGGAATCTTTATGTCTGCCATCTTATGCCTCCTTTCGAACTGCCTTGGTCCATTGGTACCATCCCACTAGACTATTGAGTGTGTAAACCCAGTACATCCCTTGGATGTGGATATTTTCACCCCACCAGAGATAAATACTAAAGAGATTGGTGGCAATCCAGAAAATCCATTGCTCACGGTAGAGACGTGTCATCAAAAGCTGACCAACGCCATTGGTCGCATCGGTAACACTATCACGGAAAGGGCGAGCACTATTGATACTTTGATAAGCCAAGCCCATACCAATCCAGATAATAGCAGTCAAGGCCAAGTACTTGAGCCAATCAAGAACAGATAATTTCTTAGCTTCAAAGTGGGATTCTTCTGGTTTTCCTTGGTCGTTGATACGATTGGACAACCAAGCATAGAGACCAATCGGCTGCATGACAAAGAAGTAAACGGTCGTCAAAACTTCTCCATAAAAAGTCGCGTTCATGGCCAAGATCAAGTAGATAGCAGAGTTAATGGCCCCAAAGAGATAATTGCTTGCACGCCCTTCTGCTACCAAGATAACACAGACAATACCAGTCCAAGATGCAAACAAGCTTAGCCAGTCATGACTTTCCGTATTTTGTGTGAATTCCAAGATCAAGGGAACACTTGACAAGGCGATGAGATACAACCACTGGAAAAGACTACGGCCGACAAAGAGATCTTTCCATAGCAAGCGCATGATTCCTGCAAAACCGATCTTGCGGGCTTCTGCATGGACATTTTTAAAGTTTTCGATAAATTGTGTGATTTTTTCAGTTAGCTTTTTCATATTTTTCTCCTAATCTGCTTGGTAAATGGCATCAATAGCCACTTTTGCTGCTTCATAATTGCCTAGATAATCCTCTGCTAGATAAACTAAAGGAATAGTCGTTAAGTATCTCTCCCTCATCTCATCCAAATGCTGGGAAAAACTGTAGCGAATGTGGTCCTCTGCCATGGTCATATCTCTAAATCCGTCATTGACATAGGAACCGATAGGTTGCACGAAGAGAATCAAGTCCCATTTTTCCTTGGCCAAGATCGAAACAAAGAGATTGTCAAAGGTTTCTCCTGATAAGTCCCCTTGGTCCTCAGTCTCCATGTAATAGTCATAGTAGCCCTTGGTTACCAAGGAGTTGGTATCGGCTATCACTAGGCCTCGATTGGCATTGCTGTCGATTAACTTGGAGGTCTGGTCATACTGTCCCAACAGGAGATAGTAGTAATCCTTTGGAGTCAATTCATCATCGCGGACATTGTTTTTGATCTGGTACTCACGCGCGTATTCCAGACTAACGGGCGCATCGTAATACCTTGCCAAATCCTTGGCCAGAGTGGTCTTCCCATTGCTAGCACTTCCCATAATCAACACTTTCTTTGTAAACTGACGACGGAAGGGTTGAGCGATGTATTTCCAATATTTGCTTGGATTTTCTCGAATCATAGTCGCTGAGATACCAAACTTTCTTTCTTGCAAGACAGTGCCAAATCCACGTTTAGCTAGCTCTTGCTGGTAGTCTGCTTCTCCTACAAAAAAAGTCAGTTCTTGCTGGGTTTCATCATAGGAAATCTCCGCTAACATCTGGTCCAACCACTCCTGCCAGCCCATAGGGTAACGGGGAAGATTGGTCTCATCCAGCTTGCAGACAGAGGTCAACTCGTCATCCCGAAAAGCCTCTCGGATATAGCGAAATCGTTTTTGAAGACTTAAACCTACCTGCTCACCTCGGTCTCCCTCGTAGCCTGAAACGACTACCCAGACCTGGTCACACTGACGCTTCGCTCGCTGGATCAGATCGATATGACCCTGATGAAGAGGGGCAAAGGTCCCAAATACCACTGCTGTTTTCTTTTTCATAAACGTTTTACCTTTTTATAGTTTTTGATATTTTTATTTTCTATGTTTTTATTATACACTATATTTTTGTTTTGTCAATAGTTTTTTATCATTTTTTATAAAAAAGTAGGAAAAAAAGAATCAGGACTGCTCCTGACTCTCCATTTTTAAGCAATATCAAATTTTAGTTGACCAGCTTTGACACCAATCTTGAGGGTCTTGCCTGCTACAAGTTCTCCCTTAAGGAGGAGTTCTGCCAACTTATCTTCCACTTCTGTTTGCAGGGTTCTGCGAAGTGGACGGGCTCCCATTTCTGGATTGTAACCGTGACTAGCTAGCAACTTCAGGGCTGAAGCTTGCAGTTTCAAGTCGATGCCTTTCTCTGCTAGGCTAGCAATCAATGGTTTAACCATAATCTTGACAATTTCCTGCATATGTTCGCTATCCAAGCTATGGAAGACTACCTTTTCATCAATACGGTTAATAAACTCTGGTCGATAAGTTTTTTTCAGCTCTTCAAAGATTCGTTTCTCCATATTTTCCTGGTCAAAACGAATGTCTTTAGCGCCAAAGCCGACCGTCTTGTCATCACGAAGAGCCGTCGCACCAAGGTTTGACGTCATGATGATAATGGTATTTGAAAAATCAACCTTGCGCCCCTTGCTATCTGTCAAGACACCGTCGTCCAAAACCTGCAAGAGGACATTAAAGATGTCTGGATGGGCCTTTTCTACCTCGTCAAAGAGAAGTACTGAGTAAGGTTTGTTGCGAACCTTCTCGGTCAACTCCCCACCTTCCTCGTAGCCCACATAGCCAGGAGGTGCTCCATTGAGACGGCTAGCCGCAAATTTCTCCATATACTCACTCATATCAAAGCGGATAAGGGCTGATTCGTCATCAAAGAGGACTTCTGCCAGAGCCTTGGCCAATTCGGTCTTACCGACTCCTGTCGGCCCTAGGAACATAAAGGAACCAATCGGACGCTTGTGACTACGAATACCTGACTGATTGCGACGAATGGCACGACTAATGCTTGAAACAGCTTGATCTTGGCCGATGACACGTTTGTGTAGTTCAGCCTCCAAATTCAGGTATTTCTTGGCATCCGTTTGCGTCAGTTTTTGGACTGGGATACCCGACAAGCGACTCAAGGTGGTCAAAATATCAGATTCTGTTACCAAGTCTTTATAGACAGGAACTTCCTCTTCTTTTGCGATTAGCTGGGCAGCTTGTTCCCACTTGCCATCCATCAGGGCCTTGTCAGCTGGAGTCAAGTCGGATTCGTCTGCTTTCACATGCTTGGATTTGTTTTGCACTGTTGCTGCCGCCTCATCTAAGAGGTCGATAGCAGAGTCTGGCAAGTGACGACTGGTCAAGTAACGATGCGCCATCTTGACAGCCGTTTCAACAGCTTCATCTGTGATTTGCACACGGTGGTGTTTCTCATAGGTGGCCTTCAAACCTTGCAAAATGGTCATACTGTCAGCTAGACTTGGCTCTTCAATCGTCACTTTGGCAAACCGACGAGAAAGGGCAGCATCTTTTTCGATGTGTTTCTGGTATTCTTCCTGAGTGGTGGCACCAACCGTTCTCAAAGTTCCACGAGCCAAGGCTGGCTTCAAGATATTGGCTGCATCCAGAGTCGAGTCAATACCGCTACCAGAACCCATGATGGTGTGGAGTTCATCGATAAAGAGGATGACTTTGCCATCTTCCTCGATATCCTTGATGATGTTGTTCATACGCTCTTCAAAGTCACCACGGAAACGTGTCCCTGCAACGACATTCATCAAATCAAGCTCTAGAACGCGCATCTTTGCCATTTCCGCAGGTACATCCCCACTGGCAATACGCTGGGCAAGTCCAAGTGCCAGAGCTGTTTTCCCGACACCCGCATCTCCAACCAAGACCGGATTGTTCTTGGTCTTTCGACTCAAAATCTGAATCATACGTGAGATTTCCTTGTCTCGACCGATAACTGGCTCTAACTTGCCAGAGCGCGCTTGCTCCGTCAGGTCATGCGTGTAGTCCTCGAGACCGCCACTTTGAGCTTGAGGCATGCCCATCATATTGGCCATGGAATTTTGCTTGTCAGTTACTGTGCGATGACGTTGACGCAAAGCCTTGAGATCTTCTCTAGTCCAGCCAGCACGTTCTTCTAGATTGCGACGAAGAGCAGCAATTCTGACCTGATCTTTCTGGTCTTCATAAGAAAAGCCTGCTCTCTCCAAGATGCGAGTTGCCAAGGCATTGCCGTCATGCAAAATCGCATAGAGGACATGCTCTGTCCCTAGCACCTTAGCATGGACCACTGAGGCCACATACTCTGCTTCTGCAAAGAGAACCTCCAAACGATGGGAAAAGGGCAATTCCGTAAAGGTTTCGTCCTGGCTATAGTCCGTTTCAGTCAGTTCCAACGCAACCTCTTCTAAACGGTCCATTTCATAAGGATAATCATTTAAAGTCGCACCTGCCACACTGTAACTGTGATTGGACATGGCAATCAATAAATGCCAAGACTCTAGGTAACGAGCTCCAAAATGGCTCGCAACCATGTAGGCACTTTCGATACATTCATTCAATGCTTTTGAATAGTTCATCTTACTTCTCTTTTCTATCTACCTCTTGCAATAGCTGTCGGAGCATATTGGCACGGACAACTGGGGATTCTTCCCCTAGGACACGATCTGTTGCTACAGAAGTCAGCAAGGTCATCTCTTGCTTGGTCATCAAGTCCTGCTCCACCAAAAGCTGGAGAATATCCTCATAAATCTCCTGACTAACTCGCTCTCCGATTGAATAAAGCAAATCGCGTAGCATCTCGTGATGATTGGAAAACTCAATACGCCCTATGCGAATGTAGCCTCCACCACCACGCTTGCTCTCAACTAAGTAACCTCTACTTTCCGTAAAGCGAGTCTTGATGACATAGTTGATCTGGCTCGGTACAACCTGGAAGGTATCTGCCAACTGGCTCCGCTGCAATTCCACGATACCAGACTGGTCTAAAATCGCCTTGATATAGGCTTCGATATGATCTGATGTATTTTTAAATCTCATAGTAAATCAAACTCCTTCTTTGAACCTTGACTATCTTTGACTATTATACCGAAATTTTTGATTTTTTTAAAGGAAAAGGAAGCAAGTTGTGCAGATTTATTATAAACTATCAAAAACAAAAAGATGGGACCGTAAAACGGTCACCATCATTTTGCTTTATTCAAAGTTAAGATTAGTCAACTTTTTTAGCACGGTATACAAGTCCTGCCAAAGCTGCAAGAACTAGACCAAGAATAGTAGAGAATGCTGTAAAGTCTGCTCCACCAGTGTTTGGCAAATCTCCCTTAGGTTGTTCACCCTTAGGACCTTCCTTAGGTTCTTCTTTTTTCGGTTCAGTATACGTGTTAGTGATTGTTGGGTTGTTACCTTCAACTGTTGTTACAAGTTGACCCGCACCATTATCTGTCACTGTTACTGTCACTTTGTAAGAATTCTCATCATATTTGATATTCTTATCGTCACCTTTTACTTCAGTAATAGTGTAAGTGTGCTCTCCTGCTTCTTTGTACTCAATTGCTGTGAAAGTAACAGTACCGTCTGCAGCGTTTGTAGCTGTCTCAACGACTTTGTCACCTTGTTTAAGTTCAAACTTAAATTGACCTTTTACAAGCTCTTTATCACCTTTCAAGACTTTCTTAGCTGAGAAAATTACTTGTGTTGAAGACGCAACATAAGTGTTGGTGAAGGTTGGGTTGTTGTCAGTTACAGTCGCAACAAGTTTGCCTGCACCGTTATCAACAACTTTAACAGTCACTTTATGTGTAGCAGTGTCATATGTCACACCTGCTTCGCTACCTGCTTTTTCAGAGATAGTATAAGTGTGCTCACCAGCTTCTTTGTACTCAATACCTGCGAAAGCAACTGTACCGTCTACAGCGTTTGTCGCTGTTCCGATTACTTTGTCACCTTCTTTAAGTTCAAACTCATATTTACCAGCTTCTAGAGCTTTACCATTCAAGACTTTCTTAGCCGTGATGTTAACAGTTGTTGAAGCTGCTTTGTAAGTGTTTGTGAAGGTTGGGTTGTTGTCAGTTACAGTCGCAACAAGTTGACCTTGTCCGTTATCAACAACTGCTACCTTAACTTCGTGTTTAGCAGTATCGTATGTCACACCTGCTTCGCTACCTGCTTTTTCAGTGATAGTGTATGTGTGGTTACCTGCTGCTGCGTATTCGATAGCTTCGAAAGTCACAGTACCGTCGGCAGCGTTTTTAGCTGTCGCAACGACTTTGTCACCTTCTTTAAGTTCAAACTCGTATTTACCAGCTTCTAGAGCTTTACCATTCAAGACTTTAGTAGCCGTGATAGTAGCTGTTGTTGAAGTTGCTTTATAAGTGTTGGTGAAGGTTGGATTGTTACCTGTAACAGCTGCAACAAGTTGACCTTGCCCGTTATCTGTAACGTTTACTGTCACTTCATGTTTAGCAGTGTCGTATGTCACACCTGCTTCGCTACCTGCTTTTTCAGTGATAGTGTATGTGTGGTTGCCTGCTGCTGCGTACTTGATATCTTCGAAAGTCACAGTACCGTCGGCAGCGTTTTTAGCTGTCGCAACGACTTCGTCACCTTCTTTAAGTTCGAATTCGTATTTACCAGCTTCAAGGGCCTTACCATCCAAGACTTTAGTAGCTGTGATCGTTGCACTTGTTTTAGCTGCTTTATAAGTGTTGGTGAAGGTTGGATTGTTGTCTTTTACATCTGCAACAAGTTTTCCTTGTCCATTATCTGTAACTTTTACTGTTACATTGTGAGTAGATTTATCGTAAGTTACACCTGCTTCGCTACCTTCTTTTTCAGTGATAGTGTAAGTGTGGTCACCTGCTGCTGCGTACTTGATAGCTTCGAAAGTAACAGAACCGTCTGCAGCGTTTTTGGCTGTTGCGACGACTTCGTCACCTTCTTTAAGTTCGAATTCGTATTTACCAGCTTCTAGAGCTTTACCTTCCAAGACTTTAGTAGCCTTGATAGTAGCCTTTGTTTCAGCGGCTTTATAAGTGTTAGTGAAGACACGTTCTGCATTCGCATTTTCTACAGTCGCAACCAATTGACCTTGACCGTTATCTACTACATTCACTTTAACTGTGTAAGATTCAGTTGAGTAAGTCACACCTGACTCTGTTCCTGCTTTTTCAGTGATAGTGTAAGTGTGCTCGCCCGCTTCTGTGTAGTTGACGTTGAAGACAACTTCGCCTGAAGCAGCGTTCTTAGCAGTAGCTATAACTTTATCTGTATCTTTTTCTTTCAATTCGAAAGTATAAGCATCAGCTACAAGCTCTTTATTACCTGCAATCTTCTTAGTTGCTTTGATTGTCGCATTTGTTGGAGCTGCTTTATAAGTGTTAGTGAAAGTAAGGTTTTCAGCACCTGTTGGAGTTGCAACAAGTTGACCTTGGCCGTTATCTTTAACGACTACTGTTACTTCATAAGCATTTGGATCGTATTCAACTCCGGCTACATCACCTGCTTTTTCAGAGATAGTGTATGTATAAGTTTTTTCTTCTGTGAGCGTAAGTTTTGGGAATTGAATCTTACCGTTTGCATCGTTTTTAGCTGTCGCAACGACCTTGTCACTTTCTTTTTCTTTCAACTCAAATTCAAATTGGTCAGCCTCAATAGCTTTACCCTTCAACACTTTCTTAGCTTCAAGTTGAAGTTTTGCTTCTTTAGCCGCGTATGAGTTTGTAAATTCTTTCTTAGAATCTTCAAATTTGACGCTCGCTAATTTTTCACCCAAAACATCTTCTACTGTTACAGTCGCTTTAAGGACATTCGCATCATAAGTGTATCCAGGTTTGTTATCATTAACTTCTTTAATGGTATAGTTAAAAGTTCCTGCTTCTTTGTATTTGATTGCCTCGAACTTCACTTTACCATTCTCATCATTTTTGACAGTTTGTAAAACACTACCTTTGTCATCTAGAAGTTGGAAACTAAATGCATCTTTTTCAAGAGTTTTACCTTCAAGTTTCTTAGTTACTTCTAAAGCTACCTCATCCGATTTGGCGCCTCCACCAATACCATCTGTTGTGGTAATTGGTGCAAAACCTTCAAAATCAATCGGTTGAGCTTCCTCGTTTGTAGTTACCGACACGTTATTTAGTACACGTTTAGTAACTTGGTCAACTGGTTTAGTCAAACGAGTACGGTATAGGATGAACAAACCTTTATGATCAAGAGTTCCATCACCGTTAGGTGTAATTGAGAAATGGTTCTTATCTGTTACTTGGACATGAGCACTATCCAATTTTGTTCTTCCGTAACCATTTTCCCAGTCTGGGAAGTAGTAACCAGTGATTTCACTTGCAAGAACTTGCCCATCTGGAATAGTATCTTGGATATTAACACCAGTGTAAGATTTTGCATAGCGGTTAACACGGATACGCCAGTTTACATAGTTAGGATCGTCTGAGTCTTGAACTCCCCATTTAGTAAATCCAGTTGGGTCAACGTCTGGAACGATACGAGTCAAATGGTAAACTCCTGCACCAGGAATGTTGATTTCATATTCCTTGTTCTTTTCAACATGGTCTGCCCATACCACAGTAAATGATGCAACAATTTGTTTGTTCTCATTAAACTTCTTAAAGTACTCTTCGTTTGTTACTGTAATCTTAGCAGTATTCGTTGCCTTCTCTGTTGTCAGTTTTGCAATCGTTTCACCGTTCGGAGCTTTCAAATCTGTACTAGAATCTACTTCGATTTTGAACTCATTTGGAACGTGATAAACCATGAAATCACCGTTATTCAGAGTTACATTGTCTGGGAATGCGTAAGTTGTTTTAAGATAGAACTTACCTTCTCCATATTTGGCATGATCGACTAATCGGTTCGTATTAATCGTCGGCTCTGTAGTCAAAGTGTACTCTGATTCAGTTTTTTCGGCAGCACTAACTACTCCATTAAGTCTTAGTGCAGGCAAAAAGACCGACACAACCAGTAGCAAGGCCATCAAGCAACGAAAGAGTTTACTAGTTCTCTTTTTCACCACATTATCCTCCTTATTGTCTATAATGGTTCAATTATATTATACAGGTCTATAACAGTATGTCAACTATAATGTGCTAATTTTTATATTAACTTATCAGATAGATGGATAAGTCAGCCAATCCCACGTCCGCATAAGCTTTGAAACAATTAAATCCAAGCAGGGTTCTTGCTTGGACTTAATATATAATATTGTTCTAAGAATCTAAGTATTTAATCCCAATTCCGCTAAGATTTGACGTTTATAGGCAATTTTTTGGACTTCCTTGTCTTCGCTCTGGAACCAATCTAGTTTGACTTCAGAAACAATCTGTCCCGGCCGATTTTTTAGAATGTAGATACGGTCGCTGAGATTGAGGGCCTCTTCAATACTATGCGTGATGATGAGGGTCGTCAGCTGCAACTGCTTATGAATCTCCAGATACCAAGCGTGGAGTTCCATCTTGGTCATCTCGTCCAAGGCGCTAAAAGCCTCATCTAAAAGAAAGAGCTTGTGTCCAAAAAGATAGGTCCGAAGCAAGGCTACACGCTGGCGCATCCCTCCGCTGAGTTCGTGAGGATACTTATCCCGTACGTTTGTCAGCTGGAAGGTCGCAAGGATGTCATCCGCTCGGGCAATGGCTTCCGTCTTATCAACCTTTTGAATCAAGAGGGGCAGGATGATATTGCCAAGCACCGTTTTGTGCTCCAAGAGGAGATCCTTTTGCAACATATAACTCACGCGCCCCTTGGGATTCTCCTCCCCATCAAGGACAATTCTACCTGACTGGACTTCTAAAATTCCTGCAATCAGGTTAAAGAGGGTAGTCTTGCCTACACCACTGGGACCTAGGATAGAGACTACTTCACCCGAAGTCACCTGCAGGTTGATATCCTCTAAAATCTTCTCCTCGCCATAGGCATAGCTTACGTGTTCTAGTCTAATTTCTGTCATTATTTTACAAATTCGTTGGTGAAGCCTTTGTCTGTCAAGTCTTCTTTTAGGATACCATTTTCTTTATCCCATTTGTAGAAGGCATTCCAGCGTTCTGCGTCAAATTGTCCCCATTTTCCCTTTTCGCTTGCGTATTCTTTTGACAAGTATTTTTGAGATTCGATGACAAAGTCACGTTTTTCTTTGAGTTCAGGTGCATTCTTGATGAGGATATCTGCAGCTTCTTCTGGGTGTTCCATAGCGTATTGGTAGCCTTTTTTGATAGCTTGGATAACTTTACGAGCTTCTTCTTTATTGTCTTTGAGATAGTCGTTGTTTGCGATGATAACTGGTGAGTAGTAGTCAAACTCTTTCACATAGTCTTTCAAGTACATGAAGTTGGCGTCTACACCTTGAGATTTGGCAAGGATACCGTCCCAACCGTAGTAGATCCAAGCAGTATCAAAGACACCATTGGCAATTGGTGTAATCGAGTTTGAGTCGTTGTTTGGTACTTTTTCGACCTTCTCAAAGTCTCCACCTTGAGATTCTACCAAGGTTTTCAACATAGCTAGTTCCGTTGGGTCATTCCAAGTTCCGTATTTCTTACCAACCAAGTCCTTTGGACTGCTGACATTGTCCGATTTACGTGAGATGATTCCTGATGTATTGTGTTCTACGATAGCGGCAACGGCAGTAATCCCTGCTCCTTTTTCTAATTTCTTAGCCATGTAGTCTTGGAAATAGATAGCAAATGGTGCCTTGCCATTGATCACCAAGTCAGATGAGCTTTCTTCTGGCGGCAATTTCAAGTCAACATCTACTCCAGCTTCTTCGAAATAGCCTTTCTCCTTGGCTACATAAAGTCCAGTGTGGTTAGTGTTTGGTGTCCAGTCTAGGATAAAGTCAATCTTCTTGACTTCTGCTTCTTTGTTGTCCTTAGAAGCAGTTCCTTGGCCACAAGCCACAAGCACGACAGCTACAAGAGCTGTTACAATCGTTAAAAACACTTTCCATGTCTTTTTCATGTTATTTCCTCTTTTCTTTTTCAAAAACGCTCTATTTTAAGGACGTTTCCATTTAATCACATATTTTTCACTGATATCGACCAGCTTCATACCTAGAAGACTGATAATCGACACCAAAATAATAATCGCAAACATGGTATCATACTGAAACAGTTTCTTGGACTGAATCATATAAACACCAAGTCCTTCAAAGCCTCCCAACCACTCAGATACCACTGTCGTGATAAAGGCGTAGGAGACACTGACCCTCAAGCCTGCATAAAAGTAAGGCAGACTAACCGGGATTTTAAAATGCCACAGGATTTGCCAAGGATTTGCTCGCATCAGACTAAACAAGGTCAGCATATCCTTGTCACAGTGCCTAAATCCATCCAAAATACTGACGATGATAGGGAAGGTTGTCGTCAGGATTATCAAGACAATCTTAGGCAAAATTCCATAGCCTAGCCACAAGACCAGGATAGGAGCTATAGCAATGGTCGGAATGGTCTGGACAACCACCATCATAGGGTAGATAAGATCATTGAGCCAAGTCAGACTGTCCATAAGCACCGCCATGATACAGGCAATCAAGACTCCCAAGACTAGACCTAGCAAAGCCACTCTCAAAGTCGCCCAACTATGGTGCCAGAGAAATTCTCTGTCACGAACAAAGGACTGGAGAATTTCAAGAGGAGTTGGCAGGATAAACTTGGGTAAAAGTTTGAATATTCCCGCTAACTGCCAGATTGACAAGACTCCTAGAAAACCAAATAGACTAATGTGACGTCTCAGTATACTTTTCAAGTTTCTCATCAATACTTAAAATCTCTCCTACATTTATTTTGACATTGGCAAAGACATTATCTGCCTCTTGCCCAGCCACTTCAAGCGCTTCTTTGAGAATACGCATGAGCTCATCAAACTCTCCTTCCAAAACCGTTTCAAAGGGTGTCACCACCATGGTCACGGACTGAGCTTGCAGATAAGCAATAACCTGATCGATAATAGCAATTCGATCAATCCCCTGTGATAGGGGAAAGACTTGCAAGGCAATGCTTGCTTTCATAAAATCCTCCTCTTCTCGGCTTTCCTTTTGAACAAAAAGAAAAACCTTTGCCATATATGGAAAAGGTGCAGAATTCGGCTAAGTATCGTTCCCTACGCTGGCATTACCCAGATCAGGTGCGGTCGAAGTTTAACACTTCCTCTCAGACTGTACACAGACTCCCATATCTTATATGGAAATATAGTAACGCAAATACAAGGAAAAGTCAAGGAAACTGCTTACAGAAAACTATGAAAAAGAGTTTGAAGACAAATGCTTCAAACTCTTTCATAACTTTCTTATTTAGCTTCGTACCAAGTTGCTCCTTCATTCTCATCAGCAATGAGTGGGACACTAAGCTGGATGGCTTCTTCCATGGTTTGTTTCACTAGAGTTTTAACGGCTGCTAGTTCTGATTTTGGAACCTCAAGGACGATTTCATCATGCACTTGCAAGAGCATCTTGGTCTGATAACCACCCTCAACTAGAGCTTTGTCTAGCTGAATCATAGCAATCTTGAGAATATCCGCCGCCGAACCCTGGATAGGAGAGTTAATAGCAGTTCGCTCTGCAAAACCACGAATGTTAAAGTTGCGCGAATTGATATCTGGTAACTCACGACGACGCTTGAAGAGGGTCTCTACATAGCCCTTATCACGCGCTTCACGTACCACTTCTTCCATATAGTTTTTGATTCCAGGAAAACGTTCAAAGTAAGTGTCAATGTAGGCTTTGGCCTTCTTACGACTAATACCAAGATTGTTTGCCAAACCAAAATCTGAAATCCCGTAAACCACTCCAAAGTTTACCGCCTTGGCATTACGACGGTCGTTTGGAGTCACATCTTCAGGACGTTCAATGCCAAAGACCCGCATGGCCGTTGAAGTATGGATGTCAGCTCCTTCTTGGAAAGCCTTAATTAAGTGCTCATCTTTAGAAATATGAGCCAAAACGCGCAATTCAATCTGTGAATAGTCCGAGCTGAGCAACACACTATCCTCCCACTCAGGGACAAAAGCTTTACGAATGAGACGGCCTTGTTCCAAACGCACAGGAATATTTTGCAAGTTTGGATCCACACTAGACAGACGCCCAGTCTGAGTCAAATCCTGCACATAGCGCGTGTGGATCTTGCCATCATCCAAAATCCAGTCTTGCAAACCAATCACATAAGTGGATTGAATCTTAGCAATCTGACGGTAGTCGAGGATTTTTTTAACAATCGGAGCAATAGGAGCTAGACGCTCTAGCACATCCACGGCCGTCGAGTAACCTGTCTTGGTTTTCTTAGTGTACTCTAGAGGAAGACCGAGTTTTTCAAAGAGAAGCACACCCAACTGCTTAGGAGAATTGATATTAAACTCTTCACCAGCTAGCTCATAAATCTCTTGGGTAAGTTGCTCAATGACGACCTCATTTTCAGCCTGCATCTCAAGTAGGGTTTCTTTTTTGACCTTGATACCAGCAATTTCCATCTTAGCAAGGACAAAAGCCAGAGGTTGCTCCATATCATAGAGGAGATCTAACTGTCCATGTTCACTGAGTTTTTCGAGTAAAACCGGCTCTGTTTCAACCAATACTGCAACCTTGCGAGCCAAATGCTCCAAGAATTTCTCTCTCTCAGGGATAGCTTTCTTGACACCCTTACCGTAGAAAGTCTCATCATCGACCAAGTATGTTTGACCGTAGAGATTCGCAATGGTTGAAATTTCATTATTCTCGACAGTAGAGAGAAGGTATTTGGCCAAGCGACTGTCAAAAGCAGGGGCCTGCAAGTTCAAGCCCAAGCGATTTAAAAGAACCTTCGCTTTCTTAAAGTCATACACTTTCAGAGGTGTTTTTTCTAGAAAATTCTTGAGAATAGGCTCCTGTAAAAGCTCAAGTTTATCTGTAGCGTAAAGTTTATCCCCACAAGACCAAGCAAAACCAACCAAGTCATCTGTATGGTAGTTCTCACCAAAGAGTTCAAAGTGGAAGATAGAGTCTGCGCTCAGCATGTCTTGACTGACTTGGTCAACGATGGCGAAATCCAAGCTTTCAGGCGCATCCGTTGATGACACATTTAGAGCTTGTTTGAGCTGTTTGAAACCCATCTCATCGTAGAATTTCCCGAGATTTTCCACATCTGGGCCATTATAGACCAAATCATCTAGTCCAATCTCAATTGGTGCCTGAGTTTCAATGGTCGCTAGTGTTTTAGATAAAAAGGCTTGTTCCTTATCATTGATGAGATTTTCCTTCATCTTAGAAGCCTTCATCCCATCGATATGTTCATAAATACCCTCTAGCGATCCGTGTTCTAGCAAGAGCTTGATGCCCGTCTTTTCACCAATCTTAGTAACACCAGGGATATTATCAGACTTATCCCCCATCAGGGCCTTGAGGTCTATAAACTGAGCTGGTGTGAGGCCCATTTTTTCCATAAGATAGCCTGGCGTAAAGGCCTCAAACTCAGCCACACCTTTCTTAGAAATCTCGACTACCGTATGCTCATCCGTCAACTGGATCAAATCCTTATCTCCGCTAACGATAGTCACATCGAAGGAATCCTTCTCAGCCAAACGGCCCAGAGTCCCGATGATATCATCCGCTTCATACTGGGCCAACTCATAATGGCGAATCCCAAGATGGTCTAACAACTCACGAATGAAGGGAAATTGCTCACGAAACTCATCTGGAGTTTTAGCACGGCCACCCTTGTAGTCTGCATACATCTCTGTTCGGAAAGTCGTCTTACCTGCATCAAAGGCTACCAAAACATGACTGGGCTCAACCCGCTCTAAGACATGATTCAACATGAGTTGAAAGCCATAGATTGCATTGGTATGAAGGCCATTAGCATTTTTAAACCGATCCAACTGCTGATAAAGCGCAAAAAAAGCTCGAAAAGCAACTGAAGATCCATCAATTAATAATAATTTTTTCTTGTCCATACACCCATTATAAAGGAAAGCAAGGAAAAATACCATCGGAAAGAGCTGAAAAACTTGGACTTATCCCTATTTCACCATAAAAAAGAAAAGGACTATTCAAATCCTTTTCTTTTATTGATTTCATGCGATTTATTTATTAAATTTTCTCTTTGCAAATGGTAGCAAACCAAGAAGGAGACCAATAAATCCTAGCGATGGGACTGCTGAGGTGTCTTGGCTTCCTGTATTTGGAAGGAGTTGCTCATCTGTTGCTGCAGGCGCTTTGTAGGTACGATCTTGTTCTGTTCCAAGAGTAGGGTTTGTAGCCAAAGGATCTACACTACCAGTGTATTCTGGAACTTCATTTACTGCAGGTTCAATCTTTTCAGCATAGGCTGGAATAGTAGCCACTGCCGGAGCACCACTTTCTCCATAAACTGGGACATTCGCTACTGCCGGAGCACCGCTTTCTGCATAGGCTGGAACACTCGCTACTGCTGGGGCACCACTTTCTCCATAAACTGGGACATTCGCTACTGCCGGAGCACCGCTTTCTGCATAGGCTGGAACACTCGCTACTGCCGGAGCACCGCTTTCTGCATAGGCTGGAACACTCGCTACTACCGGAGCACCGCTTTCTGCATAGGCTGGAACACTCGCTACTGCCGGAGCACCGCTTTCTGCATAGGCTGGAACACTCGCTACTACCGGAGCACCGCTTTCTCCATAAATTGGAACATTCGCTACTGCTGGAGCACCGTTTTCTCCATAAACTGGGACATTCGCTACTGCTGGAGTACCGCTTTCCCCATAGGCTGGGAGTTCATTTACAGCAGCTTCTACCGCATTTGCACCTTTGTTGTATTCTGGCAACTCTGCAGTTGCAGCTTCTACTGCGTTCACCCCGCCTGTAAAGTCTTCAATTTCAAGAACAGCTGACATAACACTACTTAGAGTCTTAATAGCAACCTCATAGTCTGCTAAAGCTTGTTGCAAGTCTTTTACTTGACTATTCTTGTCACCAGAAACTTTTAAACTTGATAATTGCGCTTTAATCTTAGCAACTTGCTCTTCTAATTTACTTAGCTCAAGTTTTTTCGCATTACTATTTTCTTCCGCTGCTTCCTTGTCCGCTGCAGCGAGTTTAGCTTGGTCTTGGCTTGAGAAATCTTCTTGGCTCATTGCTTCGGCCGGTGTCACCTGATCGCTGTCTTCTGCCAAGAAATCATCTAACAAGTCAGATGCTTCAATATCTCCATCTTCGATAGCTTTCAAGATGCCGTCCTTGCCAATCACTTCTTTAGCCGCCTTAATCGCTGCTTCCTTATCAGTGATAGTGGCATCCTTGGTGATGTCGTCGATGGTCTCTTTTTCAATTTTTTCTAGGGTAGCGATTAAATCTGAGCGAACTTTTGCTGCTTCTTCCGCTGCTTCCTTGTCCGCTGCAGCGAGTTTAGCTTGGTTTTGGCTTGAAAGTTGAGATTGAGTTTTTGCTTCGGCTGGTGTTACCTGATCGCTGTCTTCTGCCAAGAAATCTGCCAGTAAGTCGGACGCTTCGATATCGCCTTCTTCGATAGCTTTCAAGATAGTATCCTTGCCAATCACTTCTTTAGCTGCCTTGATCGCTGCTTCCTTATCAGTGATAGTGGCATCCTTGGTGATGTCGTCGATGGTTGATTTTTCGATACCTTCAAGAGTTGTCAACAATTCGCTGTGAGCTTTTTCTTCCGCAGCTTGCTTAGCTTCTTCCTCTTTCTTGGCTTCCTCAGCTGCTTCCTTGTCCGCTGCAGCCAGTTTAGCTTGGTCTTGACTTGAGAAATCTTCTTGGCGCGTCGCTTCGGCTGGTGTCACCTGATCGCTGTCTTCTGCCAAGAAATCTGCCAGTAAGTCGGACGCTTCGATATCGCCATCTTCGATAGCTTTCAAGATAGCATCCTTGCCAATCACTTCTTTAGCTGCCTTGATCGCTGCTTCCTTATCAGTGATAGTAGCATCCTTGTTGATGTCATCGATAGTTGATTTTTCGATTTTTTCTAGGGTAGCGATTAAATCTGAGCGAACTTTTGCTGCTTCTTCCGCCGCTTCCTTGTCCGCTGCAGCGAGTTTAGCTTGGTCTTGGCTTGAGAAATCTTCTTGGCTCATCGCTTCGGCCGGTGTCACCTGATCGCTGTCTTCTGCCAAGAAATCATCTAACAAGTCAGATGCTTCAATATCTCCATCTTCGATAGCTTTCAAGATGCCGTCCTTGCCAATCACTTCTTTAGCCGCCTTAATCGCTGCTTCCTTATCAGTGATAGTGGCATCCTTGTTGATGTCATCTATGGTTGATTTTTCAATTTTTTCTAAGGTAGCGATTAGATCTGAGCGAACTTTGGCTGCATCAACCTGAGCCTCTTTATCAGCTTCATCTAACTTAGCTTGGTCTTCATCTGTGAATTCTGATACAGGTTCAGCTACTGTTTTATGCTCGCTCGTATCTGCTGGCCAGTCTACAATAACATCACCAATCTCCAAATCCTCATCTGCGATAGCCTTCAAAAGGTCTTCTTTACCGATCTCTTCTTTGGCTTCTTTGATGGCCGTTTCTTTATCGGTGATTGAAGCGTCTTTTTTAATATCTTCAATTACAGCATTTTCAAGAGATTCTAGGGCTTGAACCAGAGCATCCGTCGCTTGAGAAACTTGTTCTTTGGCATCTTTTTCAGCATGGTCTAGTAGAGTCTTCTCCTCAGTAGATAATTTTTTATTAGTTTGAATCTCAGGGCCTGTTACCACAGCCTTATCTTCTGCACCTTCTGGCAATTCAGCGATGATATTATCTAAGCTAAGCTCTCCAGACTCAAGAGTATCTGAAATATACATCTTACCGATATATTCCTTCACAGCTTCAGCTGCCTCCTCTTTGTCCTCAATTGCTTCCTTATCCTTAATATCACTAATAGCCTGTTCCTCAAGTTCATCCAAAGCCTTCATCAACTCTTCTTTGGTCATCTTAGCTGAATTTGTCGCACCAGGATTAGCTGGACTAGCGTTTTCTGATCCCTTTTCAGTTTGAGCACCGCTCTCCCCTTCTGTTCCAGCTTGTGGTTGTGCAGGAACAACTGCCTGCTCTTCTGTTTTCCCTTCATCTGCCTTAACTACTGAAGGCTGTGAAACGAGTACACTAGCACCCAATACAGCTGCACTTGCTAAACTTGTTAAAATAACTTTCTTCTTGTCCATTAGACAATGCCCCTCTTATAGTTTTTTAATATTATTATATTATACTACTTAATGAACGTCAACTAATTCGATATCCATTTTAAAATTTTATGAACAAGAAGAAAGCTTGGATGATGTTTAAGAAACACTTCCTATTCTTACCCCATTTCTGTCTAGTCTGTAGCCATCAATAATCGTATTAACAGCTAAGGCTCCCGAAGCATCGACATAGTAATGTTTCCCCGAGACTTGGAACCATTGACTAGCTTTCATCCGGCCAGATTCCTCTAAGTAATACCAAGTTCCCTTGTCTTTAAGCCAGCCCGTCTGCATCTCACCCGAAGCCTTTAGATAATACCAGTGAGAGCCATCCTTAATCCAGCCAGTTGACATGGCCCCATTTTCTTTTAAATGATACCAACTGCCATTTATTTTCTTCCAACCAGTTGCGAGTTTCCCGTTCTCACGGTAATTCCAACTCCCTCCTTCTTTTTTCCAGCCTTTTTCTGTATTGCTTAGCTCTGCATACTGCACATATCTTCTAGAACCGCTATAAGACAAATAACCGAGCCACTTATAACCATCCTTTTCAAGAACTTGATCATAACTCACACTCTCACCAGCATAATAGTAGTCAATAACTTGTCCTGTGCTTGCTGGCTGGTCCATAATTGGCAATTTCCCCGTGAACACTATTGTCCCACTGGACGGAAGCTCTGAGCTACGAGCACCCTCACTCGCACCATGGCTAGCGGATAAATCCTTGAAATGAATAAAACCCGTCATCGAACTAGCCTTGACTTTTCGACGGTTATACTTTTCTCGAACCCCATAGTTATACTCTTCGATTTCAATCGTATCCCCTGATACATTTGATACCCAGGCCACGTGCCCATAATATCCTTCTGTCGACCAAGCAATAGCCCCAACTTCTGGCTTAGTATCCACACGGTAGCCTTCTCGCCTTGCACGATGTCCCCATTCATTCGCATTTCCGTAGGCAGGAGGAATCTCAAAGCCATTTACACTACTCAAACGAAAGGCCGCAAAAGAGGTACACTGGCGAGAATACATCCGCCACTGATCGATTTCAACACTACCATTTTTGTAGTGAAGCGGATAGTCATCTCCACGCGCTACACTATCGGCCTGAACCGATTCTCCACCAAACAAAAAGGTACTTGTAACAAACAAAGTAGCCAGCCCTAAACCCAACTGAGTATATCTACTCTTCTTAACTCCTGATTTAAAAAACGTCATTCATTCTCCTTAATAATATAAATTTCCGAGGTTACCCTCGTTTATACTATTCGGGAGAAAAAGAAAAAAGTGAGCAAAGCTCACTTCATTTTAGGATTCTTAGTCTAGATAGCGAATCAAGTTCTTTTCTGTCAAGATATCTGAGTAGGTGAAGGATTCAACATAGACATTGGCTTGTTTGTCTCCTTCAACATCCCCAAATTCAACGATAAATAAAGATGGATAAACCTCAATTAACTTACCCAGTCTGTTTTTTTGGCGCTTACGGCCATTCTCCAAAGTCATTTCAACGACTTGTCCCTCATGCGCCTTGATCTCTTCTTTGATTTTTTTCATCTTGGCTACATCTGTAAATGCATCTGACATCTTATGCCTCCCTCTTTGAGATACTTGAAAATTTATTGTATTCTTTTTGGAAAATCAATTCCACCGTTCCACGAGCTCCACTACGGTTTTTCTCGATGATAACCTCAACCTTGTTATTTGGAATTCCTTCCTCTTCTTCACCCGCACGATCGTAGTAGTCGTCACGGTACAGAAAGGCTACGATATCCGCATCCTGCTCGATAGAACCCGATTCACGAATATCAGACAAGACTGGTCTCTTATCCTGACGCTGTTCCACTCCACGAGATAACTGACTAAGAGCAATGACTGGAACCTTTAGCTCCTTAGCTAGAATTTTTAACTGACGAGAAATTTCAGAGACTTCTTGTTGGCGGTTCTCACGACCAGTACCTGTGATAAGCTGTAGGTAGTCGATCAAAATCAAGCCTAGATTGCCTGTTTCTTGAGCCAGTTTACGTGAACGCGAACGAATTTCCGTGATCCGAATCCCTGGTGTATCATCGATATAGATACTCGCGTTGGCTAGGTTCCCTTGAGCAATGGTATATTTTTGCCACTCCTCATCAGTCAATTGACCCGTACGGATAGAATGGGACTCCACCAAGCCTTCGGCCGCCAACATACGGTCTACTAGACTTTCCGCACCCATTTCCAGCGAAAAGATAGCAACCGTCTTGTCCAACTTAGTCCCAATGTTCTGAGCAATGTTCAAAGCAAAGGCCGTCTTACCAACTGCTGGTCGCGCCGCTAGAATAATTAATTCCTCCTCATGGAGACCTGTCGTCATATGGTCCAAATCACGGTAACCCGTTGCAATACCAGTGATATCCGTTGTTTGTTGTGACCGAACTTCTAGGTTCCCAAAGTTGATATTTAGAATATCTCGGATGTTCTTGAACCCACTACGATTGGCGTTTTCGCTAACATCAATGAGTCCCTTTTCAGCCTGAGCGATGATTTCATCTGCAGGCTTAGAAGCCTCATAGGCTTGGTTGACAGACTCTGTCAACTTGGAAATCAAGCGACGTAGCATAGCCTTTTCCGCTACAATTTTAGCATAATATTCCGCATTCGCTGAAGTTGGTACTGAGTTGACAATTTCAACAAGATAAGACAAGCCACCAATATTTTGGAGATCCCCTTGGCTATCCAAAATCGTCCGAACCGTCGTCGCATCAATCGCTTCCCCACGATCCGACAAATCTACCATCGCTTGGAAAATCAACCGATGAGCATACTTAAAGAAGTCACGAGAATCAATGTATTCTCGGACAAAAACGAGCTTACTCTCATCTATAAAAATAGCTCCCAGAACAGATTGTTCTGCTAAAATATCCTGAGGTTGAACTCGCAGTTCCTCTACTTCTGCCATCCAACTTTCCTTCCTTTTACAATCTTGTCAAGAAGTTGTAAACTTAACCTTCTTTTACACGAAGATTGATGACACTTGTAACATCTTGATAGATCTTCACTGGTACATCAATCAAACCTACTGCTCGAATTGGTGCTTGCACTTGAATATTGCGTTTGTCAATCTTAATACCAAACTGCTTTTGCAATTCTTCTGCAATTTTCTTGTTAGTGATAGAGCCAAATGTACGGCCATCTGGTCCAACCTTTTCAACAAACTCTACAACAGTTTCTTCTGCTTCAAGCTTAGCCTTGATAGCCTTTGCTTCAGCAATCATCTCTGCATGAGCTTTTTCTTCAGATTTTTGTTTTCCACGCAACTCACCCACTGCTTGAGCAGTCGCTTCCTTGGCCAAATTCTTTTTAATCAGGAAGTTTTGAGCATAGCCAGTTGGCACTTCCTTGATTTCGCCTTTCTTCCCTTTTCCTTTAACATCTGCTAAAAAGATTACTTTCATTCTTCTTTCTCCTTTTCCTTTAGTTCTTCCAAGATTAGTTGAGTCAATTTTTCTCCTGCTTCCGACAAACTCATATCCTCGATTTGCGCGGCAGCTAGATTAAAGTGACCTCCACCACCCAGCTCTTCCATAATGCGTTGCACATTGATTTTACTACGACTTCGAGCCGAGATGGAGATAAATCCTTGTGTATTTTTTGCCAGAACGAAACTAGCCTCAATACCAGACATAGCCAACATAGCATCAGCAGCCTTACTGATAACAACTGTGTCATAAGACATTGAGTCCTTAGCTTGGGCAATCAAGATATCTGAACCTAACTTACGACCTTGTAAAATGAGTTCATTTACCTCACGGTACTCTTCAAAATCTGTCGCAGCAATCTCCTGGATAGCAATACTGTCACTTCCCCGTGTTCTCAAATAGCTAGCCACATCAAAGGTTCGGCTCGTCACGCGAGATGTGAAATTCTTGGTATCCAGCATCATACCAGCCATCAAAACACTGGCCTGCATACGACTCAAACGATTCTTCTTAGAATTTTGGAACTGAATCAATTCTGTGACCAGCTCACTGGCACTACTTGCCCCACTTTCAATATAGGTGATGACTGCATTATTAGGGAAATCCTGATCACGTCTATGATGGTCAATAACAATAGTTTGAGTGAACAAATCATAAAAATCTTTTGACAAGGTCAAAGCCGTCTTGGAATGATCCACCAGAATCAATAATGAACGGTTTGTAACTAGCTTCATCGCATCTGTAAGAGATAAAAGTTTCGTGACATCTTCCTTCTTCAAGAACTGAATAGCACGTTCGATATCTGCTGGCATATGGTCTGCATCGTAGACAGCATAACTGTTCTCAATAATATTACTTGCAAACAACTGCATACCAACAGCAGAGCCTAAAGCATCCATATCTAGATTTTTATGACCGACTACAAAAACTTGGTCAACACTTCGAATCTTATCAGAAATGGCTGTCATCATGGCTCTCGTACGTGTACGAGTACGTTTGATAGATGCAGCAGTTCCTCCACCAAAGTAGACTGGATTCTTGGTTTCGTTATTTTCCTTGACCACCACCTGGTCACCACCGCGAACTTCTGCTAAGTTCAAGTTGAGCAAGGCAATTTTCCCTATTTCTTCATGGTTTCCATCACCATAAGAAAATCCCATACTTAGGGTTAGGGCTAGTTGCCTCTGTTTTGATTCTTCTCGGAAAGTATCAATAACAGAGAATTTGTCATTCATCAATTCCTCTAGTACCGTGTAATCTGTGAATACATAAAAACGATCCATCCCCACACGGCGAGAAAACATAGCATACTTACTAGCAAATTCTGAAACAAAATTGGCTACAAAACTATTGATATGACTGATATCAGAGTCAGATGTCGCATCCTCCAAATCATCATAGTTATCTACCGAGATGACTCCAATGACTGGACGACTAGTTACCAATTCGACAGTTGCTTCGTACTCCCCAGAAACATCAAAGAAATACAAGACACCCGAAGCCTTGTCCATATGAACAGCATATCGTGTTTCGCCCAAGGTAGCATACGAACCAGGATTCCCAACAGAAGCCTTGATAATGGTTTGAATTAACTCAACATCAATTTCGCCTTCTTCAGTAGTCAAAATCAGCTCAGCATAGGGATTGAACCATTCCACTTCTCCGCTTGATAAGTCTAATTTCAGGACTCCCACCGGCATTTGATCAAGCAAAGTACTCAAGCTATTTTCAGCTTGGTGATTTACATATTGGATTTGTTCAATTTCGCTCTTTTCATACTGTTTTTTTTGCCAAACGAATAAAAGCAAATAAAGCAGTACAAATAAAAACAAAATAGTGATTGTTACAGCAAGATTATGTGAAAAAATAATCAGCAAAGTTAAGATTCCGAAAGTTGCAAGTCCTAGCAAGACCGCAGAAAACGGGATTAAATTATTTTTTTTCATTCTAAACCTCTTGCGCATTATTATATCACAAAAACCCTTAAAAAGCGACCTTTTAAAAGATGCAAGCCCTTCTTTCATGATTGATTTCTTCTAACCTCGGACACAAAAAGAGGAGGGAATCATCACCCTCCTATCCACGCGTTCAGATCACTAACACCTAACGTTCCACGATAAGGGCAGTCCCCATCCCTCCTCCAATACAGAGAGTTGCTAACCCAGTTTTAGCATCACGTTTCATCATCTCATGTAGCAGCGTTACTAGGATACGGCAACCGGAAGCCCCAATTGGGTGACCAAGAGCAATGGCGCCACCATTGACGTTGACAATATCTGTGTTAAAGCCAAGTGTTTTCCCAACCACACAAGCCTGGGCAGCAAAGGCTTCATTTGACTCAATCAAGTCGAGATCTTCAACTGTCAAATTGCCTTTTTCAAGAGCCTTGCGAGTCGCATATATCGGTCCACATCCCATCATCTTAGGATCCAAACCTGCACTTGCATACGAACGAATGCGGGCAATCACTGAAAGTCCTAATTCTTCTGCTTTTTCAGCACTCATGACCAAGACAGCTGCTGCTCCATCATTGATACCTGAAGCATTTCCCGCTGTAACAGAACCTTCTTTTTTGAAAACAGGACCTAGCTTAGACAAACTCTCCAAGCTAGCATCTTTTCTAGGATATTCATCTGTATCAAAGATGATAGGATCGCCTTTGCGTTGAGGGATGACAACTGGCACAATCTCTTCTTTAAAGCGTCCAGATTCTATAGCCGCCACTGCTCGTTTTTGTGACTCTAAAGCAAGAGCATCTTGCTCTTCTCGACTGATACCATATTCTTCAGCCACATTTTCAGCTGTAATCCCCATATGGTATTCATTAAAGGCATCAGACAAACCGTCCTTAATCATGGTATCTACCACTTTTGAATCTCCCATACGGCCACCCCAACGGAAACTTGGCAAAACGTATGGCGCCTGACTCATGTTTTCTGCACCACCAGCTACAATAATATCTGCATCGTCACATCGAATCGCTTGAGCAGCCAACTGCACTGCCTTCAAACCGGAACCACAAACCTTATTGATGGTATAGGCTGGTGTAGATTCCGGAAGTCCCGCATGAACGCTCATTTGACGAGCTACGTTTTGACCTAAACCTGCGCCTAGGACATTCCCCATAATCACTTCGTCTACCTGCTCTGGTTTGACATTGGCTTTTTCCAAAGCACTCTTAATAACCAAAGCTCCCAAATCAACAGCTGAAACATTCTTCAAACTTCCTCCAAAGGAGCCTATTGGAGTTCGCACTGCTGAAACAATCACCACGTCTTTCATAACTGCCCCCATTTATACCTTTTATAATAATGCAATACAAAAGTGGTTTACACTGGTGTAAACCACTTTAAAAATTCTATTTTATGATTCTTTCACTTCTAACAAACCAACTTCTCCATCTTCACGGCGATACAAAACATTAGTTGTTTGATCTTCTACATCTACATAGATAAAGAAATCATGTCCCAATAAATCCATTTGGAGAAGAGCTTCTTCTAAATCCATTGGCTTTAAATCAATTTGTTTTGAACGAACGACTTTTGGTTGCACAACATTTGCATCTTCAACTAGAGCATCTGTAAAGAGTTGACTTGTTGCAACTTTATTTTTATTTTTACGTTCGATTTTAGTTTTATTTTTACGAATCTGACGTTCAATTTTATCTGTCACAAGATCGATAGAACCATACATATCTTGAGAAATATCTTCAGCACGAAGAGTGATAGATCCAAGTGGAATTGTTACTTCAACCTTTGCTGTTTTTTCACGGTAAACTTTCAAGTTCACACGTGCATCCAACTCCTGCTCAGGTTGAAAATACTTTTCGATCTTTTCGAGTTTAGAAACTACATAATCACGAATTGCTTCTGTTACTTCTAGGTTTTCACCACGGATACTATATTTAATCATATAAGTACCTTCTTTCTAAACATTTTTGTTTTTCTAACTATATTATAACGCTTTCATTTTCATTTTGCAAATTTTTTCCTCATCTTACAAGGGAAAAAGTTTTAACTTCCAAAGCACCTGCTTCTTCCAAAAGTCGTTTCACACGATTCACAGTTGCCCCTGTTGTATAGATGTCATCAATCAGCAAAATCTTCTTGGGAAGTGAGATTCCATCTTTAATAAAAAATGGAATTTCAGTAGCTAACCTTTCCAAACGGCTTTTAGAAGAACTAGCGCTCTCTTCTCTTTTTCCTAATATATCTTTAAAAGAAAAGCCTGCCACTTCGACCAAACCCTCAACTTGGTTAAAACCCCTCTCAAGCAATCTTTCAGGACTTAGGGGAATTACAACAAATTGATAACCTCTATACTTTTTCAGTTCCTCAGCAAGAACGGAAGCAAAAACTTTTCTAAGCAAAAAATCACCATCAAACTTATATTGACTGAAAAAGTCTTTCATAGCTTGATTATAGGTAAAGATTGCCTTATGATCAACTTCAATCCCATCTTTACACCAAGATTTACAATCTTGACACTGAGTTGACAGACCTAATTTCATACAGTTTGGACAATATTTCTCACCAATCTTCTCAAAACTAGAAGCACAAGCTGAGCAAAGATAACTGCAGTCATCTTTCAAAATGAAGAGACTACCAAAAGTCATCTCACTCTTTGTAGTCTGGCCACATAGTAAACAGTTCATAATCCCGCCTCCTTGTTCATCTGCTTGATTTCCTTGATTGCCTTCTTGATGGAAGCATTTAATCCATCATGAAAGAAGAGCAACTCACCAGTCGGTCTGTCCATACTACGCCCAACTCGACCACCAATCTGAATCAAGCTAGACTTGGTAAAGAGACGATGATTAGCTTCTACTACGAAAACATCCACACAAGGGAAGGTAACCCCACGTTCCAAGATTGTCGTACTGATCAGTATTGTTAGTTCTCCATCTCGAAAAGCTTGCACCTGCTCTAATCGGTCTTCTGTCACAGAAGACACAAAGCCGATATTCTCATTCGGGTACTGCTCCTTCAAGATTTCTTTTAGTTTTTCGCCTTTCTTAATCTCTGATGCAAAAATCAGCAGAGGATAACCTGTTCTTCTCTGTTTCTCAATATAGGTCTTTAACTTGGTTGACAATTGGTTTTTCTCTAAACAGCGATTAAAATCCGATAACCAGACAGGTTTAGGAATAATCAAAGGATTTCCATGAAACCGTCTTGGCAAGCTTAATCGTTTTAATTCTCCTGTGCGAACCTTCCTATCTAACTCATCTGTAGAAGTTGCTGTAAGGAATATCCTTAATCCATCTTCCTTTACACTATTCTTTACAGCATAGTAAAGCATAGAGTTGTCAACATAAGGAAAGGCATCTACCTCATCCACTATCAACAAATCAAAAGCATGATAAAATTTTAATAACTGATGAGTTGTTGCAATTACTAAGGGAGTTCGAAAATAGGGCTCTGATTCGCCATGGAGTAGCGCTATATCGCAAGCAAAGTCATTCTGCAGTCGCTTATACAGTTCTAAACATACATCAATTCGAGGACTGGCCAAACAAACTGCACCACCATCATCAATCACTTTAGCTACAACTTGATAGATCATCTCTGTCTTTCCAGCACCTGTCACAGCATGAACTAAAGTCGGTTCTTTCTTTTCGACTGCTCGAACCAACCCCTCTGATACCTTTTCCTGAAAAGGGGTTAACTGACCACGCCATTTGAGAACATCTTGCTTAGGAAAATCTTCCTGCGAAAAATAGTATAAGGCTTGATCACTCCTGACTCGCTTCATCAGCAAACACTCCCTACAATAGTAGACGCCGATAGGCAAATACCATTCTTCTAGAATCGAACTATTACAACGTTGACAAAACAGTTTCCCCTTCTCTTTTCTCATTGCTGGCAGTCTCACTGCTACCTGTCGTTCTTCTTCAGTTAATTCTTTCTCAGTAAACAACCGACCGAGATAATTTGGATTTACTTTCATACTTTAATATTCGTAAAAATCTAGCACTTTAGGTGTTTTTTTAGTACAATTAAATCATGGAATTTAGAACAATTAAAGAGGATGGGCAGGTCCAAGAAGAAATCAAAAAATCTCGATTTATCTGTCATGTCAAGCGTGTTTATAGCGAAGAAGAGGCTCGTGACTTCATAACTACCATCAAAAAAGAACACTATAAAGCCACCCATAACTGCTCTGCTTTTATTGTAGGAGAACGAAGTGAAATCAAGCGCACGAGTGATGATGGAGAGCCTAGTGGTACTGCTGGAGTCCCTATGCTTGGAGTCTTAGAAAATCATAATCTTACCAATGTCTGTGTAGTAGTTACCCGCTACTTTGGTGGCATCAAACTAGGTGCTGGTGGTTTGATCCGTGCCTATGCAGGTAGCGTAGCCTTGGCTGTTAAAGAAATTGGCATTATTGAAATCAAAGAACAGGCTGGCATAGCCATTCAGATGTCTTACGCTCAGTATCAAGAATATGGCAATTTCCTTAGAAAGCATCATCTCATGGAGCTGGATACAAACTTTACAGATCAAATTGCTACAATGATCTATGTTGATAAGGAAGAGAAAGAAAATATCAAAGCCGCTCTTGTTGAGTTCTTTAATGGAAAAATCACTTTAACTGATCAAGATTTACGAGAAGTTGAAGTTCCTGTAAACTTAGTGTAAACAAAGGAGAAATACATGGCGTTTGGGAAATTTATTCAAGGACTTGCTGGAAACTTTAGCGAGGAAAACAAAGAGACTCTTATTAAAGAATATGGACAATATCTACTAGAGAATGAAGAAATCCAAAGTGGATATAAGCTCATTCGTGACGCAATCATCTTTACAAATATTCGTATCATCTTTACAGATAAGCAAGGCGCTACTGGTCGCAAGGCGTCTGTTAAGTCACTCTTTTTGATGAACATTGTAAACGTTGAAATGGAAACTGCTGGAGCAGGTATAGATGATAGTGAGATTACAATCACTTACTTAGAAAATATCTTTCTAAAAGCACACAATGAGCATCTGAGTTTCCATAAATTTGAATTCCCTAAAAAAACGGACATCCTTCCGCTTTACACCTATTTATTAGAATTGGCTTATCACAATCGATTAAAAATTAATGGCTTAGACCTTTGATATAAAAAAATCCTATCACTTTGATAGGATTTCTATATTTTACAAATAGCCTTGAGCGCGTTATACTAGTATCATCTTATACAAAGAGGTATATCTATGACTATTTATAATAATATCACTGAACTAATTGGACAAACACCGATTGTTAAACTCAACAACATTGTTCCAGAGGGTGCTGCAGACGTCTATGTTAAACTAGAAGCTTTTAACCCTGGATCGTCAGTAAAAGACCGTATTGCCCTTAGCATGATTGAAAAAGCGGAACAAGATGGTATTCTAAAACCAGGTGCTACCATTGTTGAAGCAACGAGTGGAAACACTGGTATCGGTCTTTCATGGGTCGGTGCTGCTAAAGGATATAAAGTTGTTATCGTCATGCCTGAAACGATGAGTGTGGAACGACGTAAGATTATCCAAGCCTATGGTGCTGAACTCGTCCTCACTCCTGGTAGCGAAGGAATGAAAGGAGCTATTGCTAAAGCTCAAGAAATCGCTGCTGAACGTGACGGCTTCCTTCCCCTCCAATTTAATAATCCAGCTAACCCAGAAGTACACGAAAGAACAACAGGAGCTGAAATACTGGCTGCTTTCGGTTCTGATGGTTTAGATGCTTTTGTGGGTGGTGTTGGCACCGGTGGAACGATCTCAGGTGTTTCTCACGCTCTTAAAGTAGCAAATTCAAACATTCAAGTTTATGCAGTTGAGGCAGACGAGTCAGCTATCTTGTCTGGTGAAAAACCAGGACCTCACAAAATTCAAGGCATCTCAGCTGGATTTATTCCTGAAACACTTGATACAAAAGCCTATGATGGTATCGTCCGCGTAACGTCAGATGATGCTCTAGCACTTGGCCGTGAAATTGGTGGAAAAGAAGGCTTCCTTGTTGGGATTTCTTCAGCTGCAGCAATTTACGGGGCAATTGAGGTTGCCAAGAAATTAGGTACAGGTAAGAAAGTCCTTGCTTTAGCACCAGATAACGGCGAACGTTATTTGTCTACAGCACTCTATGAATTTGAAGTGTAGCCTCCTAAATGCACTTAGCCCTTATTAAAGGGCTTTTTGTTTACTTATATAGAGCCTACTCTCTAGACAAAAAGAAAAAGGAAGCAATTTGCTTCCTTTTCTATTAGTTATTCAAGGCTGCTGCCATTGTAGCTGCAACTTCAGCTTCAAAGTCATTTGCAGCTTTCTCAATACCTTCACCAACTTCAAAGCGAGCGAACTCAACTACTGAAGCGTTAACTGATTCAAGGTATGCTTCAACTGTCTTGCTGTCGTCCATGATGTAGACTTGTGCAAGAAGTGTGTATGCTTGGTCAACCTTAGTGTTGTCAAGCATGAAGCGATCCATTTTACCTGGGATGATTTTGTCCCAGATTTTTTCTGGTTTGCCTTCTGCAGCCAACTCAGCTTTGATATCAGCTTCAGCTTGAGCAATCACTTCATCAGTCAATTGTGCTTTTGATCCATACTTCAAGTGTGGAAGAGCTGGTTTACCAACCATTGCACGGCTTTCGTTATCTTGGTCGATGACGTGGTTCAATTGTGCCAACTCATCTTTAACGAATTGCTCATCCAATTCTTTGTAAGAAAGAACTGTTGGTTTCATCGCAGCAATGTGCATTGAGATTTGTTTAGCAAGCGCTTCGTCTCCACCTTCAATAACAGAGATAACACCGATACGGCCACCGTTGTGTTGGTAAGCTCCAAAGTGTTGTGTATCTGTTTTTTCGATTAAAGCAAAACGACGGAATGAGATTTTTTCTCCGATAGTTGCTGTTGCAGATACATATGCAGCCTCAAGAGTTTCACCTGAAGGCATTGTCAAAGCAAGAGCCTCTTCGTTGTTAGCTGGTTTTCCTTCAGCAATTACTTTAGCTGTTGCGTTTACCAAGTCAACGAATTGAGCGTTTTTCGCAACGAAGTCAGTTTCAGCGTTTACTTCAACTACTGCTGCAACGTTACCGTTAACAAATACACCTGTCAAACCTTCTGCAGCAACACGGTCAGCTTTCTTAGCTGCCTTCGCCATACCTTTTTCGCGAAGCAATTCGATCGCTTTTTCGATATCACCGTCTGTTTCTACAAGCGCTTTTTTAGCGTCCATAACACCGGCACCAGATTTTTCACGCAACTCTTTAACAAGTTTAGCTGTAATTTCTGCCATTTTGATTCTCCTATATTTTTTAAAAATAGGAGAGCTGGGCTAGGCCCCGCCCTCCTAGGTAATTACTATTTATATGAATTAAGCGTTGTCGCCTTCTACAACTTCAACGATTTCTTCGATTGAGTCAGCTTGAGCTTCTGAAGCTGCAAATTCAGCTTCAACTGCTGCTGCATCTTCACCTTGACGTCCTTCGATGATAGCGTCAGCCAATTTAGCTGTGATCAATTTAACAGCGCGGATAGCGTCATCGTTAGCTGGGATGATTACATCGATATCGTCTGGGTCAGTGTTTGTGTCAACCATCGCTACAACTGGGATACCCAATTTTTTAGCTTCTTTAACAGCGATTTGCTCTTTATGTGGGTCAACTACGTACATTACATCTGGGATACGAGGCATGTCTTCGATACCACCCAAGAATTTTTCAAGACGTGCACGTTGTTTGTTAAGAAGTGCAACTTCTTTCTTAGGAAGAACGTCGAAGATTCCTTCTTCTTCCATACGTTTGATTTCTTTCAAACGAGCAATACGTTTTTGGATAGTTCCCCAGTTAGTAAGAGTTCCACCCAACCAACGGTGGTTGATGTAGTATTGACCTGAACGCTCTGCTTCTTCTTTAACAGCGTCAGCAGCTTGTTTCTTAGTACCAACAAACAACACAACTGCATCGTTAGCTGCTGCATCACGCATAAAGTCGTAAGCTTGGTCAGCGTATTTTACAGTTTGTTGCAAGTCGATAACGTGGATTCCGTTACGCTCAGTGAAGATGTACTTAGCCATCTTAGGGTTCCAGCGACGAGTTTGGTGACCAAAGTGTACACCAGCCTCAAGAAGTTGTTTCATTGAAATTACTGCCATGAGTATTTCTCCTTTTTGTTTTTTCCTCTCCTAGACTTCAACTTGCAAGACGACCCGAGGGCAACAGTCTCACAATTCATCAAGAATGAGTATTATCGTTTACACGACAAGTTTCATTCTATCATATTTTATCAATATTTTCAAGTGTTTTTGCTAGTTTTTAGCCTAACTTAAGACTAAAAAAGAAAAGAGACTCACATCGAGCCTCTTCGTTTCATTCATTAGTTTGGATAGATGTAAGTAACATAACCTTCAGAAGTTGTAGTTGGGTTGAACCATCCACGTTTGTTACCGATTGTACGATCTCCACCGTAGTTTGATTCTGATACTTGAATGCTAGTTGATGATGAAACTGCTGTAACAACCGCTACGTGTCCATATCCACCGTCATTCCAACATGCAATCGCACCAACTTGTGGAGTTGATCCTGTACGAAATCCTGCAGCTGCTGCACTTGTAGCCCACTGCGCTCCGTTACCCCAGTAATCCCCAGCCCAAGGTGCTAATGTCTTAGCTCCCCAAGTACATTCACCAGTTGGATAACTTGAAGCGTTCGTACTGTATGTTGGACGCTGTCTAGTTGGAGTTGGAGCAGGTGCTGGAGTATAGCTTGAATCATCATCTGACGAAGAGCTTGAAGTTGCTTGCACTTGATCTGAAAGTGTTGTATTTCCAGAAGCAACAACTGATTGTTGTTGGCTTGTTTGACGTGCTTTATAAGCCGCTTCTGCTTCAGCTGCTGCTTTTGCTTCTGCCTCTGCTGCTGCTTTTTGTTCCAATAAAGTAGCTTTATCACTTTCTGCAGTAGCTTTCTCTGCAGCAAGGTTTAACTCAGCAACTTTCAACTCTGCTTGTTTTGTTGTCAATGCTTGTGCATCGTCAGCAAGCGTTTGTTGGTTCGCAATGACAGTGTTGATTGCTTCATTATTTGCAACCTGTTTTTCAGCAATAGATTTCTTATCAGCTTTCTGTTGTTCCAACATTTTGTTGTTAGCTGATACAATCTCGCTCATGGCTGCAACACGTGAAATAGCTTCCGTAATTGATTTTGAGTTTACAATTGTATTGATGTAGCTAGTTGCAGCACCGTTAGTTTGTGCGCTACGTGCTTGTTTCTCCAAAGATTCATTACGAGCAACAATGTTCTTAGAGAGCTCTGTAATTTCTCCTTCAAGTTTTTTAGATTCAGCCTGTAGAGTTTCATTCTCAGCTTCCAAGTTCGTTTGTTGAGTTTGGATAGCTGTAACTTGCGTTTGGATTTCATCTACTTGTTTTTGAGCTTCTTTTTGTTGAGATGTCAAATTACTAATCTTACTATCTTGAGCAGCAATCTTTTCATCAGTTGTTTCAGCGTGGACAGTTGTCAATACTGCCGCTTGAGACACTAATACTGTACTTAATAAAAGTGACGCTAAGATTTTTTTCTTCATATTGTGTAGATACTCCTTCTATTTAAGACATTACTAGTATACCAAAAAAAGACATAATAAATATTACGCCTTTGTTACATTTTTATTTCTTTCTTATAGATAACATTTTTCAAAAATATATTGGAAAATAAGCATCCATAAAAAGTTTAAAATCATTGATGGGACAAGGCTATAGACGATGAAAACTGGCATCGATTCTACTGTCAATCCCATAGCAAGAGCAAGGAGGTAGCTCCCCATATCAAATAGGAAACTCATCACAACTATTGTTAACATTCTTGTCCAACGGTTTAGCAAAATTACACTATTAAATTTATGGAGCGAAGCTCCTATCAAGATAAATAGAAGTGTTGCAATTCCTATCAAGTGGAAAAAATAGATATCGTACACCAAACCCACTATACCGCAATAAGCTAGATAGAGATATTCTGAAACCTCAATTGTCTCAAACAAGAGAAATAAAAACAGAAAATGACTTGCTAAATGAAAGTGAGGGAAGAAGGATCCCGCTAATTGTCCAATATGTGCATCAATTAGTACAACAAAAGGGAGTAAAAAGAAAATACCAATTTGTTTTAACAGTCTCATTGCTAATTCCCCACTAACTCAACCACATGAAGATTTTTGGTGTCAGCACTTAACTTTACTGTTACCTCCTTTGTTAGATAATCACTGCTGTGTGTTGTAGCAACAACCTCTCCAACAGGGATATCCTTAACATTAAAGTTTCCGAGCCCCCCTGTAGTCACCTTGTCTCCCGCGCTAATGTCGCTGTTGCTGTTTAATTGACTAATTTTAAGCAGTTCAGATTCCTTATCATAACCAACGATAATCCCGTAAATTTCAGTAGAGCCATGCAGGATTTTAACAGAAATTTTGTCTGAATTTTCGGTGTTTGTCAATAGGTTGATCGTTGTTGAATGATCCTCCACCTTTGAAACACTACCAATCAAACCCCCGTTTGCAATGGCCAACATATTTTCAGAAGCTCCTTTTGAACTTCCCACATCAATTGTTAACTCTTGTTTCCAAGATACTGGAGCTCGCATAATCACATCTGCTGAAATGGTTTTTGTAGCCTGCAATTTTGACTTCATATCCAGCAACTGACGTAATTGTTCATTTTCATTTTTTAAACTTTCTGATTGATTAGACTCCACCTCTAGTTGATAAAGCTGTTTTTTTAGACTTTCGTTTTCATTGTAAGTCTGCGTCAAATGTCCCAAATCCGATTTGAAAGTATCAAACCACTGAAAGGGTTTCTGAACAATTCTATCTACTAAAGAAATCCCATCTCCTAGTTTCGTCACAATAGCGCTTGAATAGGTTGTCACTAATAGAACAGAAACTGCCAGAACTGTGACAAAAACGATGATTAGATATTTTGATTTTTTAAAACGGTTCATATTCCTACCTTTATACTAAAAACCTGCTACTGTGAGCTTCTTACCAATCCTACAAACCTGCTAAGATTTTAAGAAAAATAAGAAACATCCCAGTACCAAAATCACAAGAATTGCCAGTGTATCCTTTTGACTCCATCTCAATTGTCTATACTGACTTCTACCCTTTCCTCCCTGATAACCACGCGCTTCCATGGCTATTGCCAATGAATCTGCACGCTTTAAGCTCGTCGCAAAAAGAGGAATTAAAATCGGAATCATAGCCTTTACTTTTTGAACGATGCTACCTTCGCCAAAGTCAACTCCACGAGCTTTTTGAGCATTCATAATTCTCGTTGTGTCATCCATCAAGGTTGGAACAAAACGCAAACTCATTGATAACATGAGACCAATTTCATGAACGGGAACTTTCACGCGTTTCAGCGGTGCTAAAAGAGCTTCAACTGCAGCTGCCAGACTCAAAGGCATGGTCGTTAAGGTTAGCAAGGTTGAAAAGAAAATAATCAACACAAAACGACAGAAAATGATTCCTGCTTGTTGCAAAGCATAATCCGTTATTCTTATAAAAGAAAACTCAAATAGGACATTTCCACTTGAAATGAAAAAGAGCTGAAAAAGAGTCGTAAAAGCAATCAAGAAGAACATGGATTTTAATCCCTGAACGAAAAATGAGAGAGAAACGCCCGATAATGCGATAAATATACCTGTCGCTACAAACAGAACGAGATTGGTGAGAGGATTATTGGCCCAAAATACAATCAAAATCAACAGGATCATAGCGAGCAATTTACTACGGGGATCCAAGCGATGAATAATGGAATCTCCTGGTATATAACGCCCTAAAATCATACTATCCATTTAGCGACTCCTTAAACTCCTCTATCTTGATTGGCAGTTTTTTAAAAGCTACACCTCTATCTGCCAAACGTTTACAAAAGGCTGTGATTTTAGGCACACCTAACTGTACTTTTTCCATAGAGGCTACATCTTGGAAAACATCACTTGGTTTGCCACTTTTGACCAAACTCCCCTTTTCCATAACATAGACCTGATCAGCATACGTAGCTACATCATCCATCAAATGCGTTACCAGGACGATTGTCATTCCAGAAAGATGAAGTTTTTTAAACAGGGTCATCAATTCTTTTCTGCCCAGAGGATCTAGCCCTGCTGTTGGCTCATCCAAAACCAAGACAGTAGGCTCCATGGCTAGTATCCCTGCAATGGCCACACGTCTCATCTGACCACCCGAAAGTTCAAATGGACTCCTCTCAAAGAGTGACTCATCAATGCCCACCAAGGCTAACTTTTCACGCGCAATTTCCTGTGCTTCTTCCTCAGAAACTCCAAAATTTTGTGGTCCAAACGCAACATCTTTCAAAACAGTTTCTTCGAAAATCTGATTTTCAGCAAATTGAAACACTAGACCGACTTGCTTTCGAATCTGTCGAATTTCTTTATTTGTTGATGTAGGAGTAATGACGGTATCGAAAACTCGAACAGAACCCTTACTTGGAAGCAATAGGCCATTTAAAAGCTGTAAGATCGTCGATTTCCCACTACCTGTATGTCCTATCAAAGCTGTATAGGAGCCGTCCTCAATCGCCAAGGAAACATCAGTCAAGGCTGATGAAGATAGGGGAGTCCCCTCTTGATAGGTAAAGCTCACATTTTCTAGAGTAATTCCCATAACTTGTCCTCTAGCTCTCCTTCTGTCAAATAACCATCTGGCAACTGATAGCCTGTCTCTCTCAAAGATTCTCTCAATTGATTCGTAAAGGGATCATCTAAGCCTATCTGGTCAAGGTCGTCCCGAGAAAAAAGTTCTCTTGGGCTACTGGTTGACTCCACTTGGCCTTTTTTCATGACCAGGACACGGTCACTCATCGCAACTTCTTCCAAGTCATGCGTAATGGAGACAACTGTCATCTGATAGTCTTTTCGAATCTCTTGAACTGTCTGAATCAGTTCTCTGCGCCCCTCGGGATCCAACATACTTGTAGCCTCGTCCAGAATCAAAATAGCAGGTCTCAAGGCAACAACTCCTGCAATGGCCACCCGTTGTTTTTGTCCACCAGATAAGCGGGCTGGTTCTCTCTTCTTAAAGTCTAGCATACCTACTAACTCCAAAGATTCAGCCACTCTTTTCTTCATTTCTTCACGAGGAAGTCCCTGATTTTCTAGACCGAAGGCAACATCATCTTCAACAGTTGCCCCAACAAATTGATTATCTGGATTTTGAAAAACCATACCAATTTGACGACGCAAGTCCCAAACATTCTCCGAGGATAGCAATTGGCCATCTATCCAGATTTCTCCAGACTCCGCTTCAAGCAAGCCATCAATCAAACGAATAGTTGTTGACTTCCCACTCCCATTATGGCCTACGATTGAGAGCCACTCCCCACGTTTCACGTGAAACGTAACGCTGTTAACATCATAATACTCTTGATCTTCTTTGTATCGAAAAGACAGATCTTTTACTTCAATAATCGATTTCATTTCGAACCAAATGTCCCTTTGAATAGATGAGCGCTACCCTTGAAATAATCATAACCAGAGTAGATAGTGAAAAACAAAGCGATATAAAGCAACAGTTGCCCAATTAAATTCCAATGTAAGAGCAAAAAGATAATGGCAAACATTTGACTAAAGGTCTTGATTTTCCCAGACATCGCTGCCGCCAGAACTGTTCCTCCTGTCTCAACGAGCAACAGACGTAGGCCTGTCACAGCAAGTTCACGACAGATGATAATAGCAACAACCCAAGCTGGGGCCATACCCAACTCAATCAACATGATAAAAGCTGACATAACCAACAGCTTATCCGCCATTGGATCTGCAAACTTTCCAAAGTTGCTAACCACATTCCATTTACGAGCAAGGTAACCATCAAGATAATCCGTTATACTAGCAACTGCAAAGATGATCGCTGCTAGCAAATGACTGCCTTGTGAATGGCCCAAAGTCAAAATAAGAATAAAGAGAGGTATAAAGAGAATTCTACCAATAGTTAATACATTAGGAATTTGTTCTTTTTTCATTGATTTTTCCTTAATCTGTAGTAAATGTAAGTGTCACAGTTCCAGTCTGAGTTGTCAGCTTCGAGGTGTCAATCGTTTGATTGTCCACAGTCACAGTAACTCCCTTCACTACACCTAAAGTAATGGTAACGGGGTTCTTAGTTGAAACTGTTGTTTTTGCATTCTTATTGTCTGCGGATAGTGTCACACCACCCTCCAGCTCACTTCCTGAAACACTTACCCAACTAGTTGCATCTGATACTGCCAGTTGAACAGTAGCGATTTCCTTACTCGTTTTATACCGAGCTTCAATGCGGTTTCCTTCGCCTGACACTGTAATAGTTGATTCCGTAGTAGAAGACGAGCTAGACGTCTGACTACTAGAAGATGAACTAGATGAGGTTGTGGAACTAGTTGAACTCACAACACTATAATTAGCTGAAGAAGGACTTGGCTGAGTTTGGATGTAGTTCCAAACATAGTAAGTGACAAAAATTAAAATTGACAAAGCAAATAGAACGAAATAAAACAAGGGGAGATAAGACGTTTTTTTCTTATTTGATCGTCTGCGACCAGACAAGTCTTCTTCATCGACATCTACCTCTTCATAAGTGATCATACTACCTGAATCATATGCATCCAAAACAATTCTTTCATCTAACTCTACTGCCCAGGCATATTTTCTTAAAAAAGAACGAGCATAGAAGGTACTAGGAAGTTGATCAAAATCATCTGCCTCCATAGCTTCTAGAAAATGCAACTGAATTTCAGTTTTTTCCTGCAATTCTTCTAAACTCAATCCCTGATTAATTCTAGCTAAACGTAGAACCTCGCCAATTGTTTTTTTTCTCATACGTACCATTCCTTCTTTCTAGTATTAGTCATCTTTTAAGCTGGAAAGATTGTAAAATCAACTAGATCACCATTATCAATCAAACGATGTCCAGCTTCTAGAACATCCTCCAAAGTAATTTCCTGTAAAATTTTCGGAAAATCAAAAATTGTTTCTCCGCGATCCATCGGATCGTATTGAGTTGCAATAAATTCCAAAGAGTTCATGCTACTGAAAAATTCCCCAAACATCTCACTCTTAACAAGATCTAAATGTTCCTCTGTAATATCCGCATCACTACTAAACTGACGAATCGCTTTACGAAATTGATTCGACAGAGAAACAGGCTCTTTGGTGTCCATTGTCAATATCACAAAATGAAAGCGACTGTTGACTTCAACCTCAAGTGACAATGACGCATCTAACTTCCCAGTCTCATATAACCTTTGAAAACGATCAGAAGTCCAACCAAACATCATCGTAAATAGTAATTTCAATAAAATATTGTAACGATAAGACTCAGCTTCTGTTATTTGCCCATTACCTCTAATCGCAACAGCAAGTTTGGGTGAAGAAACTTCCATCCGAAGACTATCTGTTTGCTTCACAGGCTGTAAGGGTAGTTGCTCTTTTGTAACTGTAAACTGTTCTAGAGTCTTCTTTTCCTTTTTCGAAAAGTATTCCTCAACAACTTTTACATCAATATTTCCAACCAAAAACAGTGACATGTTGACAGGTTTGTAAAAATCTGTAAAGTTCTCTTTTAAATTTGAAACTTGAATCTCAGAAATTGATTTTTCACTTCCAACTATATCTGTCGCTAAAGGAGTATCAGGATAAAGGTTGGCTAATGTTGAAAAAAACAAACGTGAGTCTGGATCATCTTGGTACATTTCTCGTTCTTGCTGGATAATAGCCTGTTCCCTCAAAACAGACTCTTCAGTAAAATGAACATCTCCGACTAACTCATCTAGCAAATCTAAATTCTCTAATAGATGGTCAATTGTTGAAAAAAGATAGCTGGTCTTAATAAAGCTTGTAAAGGCATTACTGTCCGCACCTAATCGAGTAAACGCAGCCATTATATCCTCAGAATTTTCTCTTTCAAACAATTTATGTTCAAGAAAATGTGCAATTCCTGCTGGATGATGACGTAAACCTTTTTCCAAGCTTGTATAAGTTGCATCTACAGAACCAAATTGAACCGTTACAATCCCATAAACCTCATTGAAATCTTGTTTAGGAAGTAAAGAAACTGTCAACCCATTTGACAATTGTGTTTTGTAGACTGTTTCCTTTACAGCAGAATAGTATTTTTCTTCAAAAGTAACCTTTGTCATTCTACTCCTTCCATAAAGTAAATCGCTTGTAACTTCAAACTGTTGGCAACTTTACAGACAGCTTCTTTATCAACACTCTCTAATTTTGCCACCAATCGATCAATGTCAAAGCTTGATTTCCCCAATAGAGCATTCAAATAGACTCTTTCAACTAGGGTCTGTTGATTATCTTGAGCCATCAACAAAGATCGTCGAATCATCTCCTTGGTTTGTTCAAGTTCAAAATCTGTAAAGTTACCCTTTTTCAGATCTAGCAATTGATGATTCATCATTTTTCTAGCCTGATTTCGATTTTCTCTATCAATACCCGCATACATCCTTAACAGACCACTAAACAAATCCAATTGACTCGAGACTGTATAGGCTATTCCAGCATTTTCACGAACGTTTGTAAAAAGTTTCGAATGTGCAAATTCACCCAACAAACCATTCATCACAAGCATGGGCAAATGCTCATCATCACCATATTTTACAGGAGAATGATAACCCAATTCCAAAATGGATTGCCCAACATTCCTCTGAATCATTCCCTCTCGTAGGACATTCGAATAAGATTGATGGTACTGGATAGTGATGCCGTTCTCTCTAGCTGTAAAGGGTAATGACTTCAGCGATTCTGCAATTTCTACTTCATTAAAATCACCTAAGAAAAAGAAATCAATACAATCATTTTTCAGAGCATCTTGAAAGCAAGTGTAGCTACTTTCCGGAGACTCACTTAAAATGCTATTTCGTAAATCACTGTATCTCAATTGAAGACGCTCATCATGGAAGAACAAGCTATCCAACTCCTTATGAGCAAAATAAAATGAATCATCCATATCAGTAGCTAAACTAGCCAATAACTGTTTTCTTTCAATTTCAAATAAAGTTGGCTCAAAAGCACCATCTTGAGCTAAGGGAGCAAATAAAGTCTGTTTCACCAATTCCAAAATTCGAGAAGTCAAGACATTCTTTTTACTTAAAAAATCATCCCTCACATAAGTAAACGTTAAGTCAAGAATATGTGCCCGTCCCCTACGATAAGCACTTGTGGAAATATCTGTTCCATATAAACTTGCCAAGTATCTGCGAAATACTTGAGATGTTGGGTAAACTTGATTTGCCGTCTCCAACATACTCGCGCTCAACATACGTCCTGCTATTGTTTCAAGAGATAAGGGAGCAGTAAAACGAATGGTGATCTTATTTGTTTTAAACTTTTTGGATTGAACAAAATGTGCTGAAATTCCAGGCACTAATTCCATACCTTACCTCCTTACATATAGAGTTCTATTATACCACGAAAATCAAAATTTTTCTTGTTCTCTTTATAGCTTTAAAGAGTAAAACCGTTTTCATTTCAGCTAACTTTCCTTCAGCTATTTCAAGGAAAATATGGTATAATACCAAAGATTGAGGTGAATTATGGAATACAAATTATTTGAAGAATTTATTACACTCCAAGCCCTCCTAAAAGAGATTGGAATTATACACAGCGGTGGTGCTATCAAATCCTTTTTAATAGATCATCAAGTTTACTTTAATGGCGAGTTAGAAAGTAGACGTGGGAAAAAAATCCGTATTGGAGATACGATTGACATTCCTGATTTAAAGATTGACATCACCTTGACAAAACCAAGTTTAAAAGAGCAAGAAGAGTATCAAGCAGATAAGATTGAGAAAGAGCGAATTGCTAAACTTGTCAAAGAGATGAATAAAGGTGTCAAGAAAGAAAAACAAAAAACTTCTTCATCGCCTAAAACCAAACAAGTTCCACGTTTTCCAGGAAGATAACCATGTGGCTCCAACATTTAACAATTAAAACCTTTCGAAACTACAAAGAGGCAAAAATTGATTTCAATCCAAAATTAAATGTCTTTCTAGGTCAAAATGCACAAGGAAAAACCAATATTCTAGAAGCAATCTATTTCTTGGCCTTGACACGTAGTCATCGGACTCGTACAGATAAAAATCTCATTCATTTTGATGAAGAACAACTCCATCTTTCTGGCTTGCTACAGAAAAAAACAGGCTCTATCCCTCTAGAAATTGATTTAACACCAAAAGGGCGTGTGACTAAAGTCAATCACTTAAAACAAGCTCGCCTCTCTGACTACATCGGACATATGAATGTGGTTCTCTTCGCACCTGAAGATCTCCAGCTAATTAAAGGAGCGCCTTCTGTCCGTCGAAAGTTTATAGACATTGAACTGGGACAAATAAAACCAATCTACTTGTCAGACTTGTCAAACTACAATCATATACTCAAACAGAGAAATACTTATCTAAAATCCAGCCAGAAGATTGACGATACATTTCTGTCAGTCTTAGACGATCAGCTAGTAGAGTATGGGTGTCGTGTTATAAAGCATCGGATAAAATTCATTAAAGACTTAGAGAAATTTGGTCAAAAAAAACACTTAGAAATTTCAAATGAATTAGAAGAGCTGTCAATATCTTATCAATCATCTGTCAACTTCACTAATGAAGAACAGCTAACAAGTTCTTTTAAAATGGCTTTGGATAAAAGCAGATCCAGAGATTTATTTAAAAAGAATACTGGAGTTGGCCCTCATCGAGATGATATTTCTTTTTATATCAATGGAATGGACGCTAGTTTTGGAAGCCAAGGTCAACATCGTAGTCTAGTACTTTCTATCAAACTAGCAGAGATTGAACTAATGGAAAGTATTACAAACGAGTCTCCGATACTACTGCTTGATGATGTTATGAGCGAACTTGACAATACACGGCAACTAAAATTACTAGAAACTATTTCTCAATCTATCCAAACCTTTATCACAACAACAAGTTTAGACCACTTGCAAAATTTACCAGAAAACCTTAGTATTTTCAATATTCAAAATGGTAAAATTTCTGTAAATCAACATTGACAACTTTGTAAACAAAAAGAACTCCTGAAAATCAGGAGTTCTTTTTTACTACTTACATAGAGTAGTTTGGTGCTTCATTAGTGATTTGTACATCATGAGGATGGCTTTCTTTTAGACCAGCCCCAGACATTTCAATAAATTGTGCATTATCATGTAGTTCTTTAAGGTTAGCTGCACCACAGTAACCCATACCAGAGCGAATACCACCAATCATTTGGAAAACAATATCAGCTGCTGCGCCTTTATAGGCAACACGGCCTTCAATTCCTTCTGGAACGAGTTTGTTTGCTTCATTGACCGCACCTTGGAAGTAACGGTCACTTGAACCTTTCTTCATTGCAGCGATTGATCCCATACCACGGTAAGTCTTAAACTTACGTCCTTGGAAGATTTCCGTTTCACCTGGTGCTTCATCTGTTCCAGCAAACATTGAACCAAGCATAACTGCATTTCCACCTGCAGCAAGGGCTTTTACAATATCTCCAGAGTACTTGATTCCACCATCAGCAATGATTGTTTTACCATATTCGCGCGCAACTGCTGCCGCATCATAAATTGCTGTCACTTGTGGGACACCCACACCTGCAATCACACGAGTAGTACAGATAGAACCTGGTCCAATCCCTACTTTGACAACATCCACACCCGCATCATAAAGAGCACGCGCACCTTCTGCAGTTGCAATATTACCAGCAATCAAAGTGCGATCTGGGAAGTGAGCACGAATTTCAGCAATTTTACGTAGAACCCCAGCAGAGTGACCATGTGCAGTATCAATAACAATTGCGTCAGCCCCTGCTTCAAAGAGAGCCTCTGCACGTTCAAATGTATCTGAAGTGACACCCACCGCACCAGCAACTAGAAGACGACCAAATTCATCTTTGGCAGCATTTGGAAACTCAATAACTTTTTCAATATCCTTAATAGTAATCAAGCCAGAAAGACGGCCTTCTTCGTCAACCAAAGGAAGTTTTTCAATACGGTGTTCTTGAAGAATATGTTCAGCTGTTGCAAGATCTGTACCAACAGGGGCAGTGACAAGATTTTCACTGGTCATATGGTTTGAGATTGGTTGATTGTAATCTGAAATAAAGCGAAGATCTCGGTTTGTTAGAATACCAACCAATTTACGATTTTCAAGTGTCTCCACAACTGGAACACCACTGATACGGTAACGTCCCATCAGTTCATCTGCTTCAGCAATCGTGTGTTCTGGAGTCAAGAAGAATGGATCAATAATAACACCATTTTCAGAACGTTTTACCTTACGAACTTCATCTGCCTGTTGCGCAATAGACATATTTTTATGGATTACTCCAAGACCACCCGCACGAGCAATAGCAATAGCCATTTGACTTTCTGTGACTGTATCCATGGCGGCTGTTATAATTGGGATATTTAAAGTCAGATTATCTGCCAATTTTGTTGTTAAATCTGCATCATTAGGCAACACATGACTTTCTGCTGGAATTAGCAATACATCATCAAAGGTAAAACCTTTTTTTAAAAATTTAGTATCCCAATTAGACATTGAAGTTTCCTCTTTTCTTTCTTTTTGAGCTTGACTCTTTTTGTATTGTATCTATCATACCATTCTATGAAAATTTGTCAATTATATTTATGGTAGAAATCATAAAAAAACTATCCCTGTGATCCTATGGAAGAGATAGTTTTACGATTCATATTTTATCTATTATTTAAAATAATTTAGTCCCATTGCTCCCTTAACTTCAGATAGAGTTTGCCCCGCAACCTCACGCGCTTTCTCACTACCTTTTTGAAGCATATTGTACACTTCTCCCATATCCTTAGCAAATTCGATACGGCGCTCACGAATAGGGCCAAGTTCCCGTTCTAATATTTCAAGTAGATAACGTTTCGTCTTCACATCACCAAGACCACCACGTTGATAATGTTCTTTCATATCTGCAATGTCTTGAGCATCTTCTGGACGACCAAACACATCTAGATAATGGAAAACCATATTTCCTTCAATCTTACCTGGATCCTCAACCCGAATATGGTCTGGATCAGTATACATGCTCATGACTTTTTTACGCAACGTATCCGCATCATCAGCTAGATAAATACCATTATTAAGGGATTTAGACATTTTAGCATTTCCATCTAAACCAGGCAAACGTCCTGCTCTCTCATTTTCTGGATAAATACCTTCCGGTTCCACCAAGACATCACAGTTATATGCGTTGTTAAAAGAACGAACAATCTCGCGAGTCTGCTCAATCATTGGTTTCTGATCTGTCCCAACAGGAACATAATTAGCCTTGAAGGCAGTAATATCTGCTGCTTGCGCAATCGGATAAACCAAAAATCCTGTCGGAATACTTTCTCCAAACCCTTTTTGAGCAATCTCTGTTTTTACTGTCGGATTTCGTTCCAAACGAGCTAGTGACACCAAATTCATATAGTACATAGATAGTTCAGCCAACTCTGGGATTTGGCTTTGAATAAAGATAGTTGACTTACTTGGATCTAATCCAACTGCTAGGTAATCTAAGGCAACATTCCCAATCGATTCTACAATCGTTTGAGGATCTTTGGCGTGATCTGTCAATGCTTGTTGGTCCGCCAAAAAAACAAACATCTCATACTTGTCTTCTTCCTGAAGTAATACTCTGTTTCTAAGGCTCCCAACATAATGTCCAATATGCAGTTTTCCTGTTGGGCGATCTCCTGTTAAAATAATGGGTTTTGTCATTTTTTTCTCCTTCGAAATGGTCTCTTCAATTATAGCATTTTTTTGTTAAAATAACAGAAAATTATTAAAATCAAACAACTAACTCATTGTAAATAAACCTGTAAACTTAATTGACACAAAATTGACAAACAAAAATTTGAATATTTCTCTCTTTTCTAGTAGAATAAATATATTACATATTATAGGAGAAAAACATTGCTTACAGTATCTGATGTTTCACTACGTTTTAGTGATCGCAAACTTTTTGATGATGTCAATATCAAATTTACAGAAGGAAATACATACGGATTAATTGGTGCTAATGGTGCTGGGAAGTCTACATTCTTAAAAATCTTAGCTGGTGATATCGAGCCAACAACTGGTCACATCTCTCTTGGTCCAGATGAACGTCTCTCTGTTCTCCGTCAAAATCATTTTGACTATGAAGATGAGCGAGTTATTGATGTCGTCATTATGGGAAATGAAAAACTTTACAACATCATGAAAGAAAAAGATGCCATTTACATGAAGGAAGATTTTTCCGATGAAGATGGTGTTCGTGCAGCTGAACTTGAAGGTGAATTTGCTGAACTTGGAGGTTGGGAATCAGAAAGTGAAGCATCTCAATTACTTCAAAACCTAAACATTCCAGAAGAATTGCACTATCAAAACATGAGCGAATTGTCTAATGGTGAAAAAGTGAAGGTTCTCCTTGCTAAAGCCTTATTTGGTAAACCTGATGTTCTTCTTTTGGACGAGCCAACCAATGGTTTAGATATCCAATCGATTACTTGGCTAGAAGACTTCTTGATTGACTTTGATAACACCGTTATCGTTGTATCCCATGACCGTCACTTCTTAAACAAAGTATGTACTCATATGGCCGACCTTGACTTTGGAAAAATCAAACTCTATGTCGGAAACTACGACTTTTGGAAGGAATCTTCTGAGCTTGCTGCTAAATTGCTAGCAGACCGTAATGCCAAGGCAGAAGAAAAAATTAAGCAATTGCAAGAATTCGTTGCTCGCTTCTCTGCCAACGCTTCTAAGTCAAGACAAGCAACGTCTCGTAAAAAAATGCTTGACAAGATTGAATTAGAAGAGATTGTTCCTTCTAGTCGTAAATACCCATTTATCAACTTTAAAGCAGAACGTGAGATTGGTAATGATCTCTTGACAGTAGAAAATCTAACTGTAAAGATTGATGGCGAAACTATCCTAGACAATATTAGTTTCATCTTGCGTCCAGGTGATAAGACAGCTCTTATTGGACAAAATGACATCCAAACGACTGCATTAATTCGTGCAATTATGGGTGACATCGACTATGAAGGAACTGTCAAGTGGGGAGTTACTACTAGCCGTTCTTACTTGCCAAAAGACAACTCGGCTGATTTTGCAGGAGGAGAGTCAATCCTTGACTGGCTGCGTCAATTTGCAAGTAAAGAAGAAGATGACAATACCTTCCTACGTGGTTTCCTTGGTCGTATGCTCTTTTCTGGAGATGAGGTTAACAAAACTGTAAACGTCTTGTCAGGGGGAGAAAAAGTACGTGTCATGCTTTCAAAACTCATGCTCTTGAAATCAAATGTCCTTGTACTTGATGATCCAACAAATCACTTGGACTTGGAATCTATCTCAAGCTTGAACGATGGATTGAAAAACTTTAAAGAATCAATCATCTTTGCTAGTCATGATCACGAGTTCATTCAAACTTTAGCAAACCATATTATTGTTTTGTCTAAGAATGGCGTCATTGATCGTATCGATGAAACCTATGATGAATTCCTAGAAAATGCAGAAGTACAAGCAAAAGTTAAAGAACTTTGGAAAGATTAAATAAGACTTCAAAACTCAGTTGGGGTAACCAACTGAGTTTTCTATCATTCTACGAGGTAACATGAAATCATTTTTTAAAACATATTGGACCTATTTTGTTTCCTTCATCATTCCTTTAGTAATTATGACTGGAGTATACCTAACTCAAGGTATCTACTGGAATAGCGATATATCTCCACTATTAGGAGACGGTTTCCATCAATACGTTATTTTTGATGTGGCTTTACGAAATATTTTACATGGAAATGGTAGTTTGTTTTACACCTTTACAAGTGGCCTCGGACTGAATTTCTATGCTCTATCTAGTTATTACTTGGGTAGTTTTCTCTCACCTCTGGTTTACTTTTTTAATCTGTCGAATATGCCAGATGCTGTTTATCTGACCACTCTATTAAAATTTGGATTTATTGGTCTATCAACCTTCTTTAGTCTAAATAGATTATTTAAAGATATCCCAAAATTTTTAAAACTTGCCTTATCTACTTCCTATGCTTTAATGAGCTTCACTGTCAGTCAGTTAGAGATTAAAACCTGGCTAGATGTTTTTATCTTGATTCCTTTAATTATAACTGGTTTACACCTACTTATAACACAAAAGAAGCGCCTACTATACTTTACAAGTTTGTCAATCTTATTTATTCAAAATTATTATTTTGGGTATATGACAGCATTGTTTCTTATTTTCTGGTATCTCTGCCAAATTTCTTGGGACTTTAAAACTCGAAAATCATCTTTTATAGATTTTATTATCACTTCCTTTTTAGCAGGAATGGCTAGTTTGATTATGACCCTTCCTACACTGTTTGATTTACAAACTCATGGGGAGAAGTTAACTGCCATCACAAAATTAAAAACAGAAAGTAGCTGGTATCTAGATATTTTCGCAAAACAATTCATTGGATCTTTTGATACAACTAAGTATGGATCCATACCAATGATTTTTGTTGGATTGCTTCCTTTTATTTTAACCATTCTATTTTTCACAATAAAATCCATAAGGTTTCACGTGAAACTTATCTATGCAATTTTTTTTACTTTTTTAATAACAGGCTTTTACATAGAGGCACTTGATTTATTTTGGCAAGGGATGCATACCCCGAATATGTTTTTGCATCGCTATGCTTGGATTTTTTCCACTCTGTTAATTTATACTGCAGCAGAAGTCTTAAATCGTCTGAAAGAACTGAAGCTATGGAATCTATTTGTCTCACTTTTTCTTGTACTAACAGGATTTTTGGCCACTGTCTATTTTAAATCACACTATTCTTTTTTAACTGATTTGAATATCCTACTCACTCTTGAATTTCTACTAGTTTATGCTCTTTTACTTCTTGCAGTCATTAGAAAATTTATCTCTGTAAATCTATTTGCAATTCTTTTGTCTTTATTTATAACAGTTGAGATAAGCTTAAATGCTTCATCTCAAATAGAAGGAATAGCTAAAGAATGGGCCTTTGCTTCTCGTAGCGCCTATAATAGAGATATCACTGCTATGGAATCCATTCTAAACCAAATTGACAATCCATTTACACGTACTGAAAAACTGCAAATTCAGACTGGGAATGACAGTATGAAATTTAACTACAATGGAATCTCTCAATTTTCGTCTGTACGAAATCGCTCAGCTAGCACTAGTTTGGATAAACTGGGATTCAAATCCTCTGGAACCAACCTCAATCTCCGTTATGTAAATAACAGTCTTTTAGCAGACAGTTTATTTGGAATCCAGTACAATATTTCTGAAACTTCACTTGATAAGTATGGCTTTCAAGAGATTTATCAAAAGGATCATTTAACCTTATATAAAAATCAACTCTCTTTACCCATTGCCTTTGCCACTCAATCTATTTACAAAGATGTAAACTTTAACAATCACACTTTAGATAATCAGGCTTTATTTATAAACCAGCTTGCTAATCTCAACTTAGATTACTTCTCCCAAATAGCATCTGATAAAACAGATACTTCAGATGGTTTAACGAGCATCACAGGTTCTGCGAATGAAGATGCAAAGATTGATTATCAAATTGAGGTTCCTCAAAATAGCCAAGTCTATCTCTCTTTTTCAAATCTTCATTTTACGAATGATAAACAAAAGAAAGTTGACATCATTGTCAACGGTGAAAAAAAGACTTTTACAAATGACAATGCATTTAATTTCTTTAATTTGGGTTATACTGAAGAACAAAAAACTTTCAATATCAGTGTTAGTTTCCCTAGAAATTCTCAGGTGTCATTTGAATCTCCAACCTTCTATCGTTTAGATACTCAGGCTCTTACTGAGGCAATTCAAAAGATTAAAGAACAACCTGTAGAAGTATCCACCTCTAAAAATAAAGTATTTGCTACATATGAAGTAAAACAAGATACTTCTATTTTCTTCACTATTCCTTATGACAAAGGTTGGTCTGCATTCCAAGATGGGAAAAAACTTGAAATCAAGCAGGCTCAGACTGGTTTTATGAAAGTTGATGTTCCAAAGGGAAAAGGCACCATTACACTTTCCTTTATACCCAATGGTTTTGTTATTGGAGCAGCCTGCTCACTAACTGCCCTTCTTCTTTTTGGGATCTATAATCACAGACGAAATTTATCTAAGACAGAAAAAGATTGACCAATTCCTTGGCCAATCTTTTTAATCTTCTTCCATTTTCTTAGGTTGATAAGCTAGCATACCTAAAGCAGTAAAGAAAGCTAGAGTTATAATAAGGAAAATCACTTGATGATGAATATTTCCTGTCATAGAGATTGTTTGTCGTAAACCTGATACAGAGTAACTCATTGGTAACCAAGGATTGACACCTTTAAAGAAATCATTTGTCAAAGCAAGGGGATAGGTCCCTGCACTTGATGCTAACTGTAATAAAAGTAAAATAAGAGAGAAGAAAGCTCCTATACGGTTATTCCAAGTTGTTAAAGCTGTCACCATAGACATGAAAGCTAAACTTGTGATTACAATTAGAATCAAGGTCCTCATCTCATGGTTCGCAGTCAATCCAATAAGATGGACACCTCCATAAACTAAAACACCTGCTAAGACAGCTATAATCCCATTTATTTCAGAACGAGACTTCAACCAAGCCCAACGGCTCTCTGGATGACGTCCAGAAGGCAACTTAGCAAAAATCATATTGGTAGATATAGCAGCAACAAAAAGAGCAACTGATATCATATAAGGAGCCATGGCAATCCCATTCACAGGAACTTGGTCGTTATCTGTTTTTGAAAGAACTAGAGGTTCAGATAATGTTTCTGCATTTTTAGATTCTGTCGAAGCTGATTTAAGTTGAGTATTTGCATTACCTAATCCTTGTCCTAATGAATCAACTCCTGTCTGTAAATCTTCAAGACTAGAGGTTAAGGTTGTTCCACCATCTGCTAGTTTTCCAGCACCATCTGCAATCTTCATAGCGCCACTTCCTAGTTGAGATGCTGCAGAAAGTAACTGTGTTGATTTGTCTGTTAATTGGCCAGAGCCAAATTGTAATGTAGTAATACCTGCTATCAGCTCTGGACTCTTATTATTCAATTGAGCAGAACCAGATGACAAACTTTCTATACCTGATACTAATTCTGGAGTTTTTCCAGCTAGCGCATCTACTCCAGCTGTCAAGGTTGATGTATTTTCTGTCAACTTACTTGATCCAGAAACTAATTTATCTAGACTAGTTGTTAAACTTGCATTCTTTTCACTTAGTTGATTAGCACCTATAGAAATAGTATCCAGTCCTTTAGTATAGTTTACAACACCTTTTTCAATTGACTGACTTCCAGGAACTAACTGATTATTTACAGAAGTTTGTAATGTTGTAAATCCATTTGACAAGGTTGTCAAGGAGCTAGATGCTGCAGGTAAGAGTTGATTTGCTTTCGTCTGCACATCAGATAGATTAGATACTTGTTGTTCTGAATTCTCTATACTTTCTTTTAATCCTCCTACTGTCGTTAAAATTGTTTTTGCTGACTCAATAGTAGAATTAGAATTTTTAGAAATAGCTTCTGTCAGTTCTTTCTTTTGTTCCTCTGTAAGCGATTGATAAGTAGCTGTTGATTGAAGGTTAGCAATAGTTTTCTCTTGTTCTGTCTGACTTTTAGTCACAATATCCTGTGCAAGAGTTGTTAGATTTGGCAAAGCTTCTGAAAATTTACTTTTCAGTTGAGTGTCATCTGATATTGTAAGAGCTTGTAGTGTTTTATTTAGTTCTCCTAAGCTTGTTGCCAATTGCGCTATTTCTTCACTTTGTTGAGATGAGGACTCTAATTGACTTGAAATTTCTTTAATACCAGTATTTAATTGCTCCATTCCATCTCTTAGTGTATCTGATTGATTGGATAATTGACTTGTTCCGTTAGAAAGTTCTTTCACACTACTTGTATAAGCATTTACACCAACTGAAAATTGATTGAGACCTGTATCCAGTTGTGAAACGCCACCTGTATAGGACTTTATACCTGTATTTAGCTGATTTACACCTGTCACCAACTCAGGAGTTTTTGAAGCTAATTGACCAAGTCCAGTGTCAACTTGTGAGACAGCATTCGTATAACTTTGTAAACCACTATTAAAAGTTCCTAAACCAGTATGTAATTGCTCTATAGCAGACACATAGCTAGATAAGCCTTTTGTAAATTGATCCGCTCCAGTTGAAAAAGTTACAGTTGAATTAGCTAGAGTATTAAGACTTGTCGTCAACGTTTGACTTCCCGTCACCAACTGATCGGCTCCATTAGCCAATTGTTCACTTCCCTCAGCTGCTTTATTTATTCCAGACTTCAAATCATTCATTTTTTGAAATAAAGCCTTAGTGTACGTTTCAGTAATATTAGTAGAGACGGTTTGTTTTAATTGTGTCATTGCAGAATCACTCATCTTACTTGCAATAAAGCTATGCCCACTTGACGTCTGATAATCAATCTGCATCTGTTCAGGATGATTCGTTAGGATAGAAGTAGCTTTTTCAGATAAGTCACTTGGTAAAGTCACTACCATGTAGTAGTCACCATCTTCTAGTCCTTTTTCTCCTTCCTCTTCATTAACAAAGTGAAAATCTAAAGCCTTATTTTCTTTTAAATTAGACACCATGTCTTCACCTATTGTCATTGCCTGTCCATTATAAGAAGCTTCCTTATCTTTATTGACAACTGCCACAGGTAACTCCGATACTTGACCATATGGATCCCACATGGATGATAAAAATATAATGTTGTATAGAGCTGGAATGAAAGAAATCCCTATCATTACAATGATAAAGGTCGGTTTTTTAAATATTGCTTTCCATTCTTTAAACATGTTCCCTCCTTTTTTACACATATTGTCTAAAATTTTGATATAATAGATTATACATCAAAAAATCTAAATTACAAGGTAAAAAATATTTTTTTAGACACATAGTCTATTTTTGTTCACAAGGAGGAATTATGAAAGAAAGTAACAAACGTTTAAAAACAAAACGAATTATCGAAAATGCCATGGTTCAATTATTGATGGACCAGCCCTTTGATCAAATTTCTACTGTCAAGTTAGCAGAAAAAGCCGGAATTAGTCGTTCCAGCTTTTACACTCACTACAAGGATAAGTATGATATGATTGAACTCTACCAAAGTATGCTATTTCATACCTTTGAGTATATTTTCCAAAAACATGCTCATCACAAAAGAGATGCTATTTTAGAAGTGTTTGAATATTTAGAGTCTGAGCCACTATTAGCTGCACTCTTATCTGAAAATGGGACAAAAGAAATCCAAAATTTCTTGAGAAATAAGCTTCACATCATGCTTAGCACCGACCTTCAGAAACGCTTTATGAAACTACAACTCACTCCAATTGAATTAGAATACAGTAGCATTTATCTAACAAATGCTCTATTTGGTGTTTGCCAGACTTGGATTGCTCACGGAAAAAAAGAAAGTCCGCAAGAAATGACAGACTTCCTTATGAAAATGTTAGGTGATGTAAACTAAAAAAGAACACCAGTGGTGTTCTTTTTATCTAACTCCGCCAGTAGGACTCGAACCTACGACATCATGATTAACAGTCATGCGCTACTACCAACTGAGCTATGGCGGATAAAATAGTCCGTACGGGATTCGAACCCGTGTTACCGCCGTGAAAAGGCGGTGTCTTAACCCCTTGACCAACGGACCATCTATCTGTAGCAGATATAACCATTATATCAATTTCTTACTAATTGTCAATCACTTTTTAGATTTTTTCTCTAGAATATCTTTTAGTTTGCGGACTTTTAAACGGGTAATAGGACAACGATGATCTTCATAAAAAACAACTTCTAAATTCTTTCGATCAATTTCTCTCACATTTCCCACATTGACAAGGAAAGATTTATGGGAGCAATAAAATCGCTGGGTATGTTTGTCCTTTTCCTGAATATCTGTCATAGTTCCATAGAATTCTTTAGCAAAATTCTTACCAATAATCCGAAGTTTATGAGAAACTCCTGTGGTTTCGATATACAAAATGTCATGGTAAGGAATTTTCAAATCATTTCCTTTATAGTTGTAATCAAAATAGTCTACAACATCTTCGTTTTCAAGCAGCATGCTCTTAGTGTAAAAAATACTCTGCTCGATGCGTTTTTTGAACAATTCATCATTGATATCTTTATCAACAAAATCTAGGGCTGATACCTGGTATTTGTACGTTAAGGTAGCAAATTCAGATCGACTAGTAATAAAGACAATAATAGCATAAGGATTGTGATGACGGATAAACTGAGCCACTTCAAAGCCTTTTTTCTCGATTCCATGAATATCGATATCTAGGAAATAAAGCTGGTTTACTTCATCATTTTCGATATATTCCTTAAACTCACGAACTTTTCCTGTTGTCTTATATGAAATAGGAATATTCGATTCTTCCGAGATTTCATTCAATATTCTCTCTAGTCTCACTTGATGTTCAATAACATCTTCTAAAATTAATACTTTCATTCGAATTCCCTCTTAAATCTAATAATTTGTCTAAATGTGTTGTCTTCCATCTCTGTTTCTAAAATAATGTTGTCATACTTATCTAAAATCTCTTTAACATTATTAAGTCCTAAACCTCTATTTCTTCCCTTGGTAGAGAAACCTAAGGCAAATAGATCCTCTGAAGGCGTCATAGTGATTTTGCATGAATTCTGGATAACTATAACTGTTTCAAAATCCATTTTAATGACTGCAACTTCCATTTGTTTCAAATAACTATCTGCAGCCCCTTCAACAGCATTGTTTAATAAAATGCTCATTATACGAACAAGATCAAGTAAATCTATTGACAGTCTAGTAATGATATCCTTTACTTCCAATGTAAACTCTACATCATTTTTTCGTGCATAGACAATCGATTGAGCAATTAAACTTCGTAAAGCAGAATCTTCTATATTATTTAAATCAAAGTAAGTATATTTTTCTGACCTCAATTTCTGATTTGCTTTTACTAGGACTTCATTGTAAACCCTGTTAATTTCTTGTAAATCTCCACTGTCAATCGCCATTTGCATGCTAACAAGCATCCCTGCATAGTCATGACGAAAACCTCGAATTTCATTATACAACTCCACAATTTCATCAGTATAAGTCTGTAAATGTTTTTGTTCAAATTTCTTTTGTTTTAGAGCAATCTCTTTTTCAATTTGAACCTTGTGAGAATTCATTGCAAAGAAAATCAATAACAAGCAAATAAAAACAATGGTTGATAAAATACTTCCGAAGCTATTTAAATGATGAGTTGTACTTACTATATCTGAAATAAACAATAAGATATGCAAACCAAAGAAAGCAACTATTACTTTTTTTAAAAAAGGATACAGATAATCTTTATCAAAATATTTAATATCCAGATGAAAATAACGAATTATTATTAGAATAGAAAAATAAGTCATCAACAATACTACGAAAAGAAATGTACTTTTATAGTGTAATACTACTTCATCTCCTGTTATAGAAGATAAGGTTACGGATATAAAAGTATGAGTACTGTGATATAATAAAGATAATAGTAAACTGATAAAAATAGCTTTGTATTTTTCAGACTTCTTTAACTTTCTTAAATAAAGGTACACAACCAAAGGAAATAAAAATTTAGACAAAGCAAAACTATTAGAAAATACTAGTGTAATAATTTCTTCAAGTATAAAAACTGAGATGCATGTATAACAGAAAAAAACAATTTGTTCTTTTCTATTTATTTTACAGATCCATTCATAAATTTTGCTAATAATGATAAAATAAAAAATAGCTATCCCTAATCCAAATAAATCCATTACTCTCTACCTTTATTTCATTACTTTCTTCTTGGAAAAATAAGATTACGAATTGTTTCTGAAATTCTCCAATCTCCACCCCGAATCTCCTGCAATTCTGCCTCTGTTACCTCTTTAAATTGTTCCAACTTTACTGTATTTTTCATAATGAAATCTCCTGTATTATTTTTCCTTGTAAGTTAACTTACACACCTATTATACAAAATGAAGACCATGTAAGAAAAAATTCTTCCCAACTGTACATTTTTGCACCTGAAACGCACTTTTTTAAGAAAAAAGCTGGGATTTACCCCAGCTTCGCATCTAAAATTGATCCCAGCAGGATTCGAACCTGCGACCGTTCGCTTAGAAGGCGAATGCTCTATCCAGCTGAGCTATGAGACCTAACATGACCATTCTATCAAAAAACAAGAGCTAAGTCAATCTTCTATTTGTGGTAAGGAGAACCCTGCTGAATTGTAAAAGCACGGTAAATTTGTTCAACTAAAACCAATCTCATTAACTGATGTGGTAATGTCAGACGTCCAAAACTGACAGAAAGATTGGCCCTATTTTTTACAACAGGAGCTAGACCCAAACTCCCTCCAATGATAAAAGTAAGTGTTGAATATCCTTTGATAGAAGCTTGCTCTAGTTGCTTACTAAATTCCTCTGAGGAGAGTGTTTTTCCTTCAATGGCTAGTACAACGACAAAGTCTCTTTCTCCAACCTTAGAAAGAATTCTTTCACCTTCTGTTTCCAAGATTTTTTGATTTTCTAATTCACTGGCTTTGTCAGGTGTCTTCTCATCAGTGAGCTCAATCATTTCTAATTTGGCGAAACGTGAAATTCGTTTGGTATATTCAGCAATTCCATCTTTAAGGTATTTTTCTTTTAATTTTCCTACTGTTACAATTTTTATTTTCATTCTTCTATTCTATCATATCCACACTTCATTTCACATCTTATACACAAAAAAATCATTCAAAATTACTAGTGAATTCACAGAATAAAGCGAGTTATCCACAACTTGTGTAAAACTTTAAGCTTTTAAGTTTGGATTAAGTTAATAGGTTTATAATCTGAGTAAATAAATAACAAACGGAGGCGTTTATGAAACACTTACAAAAATTTTACAAAAAAGGAGTTAAAGTTCTAGCAATCATTCTAATCGGATTTTTAAGTGGTGCCTTAGGAAGTTTCGTAACATTACAACTTTATCAAAAACAAGGAAATCAAGCTACGAATAATAATTCTGGCACTGTCACTCAAACATCCTATAAAAATGAAAACTCAACCACTCAAGCAGTAAATAAAGTTAAGGATGCTGTTGTCTCAATCATTACTTATTCTTCTTCTAGCAGTAGACAAAGTAGTGTATTTAATGGTGATGAAACTAATTCTGATTCAGACAATCAACAAATCGCAAGTGAGGGATCAGGTGTTATCTATAAAAAGGATGATAAAGATGCCTATCTTGTAACTAATACTCACGTTATCAATGGAGCTTCAAAAGTTGATATCCGCTTAGCAGATGGTACCAAGGTTCCTGGTGAAATTGTCGGATCTGATACCTTCTCTGATATTGCTGTCGTTAAAATTTCTTCAGAAAAAGTTACAACAGTAGCAGAATTTGGGGATTCAAGTCAACTTAGTGTTGGAGAAACAGCGATTGCTATCGGTAGTCCTCTAGGTTCAGAATATGCTAATACAGTTACACAGGGAATCATCTCGAGTCTTAATCGAAATGTTTCTCTAAAATCTGAAGATGGTCAAGCTATTTCAACAAAAGCCATTCAAACAGATACGGCCATTAATCCTGGTAACTCTGGTGGTCCACTTGTAAACATTCAAGGACAAGTAATTGGTATAACATCAAGTAAAATTGCAAGTAATGGTGGAACATCTGTAGAAGGTCTTGGTTTTGCAATTCCTTCAAACGATGCACAAAATATCATTAAACAGCTTGAAAGTGATGGTAAAGTAACTCGTCCTGCCCTTGGAATTCAAATGGTCAATCTATCAAATGTTGGAGCTAGTGATCTTAGAAAACTTAACATTCCAAGTGGCCTCACTTCAGGTGTAGTTGTTCGATCTGTTCAAAACAATATGCCAGCAAATGGACATCTTCAAAAATACGATGTCATTACCAAAGTTGACGATAAAGAGATTGCTTCATCAACAGACCTACAACACGCTCTTTACAATCATGCTATTGGAGATACTATCAAAGTAACCTACTACCGTAATGGTAAGGAGGAAACAACCTCAATTAAACTAGATAAGAATTCTAGTGATTTAGAGTCTTAATTGACATCAGTGTAAAGAAAACTTTACAGAAAGTAAAAGATATGTTAGTGTAGAATCATGGAAAAATTTGAAATGATTTCTATCTCTGAAATACAAAAGAATCCTTACCAACCTCGGAAAGAATTTGATGCAGATAAACTAAAGGAATTAGCTCAGTCAATCAAAGAAAATGGGCTTATCCAACCAATCATCGTTCGTCAATCTCCTGTAATTGGTTATGAAATCCTTGCAGGAGAGAGACGATATCGAGCTTCTCTCTTGGCTGGTCTGACCTCTATTCCAGCCGTTGTAAAGCACCTCTCAGATCAGGAAATGATGATCCAGTCAATCATTGAGAATTTGCAGAGAGAAAATTTAAATCCTGTTGAAGAAGCACGCGCCTACGAATCTTTAGTAGAAAAAGGATTTACTCACACTGAGATAGCAGATAAAATGGGGAAATCTCGTCCTTATATCACTAATTTTATTCGTTTGCTTTCCCTACCAGAATATATCTTAACTGAAGTAGAAAATGGAAAAATTTCTCAAGCGCATGCACGTTCACTAGTTGGTTTGGATAAGAAGCAGCAAGACTATTTCTTTCAACTAATTAAAAATGAAGACATCTCTGTGAGAAAACTAGAAGCACTTCTTACAGAGAAAAAACAAAAGAAGCAAAAAAAAAGTGATTCTTTCATCAAAGACGAAGAAGATAAATTAAAAAAACTACTCGGTTTAAGTGTAGAAATTAAACTTTCAAAAAAAGATACTGGAAAGATTATTATCTCCTTTTCAAGTCAAGAAGAATACGATAGAATTATTAACAGCCTGAAATAAGGCTGTTCTTTTATTTTCTCAACTCACAAATTTATCCACCAATTTTTTTATCAATAACCCTATTAAATCAAGGATTTTCCTATTTATCCCCAACCTGTGGATAAATACTACTAACATTGTGGATTCTTTTCCCCAATCTGTGGAAAAATCCTACTATCTATGGTAAAATAAGTCTAGCACTAAACTACTAAAATCATAGTAAAGGAGGAAAACTAGTTGAAAGAAAAGCAATTTTGGAATCGTATTTTAGAATTTGCTCAAGAAAGATTGACACGATCTATGTATGATTTCTATGCTACACCTGCTGAACTCATCAAAGTAGAAGAAAATACAGCTACTATATTTCTACCGAGATCAGAGATGGAAATGGTGTGGGAAAAGCAATTAAAAGATATTATCATTGCTGCTGGTTTTGAAATTTATGATTCTGAAATCAAACCTCACTATATTTTCACTAAACCTCAGAGCACAGAATCTCCTCAGGTAAATGATACGAATAGTGTCTCTACTTACGATTACACACCTGCACTACCAACGATTCCCTATTCCGAAACAGGGTTAAAAGAAAAATATACCTTTGATAACTTTATTCAAGGTGATGGAAATGTTTGGGCGGTGTCTGCTGCACTAGCGGTATCTGAAGATTTAGCTCTGACCTATAATCCTCTTTTCATCTATGGAGGACCTGGTCTTGGAAAGACTCACTTACTCAATGCGATTGGAAATGAGATTTTGAAAAATATTCCTGATGCGCGTGTCAAGTACATTCCTGCCGAAAGCTTTATCAATGACTTTCTTGAACACTTGCGACTTGGAGAAATGGAAAAGTTCAAAAAGACTTACCGTAGTCTTGACCTCTTGTTGATCGATGATATCCAATCTCTCAGTGGCAAAAAAGTCGCGACCCAGGAAGAATTTTTCAATACCTTCAATGCTCTTCATGATAAGCAGAAACAGATTGTCCTAACCAGTGATCGAAGTCCTAAACACCTAGAAGGTCTTGAGGAAAGACTTGTCACGCGCTTTAGCTGGGGATTGACGCAAAATATCACTCCTCCTGACTTTGAGACACGTATCGCCATTCTTCAAAGTAAAACAGAGCATTTGGATTACCATTTCCAAAGTGATACTCTGGAATATTTGGCTGGTCAATTTGATTCAAATGTTCGAGAATTGGAAGGAGCAATCAACGATATCACTTTAATTGCCAGAGTGAAGAAGATTAAGGATATTACTATTGATATTGCTGCGGAAGCTATTAGAGCACGTAAGCAAGACGCCCGCCAGATACTTGTTATTCCAATTGAGAAAATCCAAACTGAAGTTGGTAATTTTTATGGAGTGAGTGTCAAAGAAATGAAGGGAACGAGACGAGTTCAAAACATCGTTTTAGCGCGTCAAGTTGCCATGTACCTAGCTAGAGAACTGACAGATAACAGTCTTCCAAAAATCGGAAAAGAATTCGGAGGAAAAGATCACACCACCGTTATTCATGCCCATGCTAAAATCAAATCCTTGATTGACGAAGACGATAATTTACGTTTAGAAATAGAAGCAATCAAAAAGAAAATTAAGTAGCTTGTGGATAACTTTTCCTTTCTTATCTTTTTTATCCACATTTTTTAAACAAGCTTAGAAGCTTAAGTTTACTAAATAGCACTCAGTTTTCCACAGAATTCACACACTCTATTATTACTATTAACTTTCTAATACTAAAAATAAATAAAGGAGAATCCATGATTCATTTTTCAATTAATAAAAATTTATTTCTACAAGCCTTAAATACCACAAAACGAGCAATAAGCTCTAAAAATGCTATTCCAATTTTATCAACAATCAAAATTGACGTTACCAATGAAGGAATTACTTTAATTGGCTCAAACGGTCAAATTTCTATTGAAAATTTCATTTCTCAAAAGAATGAAGATGCTGGTCTCTTGATCACTTCTCTGGGTTCGATTCTTCTAGAAGCTTCTTTCTTTATCAATGTTGTATCTAGTCTTCCAGATGTAACGCTTGATTTTAAAGAGATTGAACAAAAACAAATTGTCTTAACAAGTGGCAAATCAGAAATTACTCTAAAAGGAAAAGATAGCGAACAGTACCCACGAATCCAAGAAATTTCAGCTAGCACACCTTTGGTTCTTGAAACCAAACTACTCAAGAAAATTATCAATGAAACAGCATTTGCTGCAAGTACGCAAGAAAGTCGTCCAATTTTGACTGGTGTCCATTTTGTTTTGAGCCAACACAAGGAACTAAAAACAGTTGCGACAGACTCTCATCGCCTTAGCCAGAAGAAATTGACTCTTGAAAAAAATGGTGATGATTTCGATGTGGTGATTCCTAGCCGCTCTCTACGCGAATTTTCAGCGGTATTTACAGATGATATTGAAACTGTAGAGATTTTCTTTGCAAATAATCAAATCCTCTTTAGAAGCGAAAATATTAGCTTCTACACTCGTCTCCTAGAAGGTAATTATCCTGATACAGATCGCTTGATTCCAACAGACTTTAACACTACAATTACTTTTGATGTGGTTAATTTGCGTCAATCTATGGAGCGTGCACGTCTCTTATCAAGTGCGACTCAAAATGGTACTGTGAAGCTTGAAATTAAAGGTGGAGTTGTTAGCGCCCATGTTCACTCTCCAGAGGTTGGTAAAGTAAACGAAGAAATCGATACGGAGCAGGTGACCGGGGATGATTTAACTATTAGTTTTAACCCAACTTACTTGATTGATTCCCTCAAGGCTTTAAATAGTGAAAAGGTGACTATTAGCTTTATCTCATCAGTTCGTCCATTTACTCTTGTGCCAGCAGATACTGACGAAGATTTCATGCAGCTTATCACACCAGTTCGAACAAATTAAGTGAAAGAGGTTGAGCCTGGCTCGCCTCTTTTATGATATAATCAAAAAAGAAAAGGAGAGTAGTATGTATCAAGTTGGAAATTTTGTTGAGATGAAAAAACCACACGCTTGTACCATCAAGTCAACAGGCAAAAAGGCTAATCGTTGGGAAATTACACGTGTAGGGGCAGATATTAAAATAAAGTGTAGCAATTGTGACCACCTTGTCATGATGAGTCGCTATGATTTTGAACGAAAAATGAATAAGATTATTGACTAAGAACCCTTAGTTAGAGGGTTAGCAAGTTTTCCCTTTTTGTGTTATAATGTTAGGGATTGAAATGAGAACGGAGAATGAGAAACTATGGCTTTAACAGCAGGTATCGTTGGTTTGCCAAACGTTGGTAAATCAACCCTTTTTAATGCAATTACAAAAGCAGGAGCAGAGGCGGCAAACTACCCATTTGCGACTATTGATCCAAACGTTGGGATGGTGGAAGTTCCAGATGAACGCCTACAAAAACT